>DATJRX010000028.1:0-90519 GCA_035504395.1 Thermoplasmata archaeon | reverse complement strand
TCCGCCCGATCGAGCGCGCCCAGCGAGTAGGCCAGGTGCGCCGGGAGGTCGAGAACGAGAGGGCTCGGAACGCGCGACGGCCCGCGCCAGAGCAGGAGGTACCCGAACAGGAAGACGATCACGCCCCCGATGATCGATGCGACGATCCCCGCCTCGAGCACCCCGGTGGCGCTGATGTAGCCGAACCCGCTCGCGAGGTTGATCACGCCGGCGACCACGCGGTCGGCGGCGAGCGCGGCCAGCATCGAGACGAACAGCACCTTGCGCTGGCGCAGGTACACGAGGTAGGCGAGGCTGTCCTCGAGGCGCTTCGACCACCAGATCCAGCAGACGATCAGCAGTACCGTGAGCCAGAGCGCGATCGGGATGAGATAGAACAGGGTCAGGTTCTGGAGCCCGTTCATGATAGTCGTCCTCGCTTTCGTTACATAAACGCTCGTCCGGACAGACGGGGCATTTCCCAGTTCCGGGACCCGGTCGCGCCCGGAGACGTCCCCCGGAGGATCCCCGACCCCGATCATCGGTCCGCGGTCGGATGACCGAGGGCGGATGGTCGGCGTCCGGCTGGGAACCGCGTCCGCGAACGGGGACGTCACCCTCCCGACCTGCGCCGCCGAGCGTGCCGGCGCCCGGTGACGAGCATCGACGCGCCTTGTGTCGTATCGGGCGCGTATCTTCGGCCAGCCCATTTGAACCCGAGCGACCCAAGAAGAAGCCGATGACGACTCGACGGACGGACTCCTCGTGGCGACTCAGGATGGTCGCGATCCTTCTGGGTGCGATGGTCCTCGCGGGGGCGGTCGCGGTGGTTTCGGAGGGGGGTTCGACCCGTCCCGGAACATCGGGGTCCACCTCGGGCGAGTCGGTCCGGCCGGCGGCGACGACGCCGTTCGTCGGCATCAACGGAACGGTCTCGGCGAACGTCTCGAACGGAACGGCGCCTCTCTCGGTGGAGTACACGGTGAACGCGACCGGGCCGGGCGCGCCGTTCACGTACCTCTGGCAGTTCGGAGACAGCAACAACTCGGGATACCTGACCTCCGCCACGGTATCGCACACGTTCACCTATCCCCGCACGTTCGTCGCCGAGGTCAACGTGACGAACGTGACCGGGTTCACGGCCCGACTGTTGGGGCCGCCGGTGGTCGTGTTGTCCAGCTCCCCACCCCCTCCGAACCCGATCTCGGTGCGGCTCACCGCGTCGACCTCGGGGGGACCGATCCCGCTCAACTTCGAAGCCACCGCGAGTCCAACCGGCTGTACCCCCGAGTGCAATGTGACGATGTTCCTCAGCGGAGGGTCCCAGGTCGGCTACACCCCGATCGGCGCCGATCCGGGCCCCGAGATCCCGAACGGGGCGAACTACACGGTCCACGGCTCGATCACGACCTCGGGCGCATGGACCGTGAGCGCGATCGTCGCGCAGCCCGGCGGCCTGACGAACTACTCCGAGTGGTCGATCGACGCGACCGCGCCCGGTATCAACTTCTCGGCGGCCATCCTTGCCTTCCCGGCATCGGGGCCGGCGCCCCTCGACGTCCGGCTGGTCGCGAACCTCACGGACGGCGCGGCTCCGTTCGGAGCGGACTGGAGCTTCGGAGACGGCGGCAACGGCACCGGATTGCTCGTGAACCACACCTACACGGCCCCGGGGACGTACGTCGTGAGCCTGTACGCCTGGGACGCGAACGGCACGCCGGCGGTCGCGACCACCGAGATCGTCGTCACCGCGGGAGGGAGCGGCCCGTCGGGTCTCGTCGCGACGCTGATCGCGTCGCCGAACTCCGGCTCCGCCTCGCTGACCGTCCACCTGCTGATCGGAGCGAGCGGAGGGACGTCCCCGTACACGGTGACGCTCTGCAGCCAGGCCAGGAACTGCTCCTACACCCAGACGGACTGGGACGGGTCGTCGGAGAACCTGACGGCCGTGTACGCTACCTCAGGGAACTTCACGGCCACCGCCACGGTCACGGACTCGGGCGGCAACCAGTCGGTCGCCTCGACCCTCGTGTCGGTGCTCGCGTACGCGCCGCTGAACGTGTCGGCCAGCGATTCCGTTCGCTCCGGGACCTCCCCGCTGGAGGTCGAGCTCGAGGCGTCCCTGCGCGGGGGCGTCGCGCCGTATACGATCCAGTGGGCGTTCGGTGACGGCAGCTTCGGCTCCTCGTACTCCGGCGCGGTCGTCACGCACCTCTACTCGACCCCGGGCCGGTACGTTCCGACGGTCACGATCCGCGACGTCACCGGACACCAGGTCGTCGAGACCCTCACCGCCGTGGTCGTCCCGGGTTCGTCCGCGGGGAGCGCGGGCTCCGGTCTCCCCACGGGCCCGGCGTCGACGGCCGGCCTGATCGTCGTCGGGGCGCTCGCCGGCGCCGCGGCGGTGTTCGCCGCGAGCCGCGGGATCGACCGGCGCCGGTGGCGGCGCGAGGGCGAGGAGCTCGTGGACGCGCTCCGGGCAGAGCGTCCGCCGCCGTGAACGGCCGCGGCCCGCGGCGAAGGGAAGCTAAGGCGGGAGGGTGACTTCGGGCCTCCGGATGTCCACCGTCTCCGCCGGCGTCGCCTTCCTCGCGGTCGCGCTTGCGGTCACGCTCGCGATCTCCGCCTTAGGGGGCGCGGTTCCGGGTGCCCGGATCGCCGACGCGCCGTTCTCCGTCTCGCTTTCCGCGACCCCGTCGTACGGTGCGCCCCCGCTGTCGGTCGCCTTCCAGGCCACCGTGTCGAGCGGGACCCCTACCCTGTACCAGTGGAGCTTCGGGGACGGGGCGACCTACAACGGGTCGAACGCCTCCGCGGCCGACCCGAGCCACGTGTACGCATCCCCGGGAGACTACACGGCGACGATCGTGGTCACGGAGAGCTCGGGATCGAACTCCTCGTCGATCGCGATCCATGTGGTCGCCCGTGCCCTCACCGCGTCCGCGGTCGCGAGTGCCGCGGACGGGCCGGCCCCGCTCACCGAGACGTTCGAGGCCACGGTCTCGGGCGGGAGCGGGACCTACGTGAACTTCTCGTGGACGTTCGGGGACGGCGGCTCGGGCGAGGGGAACCCGGTCCAGTACACCTACCGGGATCCCGGTACCTATCACGTGCGGTTCGAGGTGTTCGATAGCGGCAACGCCTCCGCGAACGCGAGCGTCTGGGTGAACGTCTCGTCCGCGGCCGCGACCCCGGGCGGAGCGTCCCCCGGTCTCGCGTCGGTCCTCCCGTGGGCGGTCGGGGGCGCATTGATCGGAGCGCTGGCCGTCTGGTCGGTCGCGCGGTACCGGGCCCGGCCGCGCGTCGGACCTGCGCTCGCACCGGCGACCGGGGCTGCTGCGCCGGAACCCGAGGCGTCGGTGGCCCCGGGCGACGCCCCGGCGGGGCCTCCCCCGGTCGTTCAACCGTCCGATGCGTCCGCGCGCGCGCCGTCCCCGCCCGAGGGCGCCTTGCGCGTCTCGCAACGGGTCATCCTGCACCTCGCGCAGCAGGGTTGGCTCGGGGACGACGAGGTCGCGAGCGTGCCGTTCACGCAGGGCGGGATGTCCGAGGCGCTCGGGATCCCCCAGACCTCGCTCACGAACGTGCTCCGCCGCCTCGCCGCAGCCGGGGTGGTCTCGCAGGACGTGCGTCACGTCCGGGGACGCGATCGACGGCTCAAGGTCTACCGACTGACCCCCAAGGGTCAGGCGCTCGCCCGCGACCTCGCGCATCCGCGACGCTGACCGCCCGACCGTTCCGCGATCCCCCGCCCGAGGGTAGAAGCCGAGTGTCGGGCTGGGCGCCCTCGAGCGTCCTCCTCCACGGGAGGGCGTGGATCGATGTCGAAGGGTTGGAGAGGTCCCGGGGAGGCGGCGTCGCGTGCCTCCTGACGGCGCCGGGGGGTCGGCCGGGGAGTCCGGCCACCTCGCGTTCTCCCGCGTCGACCTCGCGCTGCTGGCGCTCGTCGCGCTCGTCTGGGGTTCGGCCTACGTGTTCATCAAGCAGGGGATCGTCTACGGCGCGTCGCCGCTCGTCTTCGCCGCAGCACGTTACGGGCTCTCCGCGGTCGCCTTCGTCGCGATCGCGGCCGCCCTGCGGATCGGGCTCCCGACCCGCCGGGCGGCGTCGGTCTCCGCGCTCCTCGGCGGGGTGTTCATCATCGGCGGGTACGGCGGGCTGCTCTACTGGGGCGAACAGTACACGACCGGCGGGTACGCGGCCGTCCTCGCCTCGACCGCCCCGATCCTGACGGTCGCGTTCGCCTACGGGCTCCTGCCGGCGGAGCGGCTCGGCCGCCGGGGTCTCGCCGGAATGGCGCTGGCCCTTCTCGGCGCCGTGGTACTCGTCGCGCCCCAGCTGTTCGGGAGCGCGGTGGGCACCTGGCCAGGTCCGCTGTTCGTGGGCGGCGCCTACGTCTCGGCCGCGCTGGGGACGGTGCTCCTCCGCCGGTACGGCGGCGGCCCGCAGGGCCTCTGGCAGATCGGCGCCCAGTTCGGGGCGGCGGCCGCGCTCCTGTTCGCCGTCGCGGCGATCGCGCCGGTCCCCGAGCTCCTTCCCCGGACGACCGGGGTCGTGCTCGCGCTCGTCGCGCTCGTGGCGCTGTCGTCCGTGGTCGGGTACTTCGGGTACTTCCGGCTCCACCACCGGGTCGGACCGGTCCGGGCGAACCTCGTGGCGTACCTCGCCCCGATCGTCGGGCTGCTCGTGGGGTCCGGGCTGTTCGGCGAGGCGTTCACGCTCGACGAGCTGATCGGGTTCGTGATCGTCATCGCCGGGGTCACGCTCGTGCTGCTCGAACGGGCCCGACCCGGCCCGTCCGCGGGCTGACGCCGCGCGCTCCGTTATCTTGCGGCGGGGGGTGCGACCGCCGTGGAGGTCTACTTCCGCGCGATCGAGTCGGAGGTCGACCGGGCGTACGCGGTCGCCGTGCGCGCCCGCCAGGAAGGGTACGATCCCGAGGTCGTCCCCGAGATCCCCCGGGCCCAGGACATGGCGTCCCGCGTGGAGAAGCTCCTCGCCCACCTCGGGATCGACGGGATCGCCGCGGAGATCCGTTCGCTCGCGGCCCGCATGCCGAGGGAGGAAGTGGCGATCGCCATCGCGCGGCGCCTCGCGACCGACCCCGCCCGCGGGGGCACGGTCGCCGAGCGCGTCGACGCCGCACTGCGCGTCGGGCTCGCGATCCTGACCGAGGGGATCCTCGTCGCCCCGCTCGAGGGCCTCGCCGAGGTCCACCTGCGTCCCGCCGGCGATGGACGATCGTACGTCGAGCTGTACTACGCGGGTCCGATCCGGGCCGCGGGCGGGACCGCGCAGGCCCTGAGCGTCCTCCTCGCGGACATCGTGCGGCGCGACCTCGGCCTCGCGGCGTACCGGGCGGACGACGGCGAGGTCGGCCGGTTCCAGGAGGAGATCCCGCTCTACAAGCACTACCAGCATCTCCAGTACAGCCCGACGGCCGAGGAGATCGAGCTCGTCGTCCGGAACGTTCCCGTCGCGATCTCGGGCGAGTCGACCGAGGGGGAAGCGGAGGTCAGCGCGTTCCGCAACCTCCCGCGGGTCCGGACGAACGGGATCCGGGGCGGGGCGTGCCTGGTCGTCGCCGAGGGGCTCTGCCAGAAGGCCTCGAAGATCCGGAAGATCGTCGACCCGCTCGGGATCGACGGGTGGGAGTTCCTTGACCGCCTCGGCCACCACGCGGCGGAGGAGGAGGACGACCGGGTCCCGAAGTACCTCCAGGATGCGGTCGGAGGCCGTCCGGTCCTCGCGCATCCCAATCGGCCCGGCGGGTTCCGGCTCGTCTACGGGCGCGCCCGCACCTCGGGGCTCGCCGGGTGCGCGATCAACCCGGCGACGATGGTCGTATTGCAGGAGTTCGTCGCGATCGGCACCCAGGTCAAGCTCGAGTACCCCGGCAAGGCCGCGGCGATCGGGATCTGCGACACGATCGACGGACCGATCGTCGAGCTGGTCGACGGGACCGTGACCGCGGTCCACGATGTCGAGCGGGCCCGGGCCGTGCGGCCGTACATCCGCCGGATCGTCGACCTCGGCGAGCTCCTCGTATCGTTCGGCGAGTTCGCCGAGAACAACCGTCCGCTCGCGCCGGGCGCCTACTGCCTCGACTGGCACGCGGGCGAGCTGGCGGCTGCGGGGGTCGCCGCTCCCGAGGCGATCGATCCGCCCGACTACGCGGCGGCGGTCGCGGTCGCCCGCATCCACGGCGTGCCCCTCCACCCGCGGTTCGGCCTGTTCTGGCACGATCTCACCCCGGCCGAGATCCGCGCCCTCTCGGAGTTCGTCGAGCAGCAGGGGCGCTGGGTCGAAGTGGGCCTCGAGCTCCCCGACGATCCCGCCTGGCGCGAGGTCCTGCTGCGGGTCGGGTTCCTCTCCGGCCGGGACGACGATCGCCGGCGGGGCGAGCCCGAGCCGAGCGCGGCCCTGGTCGGCGGGCTCGGGCTCGAGCCCGACGGGAACGCGCTGGTGCGACGCACGCCGCTCGAGCCGATCGACCTCGACCCGCTCGCGTACGCGAGCCGGCTCGCCGGCGTCCCGCTGCGGGCACGCGCCCCGTCCCGGATCGGCGCGCGCGTCGGTCGGCCGGAGAAGGCCTACCAGCGGGTGATGGAACCGAACGTCCACGCGCTGTTCCCGGTCGGCGCGGCCGGCGGCACGGCCCGCTCGGTCCCCGAGGCCGCGCGGCGGACGATCGCCCAGGGGACCTCGGTCGAGCTCGGCCTCCGATCGTGCCCCGGCTGTGGCCGCACCACGGTGTGGGCGCGGTGCGCGTGCGGCCGGCACACGGACCCGACCGGCCGCGTCGCCCCGCAGGACCTCCCCGTCGCCCGCATCTGGACCGAGGCAATCGGGCGCCTCGGGCTCGCGAAGGTCCCGCCGGTCAAGGGCGTGAAGGGGCTCGCGTCGCCCGGCAAGTGCCCCGAGCCGCTCGAGAAGGGGATCCTGCGTGCGTCGCACGCGATCTCCGTGTACCAGGACGGCACGGCCCGATTCGACCTCACGGACCTCCCGCTCACGCACGTTCGGCCGCGCGAGATCGGGACCGACCTCGCGCGGTTGCGCACGCTCGGCTACGCGCTCGACTGGAGCGGGGCACCTCTCGCCGACGCGGAGCAGCTCCTGGAGCTCAAGCCCCAGGACATCGTCGTGTCGAGGAGCTGCGGCGAGTACCTGGTCCGGCTCGCGCAGTTCGTCGACGACGAGCTCGTCCGGCTCTACGGCCTCCCTCCGTTCTACCGGGCCGATCGCCCGGCGGACCTGGTCGGCCAGATCGTGGTCGCGCTCGCGCCGCATACGTCGGGCGGGGTCGCGGCCCGCCTCGTCGGCTTCACCGAGGCCGAGGCCTGCTTCGCCCACCCGCTCCTGCACGCGGCGAAGCGGCGGAACTGCGACGGCGACGAGGACTCCGTGACGCTGCTCCTCGACGCCCTCGTGAACTTCTCGCGCGCCTATCTGCCCGACAGCCGCGGCGCGCTGATGGACAAGCCGCTCGTGCTGACGACGCGCCTCGACCCGGTCGAGGTCGACAAGGAGGCGCTCAACGTCGACGTCGGGAGCGGCTACCCGCTCGCGGTCTACCGGGCGGCGGCCGACCGCCGGTCGCCGAAGGAGGTCGCCGCGCTCGTCGACACGGTCGGCCGCCGCCTCGGGACGGACGGCGCGCTCTCGGGGTACGGCTTCTCGCACGACACGCGCGACATCGCGGCCGGGCCGGTCCGCTCCGCCTACCGCGGACAGCGCGGGATGCAGGACATGGTCGAGCGGTCGGTCGTGCTCACGAGCCAGATCCGCGCGGTCGACGTCGCCGAAGCCGTCACGCTCGTCCTCAACGGCCACTTCCTGCGCGACGTGATGGGGAACCTGAAGAGCTACGCGACGCAGCGGTTCCGCTGCAAGAGCTGCGGCACGTCGTACCGGCGCCCGCCGCTCGACGGCCGATGCGCCGCCGAGCGGCCGGGCGGCGGCCGGTGCGACGGAGCGCTCGGCTCCACCGTCTTCGAGGCGTCGGTCCGCAAGTACCTCCCCCTCTCCCAGCGGCTCAGCGAGATCGAGGGGATCACGCCGTACGTCCGGCAGCGCATCCAGCTCCTCGGCGCGTCGATCGCGACCCTGTTCCCGAACGCGACGGAGCAGACAACGCTCGATCGGTTCGGCGGAGCCGACCGGTCCCCCCCTGCGGGCTCCATCTAGGCGGGATCCGCGTTCCGGAGGTCCGGGATCGGGCCGCCGGGCCCGGGGAGTTCGGCCACCGGGAGCGAAGGTGGGGTCGAGCCCGCCATCCCCGAAGCCCGGTGCGGACCGAGGCGCGCGCCGGTTCGGCACGATGCACCCGCCCGTCGCCCGCGCCCCGACTGGGGAACGTCCAAATACCGGCGACCGCGTCCATCCTCCGCGGGCTTGTGGGGTAGTCTGGACTATCCTGTCGGCCTTCGAAGCCGACGACCTGGGTTCGAATTCGCGCGCGATCGCGACGAAACTCCCAGCAAGCCCGCCCGCGCGCGCGGCTCAGCGGAAGTAGCCCGGCGACTGCGCCGGCTCGGAGCGCTTCTCCTCTTCCGCGCGGGCGATCTCGAGGATGTCGATCGCGAGGAGCGCCGGGATCGGGACCAGGCGGATGCGTCCCTTCTCGTCCCCGTCCGACCCGTCGAGCTCGAGGGCCATGATGTTGTCGCCGCCGATCGAGACAAGGCCGCGGAACAGGCCGGTCGAGACGATCGCGGTGTCGTCGGCGCCCGCCGAGCGGACCCGTACGCGCGAGCCGGGGGTGAGCGTGATCGGCGGGCGCTTCGCCGCCGCGCCGCTGTCGCTCATCGAGCCCCCGCTCGCTCGCGGGCGGCGGCCCGTACGGGCGTCAGGGAGCGGGACGGGTGCGCGTGCACCGACGAGGGCGGCGCGGGAGCGGCGGGCGCCGGGATGGGTTCACGTGCCATCTTGTCGACCAGCTCCTGCAGGTGGTTCACGGTCTCGCGGTACCGGCGCAGGGCGTTCTGGGCGTTCGCCTCGGTGAAGTCCCAGGCGCGCGCGAGGTTCCCGTAGCGCAGCCGGTAGCCCTTGCGGCCCTTGCCGTCGGCGACCCCTCCGACCTCCTCGAGCAGATCGAGGGACTTGAGTTTGTTGATGTGGCGATACACCGTCGGCTTCGACGTCCGAAGGAGCGCGGTGAGCTCGTCGACGTACCACGCCCGAGCGGGGTCCTTCAGCAGGCAGTCGCGGACCAGGCGGTAGGCGAGGCTCGACGCGATCGGCCCTTCCGCCCCGCGGCCGTCCTCGCCTTCGGGCAGGTACCCGACCAGGCGGAGGAACTCCCGAAGCACTTCGTCGACGTCCGAGATCGGCGTGAGCGGCGTGCTGTAACGCAACGAAAGTTCGAACGGCATGCCGACGCGCTGCCAAAACCGTCCCAAGAGATAAACCGGCAGGTTGCCGGGAGCGCCCGGGAGGCCGGAGAACCGATAAGGGCCCGCGTGGGGGTCGCGCTCCGTGGCCGCGTTCGAGCTCGTCGCGCCGAGCTCGGTCGACGGGGTGATCGCGGCGCTCCGGACGGAGGAGCCCGGGGCGGTCGGCGTGCTCGCGGGCGGGACCGACCTGCTCCTCGACCTCGACGACGGCCGAGCGGCGCCGCGACGGGTCGTCTCGCTCCGACGACTGCCCTGGAAGACCCTCGACTGGGCCGACGGATCGCTCTCGATCGGCAGCACCCTGCCGCTGCGCGCCGTCGAGAACGACCCCGAGGTCCGGCGGCGGATCCCGGGGCTGTGGCAGGCGGTCCGGGCGGTGGGGTCGGTCGCGCTGCGGCACCGGGCCACCCTCGGTGGCAACCTCGGACGTTCCGCGCCGTCGTCCGACCTCATCCCGGTCCTCCTCGCCCTCGACGCGGAGGTCGACCTCGTCGGCCCCGACGGCCCGCGGCGGATGTCGGTCGATCGGTTCGTGCGCGCGTCGCGGCGCACCGAGCTCGGTCCGCACGAGCTGATCCGATCCGTGCGGATCCCCGAGGCGCCCGTGTCCGCGTACCGCTGGCAGCGGGTCCGACCGGCGAACGACATCTCGCAGCTCGCGATCGCGGTCGCGCTCCGTCCGGCGGACGGGGGCTGGCGCGTGGCGATCGGCGGGATCCCCCCGCGCCCGAGCCTCCTTCCGGACGTCGCGGCGGCCCTCGGCCGCGGCGCGCCCGGTGCGACGGAGATCGAGCGCGCCGCCGAGCGGGCGACGCGCGAGGTCGCGATCGTCGCGGACCGCCGGGCCTCGGAGGAGTACCGCCGGAGCCTCGTCGGCACGTTGCTCCGCCGGGCCGTGGCCTCGGCGGCACCGGGAGGCCATCCGTGAGCGACCCGGGGGCGCGGATCCTGGTCAACGGCTCCCCCGTCCCCCTCGGCGACGTCCCGGACGACGAGCGCCTCCTCGATACCCTGCGCTGGCGCCTCGGACTGAAGGGGACGAAGGAGGGCTGCCGCACCGGCGACTGCGGCGCCTGCACGGTGCTCGTCGACGGCCGGAGCGTGCTCTCCTGTCTGACGCTCGCCCAGGACGTGGCCGGTGCATCGGTGCGCACCATCGAGGGGTCGGAGCCGGACCCCGAGATCGATCGCGCCCGGCGCGCGTTCGAGGCGGCCGGAGCCCTCCAGTGCGGGTACTGCACGCCCGGGTTCGTCCTTGCGCTGGCCGGCCTCCTCAAGGAGCGCGGCTTCGATGCGCCACCCGAAGCGCTCCTCGAGGACCTGCAGGGGAACCTGTGCCGATGCACGGGATACGCGGCGATCGTCCGCGCCGTCGAGCGGCTCCACGAGGTGCCCCGGTGAGCGCCGCCCGGCGCCCGGACGCCGCGGCGAAGCTCGCGGGGGCGGCCCAGTTCGGCATGGACCTCGACGTCCCGGGGATGCTGTGGGGCGTCCTCGTTGGGGCGCCGGTCGCCCACGGGACGCTGCGCGGCGTCGATCTCGCCCCGGCCCGCGCGATGCCCGGGGTCGTCGCGGTCGGCCGCGAGGAGCTTCGCTCGCTCGTCCCCGGCGGGGCGCTCGGGGCCGACCGCCCGCTGTTCCCGGTCGAGGAGATCGCCTATCGCCATCAGCCGGTCGCGGCGGTCGCGGCCCCCTCGCTCGCGCTCGCGCGCCGGGCGGCGGCGGCCGTCCGCATCGAGGTCGACGCGGCGCCCGCCGTCGTCGACATCGAATCGATCTTTCCCGAGTGGCCCGGCGCCGAGGCGACTCGTTCGCCGCACGTGATCGCGCACGTGCGGGCCCGGCGCGGGGACGTCGACGCCGCGTTCCGCTCCGCGGAGCATGTGGTCCAGGAAACGTACCGCACCGCGAGCGTCCATCAGGTCGCGCTCGAGCCGCACGCCTGCGTCGCGGAGGTCGCGGACGGGGTCTGGCATGTCGCGACCTCGACCCAGAGCCCGTTCGGCGTCCGCGAGGACGTCGCGTCGCTGCTCGGGATCCCGGAAGCGTCCGTGGTCGTGGACGGCACCTGGGTCGGGGGCGGGTTCGGCGGGAAGGGCGCCTCCCTGCTCGAGCCGTTCGCCCTCTTGCTGGCGCGGGCGGCCGGGCGGCCGGTCCGGCTCGCGCTCGACTACCGGGGCGAGTTCGAGATCGGCCGCACGACGCTCCCGTCGGTCGTACGGCTCGCCACGGCGGTCACCGGGGGCCGGATCGTCGCGCGCCGCGTCCAGCTCCTGCTCGACGTCGGCGCGTCGCTCCCGGGCCGGGACTTCGCCACCGGCTACTCGATCGGGTTCCTCCTCGGCCCCTATCGGACGCCCGTCTTCGAGATCGAGGGGTACGGTGTGCGCACGAACAAGCCCCCGTTCGGGCCGCACCGCGCCCCCTTCGCCCCGCAGTGCGCGTTCGCGGTCGAGTCGCACCTCGACGAGGTCGCGCGCGTGGCCGGGATCGACCCGGTCGAGTTCCGGGCGGCGCACCTGTGGCAGGAAGGCGACGCGACCCCGCTCGGTCAGCCGGTGCGGGAGTTCGGCCTGGCGACGGCGCTCGCCCGGGCGCGCGAGGTCGCGCGGCGCTGGCGCGCGGAGGCCGCTCCCGGGGAGGGCGTCGGCGTCGGGATGGGGTTCTGGTCGACGAACACCGGCGCGGGCGGCGAGGTCCGGCTGCGGCTCGGCCCGACGGAGCTGGTCGTGGAGCAGGGCGAGCGCGAGATCGGGTCGGGCAGCGTGCTCCGGGGGCTCGCGGCGGTCGCCGAGCGGGCGCTCGAGATGCCGCCGGGGCGCGTCCGCGTCGAGTACTCCGACACGTCGCGCGCCCCGTTCGATTCCGGTGTCTTCGGGAGCCGGACCGTCGGCGCCCTCGGTCGGGCGATCGTCGAGGCCGCCGACGCCCTCCGCACGACCCTCGGGGAGCGGGTCGGCGGACGCGGCCCGATCGGGATCGAGGTCGAGGGGGCGGAGCTCGCGGTCGTGCGCATGGGCCAGCGCACGCCGGTGCGCGCGCTGCTCGGCCCGGGCGAGGCGGACGGGGGGATCGTGGCCGCTGGCCGGCACTACGGTCGCGCGGGGACGATCGACGAGTCGCTCGTCCTCGACGGGACCTTCTACCCCTACGTCGACTTCACCGGCGCGGCGCACGTCGCGAAGGTCGCGGTCGATCCGGACACGGGCACGGTGCGGGTCCTCCGCTACGCCGCGTTCCACGACGCGGGGACGGTGATCGACCCGGGCACGGCGCAGGCCCAGATCGAGGGCGGGATCGCCATGGGGCTCGGGATCGCCCTGACCGAGGAGGCGATCTGGTCGGACGACGGTCGGCTCACGAACCCCCACCTGCTCGACTACCGGATCCCGACGCTCGGAGAGGTTCCGGTCCCCGAGGTGACGTTCGTGGAAGGGTTCCCCGGCGGCGGACCGTTCGGCGCGAAGGGGCTCGGCGAGCCGCCGATCATCCCGGTCCCCGCGACGATCGCCGCCGCGGTCCGCGAGGCCTCGGGGGCGCACGTGACCGACCTGCCGCTGACGCCGGAGCGCGTGGCCCGGACGCTTAAACTCCTTTGAGGGTGCCCCCGACCATGCCGCTCGACCTCGGCGAGGTCCACCGGCTCCTCGCCGACTACGGAGCCCCGCCGGTCGTCGGCACGGTCGGCTCCCACTCGGCGCTCGATGTCGCCGACGGGGCCGTGACCGAGGGGCTCGCGAGCCTCGTCCTCGCCCAGCGCGGGCGCGACGCGACGTACTCCCGCTACTTCCGCACCGTGCGCGGCCCCGACGGACGGCGCACGCGCGGCTGCGTGGACGAGGTCTGGGAGTACGCGAAGTTCGCGGACCTCGCCGCCCCGGAGTCCCAGGAGCGCCTGAGGGCGAACAACGTCCTCCTCGTCCCGAACCGCGCGCTCAGCTCCTACGTGCCGCTCGCGACGATCGAGGAGAGCTTCCGGGTGCCGATCGTCGGTTCGCGCGCGATGCTCCGGATCGAGGAGCGGAGCGAGCGGGAGAACTACTACTCGCTCTGCGCGGCGGCGGGGATCCCGATCCCCCGGGCGTTCTCGGGCCCCGATGCGATCGACCGGCTCGCGATCGTGAAGCTGCCGCACGCGACCCGGCGGCTCGAGCGCGGGTTCTTCACCGCCGCGAGCCCCGCGGAGTTCCGCGAGAAGCGCGCGACGCTCCTCGCGCGGGGCACGATCGCCGAGTCCGACCTCGCGGCCGCCCGGATCGAGGAGTACGTCCTCGGCCCGGTGTTCAACTTCAACTTCTTCTTCTCGCCGCTGGTGCCGCGCTCCGACGGGCTCGAGCTCCTCGGCGTCGACGAGCGGCGCGAGAGCAACCTGGACGGGCTCGTCCGTCTCCCGGCCGCGCAGCAGCTCTCGCTCGGCGAGGCCGACCGGCTGCCCCTGTACACGGTCGTCGGACACGGGACGCTCACGGTCCGCGAGTCGATCCTCGAGGAAGTGTTCCGGCTGGGGGAGAAGTTCGTCGACGCGAGCCGCGCGCGCTACCCTCCCGGGATCCTCGGTGCGTTCTGCCTGCAGACGTGCCTCGACGCGGACGGCCGTCCCACCGTCTTCGATGTCGCGGCCCGCATCGGGGGCGGAACGAACGTCCACCTCGGGCTCGGGCACCCGTACGGCAACGCGCTCTACCGCACGCCGATGAGCACGGGGCGGCGCATCGCGCTCGAGATCCGCCGCGCGGTCGCCGACGGGCGGCTCAAGGAGATCGTCTCGTGAGCGCGAGCGCGCCGGCCGCGCCGGCGGCGACGGAGCTCCGCCGCACGGCCCTCTACGACTTCCACGTGCGCCACGGCGGCCACATGGTCCCGTTCTCGGGCTGGGAGATGCCCCTCTACTACACGAGCATCCTCGCCGAGCACCGGGCCGTCCGCACCGGGGTCGGCCTGTTCGACGTCTCCCACATGGGCCTCCTCACGGTCGTGGGCCCGCACGCCGCGACCCTCCTCGCGCGACGGACGACCGCGAACATCGAGCGGGAGGCGCCGGGCCAGGTCCGCTACACGTTCTTCCTCGAGGCGAGCGGCCGCATCGTCGACGACCTCCTCATCGCCCGCCTCGACGCCGGCGATGCGCCCGCGCGATCGTTCTTCGTGGTCCCGAACGCCGGACGGGCGGACGAGATCGAGCTGATCCTCCGGCACCACCGCCCCCCCGACGCGACGATCCGTCGCTGGAACCCCGGGCTCGCGCTCCTCGCGGTCCAGGGGCCCGGCGCGCGCGAGCTCCTCGAGCGCCGGTGCGGCTGGGACCTCGGCGGGCTCGGGTTCTACCACGCCCGCTGGTACCCGAAGCGGCCCGGGGAGGGCGAGCGCGCGGGCCGGATCGGCGGCGCGATCCCGGAGGACCTCGAGCGCGAGCGGCTCGTCAGCCGGACGGGGTACACGGGCGAGCTCGGCTACGAGGTCCTCCTCCCCGCCGCGGACGCCGACGCTTGGGCCGAGGAGATCGTCGCGGCCGGCGCGGTCCCCTGCGGCCTCGGCGCGCGCGACACGCTGCGGCTCGAGAAGGGGTTCCTGCTCTCGGGCCAGGAGTTCCACCGGGACCGGACCCCGCTCGAGGCGGGGCAGGAGAAGTTCGTGGAGTTCGACCACCCGTTCGTGGGACGCCCCGCGCTGGAAAAGGAGCGCGCCGACGGCCCCGCGGCGCGGCTGGTCGGCCTCGCGGTCGAGACGCCCGGCGCGATCCCGCGGCACGGCACGCCGGTCCGGGTCGACGGGGCGGTCGTGACCGAGCTGACCAGCGGCGGGGTCTCGCCCGGGCTCGGGCACGGGATCGGGCTCGCGTACCTGCCCCGCGCGCTCGCGGTCCCGGGCACGGCGGTGGCGCTCGAGATCCGGGGGCGCGAGGTCCCGGCGCGCGTCGTGCCGCTCCCGTTCGTGGCCGCCCCGCGCAAGCGACCGTAAATAGGCAGGCCGACCCATACGCGTCCCGTCATGGCGGTCGATGCCGGGAACGACCGACCGTTCGTCGGCCGGCTGGAGGCGGTGGAGGCGCTCCACCGCCGGTTCGAGGACGCGCGCGCGGGCCACGGGGGGGTCACCCTGCTCCTCGGCGACACGGGGGTCGGGAAGACGATCCTGGTGCAGGAGCTCGTCCGCGACGTCCGCGCCCGCGGCGTCCGGGTCCTCGAGGGCCGCGCGCCGCCGCTCGACGCCCCGCCCCCGTTCGTGCTGATCCGCTCGGCGCTCGAGAGCGGCCGCTCGTACGACGATCCGTCCGGCCCGATGGTCCCGGGCGGGGCCGGGCCGGAGGGGTTCCTCATCGGGTTCGCCCCGCGGCTCGACGACAGCGGGATGGGGTCGCCGGTCCGCATCGAGGAGCGCCTGCTCGACGCGCTCGGGGAGGCCGACGAGCGCGGGGACGCGATCCGCGACCCGCTCTGGAGCGGGATCGCGGAGCAGTTCCTGGCCTTCACGCGCCGCGGCCCGACCGTCCTCGTGCTCGAGGACCTCCACCGGGCGGACGAGTCGTCGCTCGAGGCGGTCGAGCACCTCGCCCGCCAGCTGCAGGACCGCCCCCTCTGGATCCTCGCCACCGCGCGCCCGTACGCGAGCCTCCCCGACGACCGCCGCGCGCGGCTCGAGGCGGTCGAGGCGACGACGCACGCCCAACGGATCGTCGTCCGCCCGTTCACGTCGAGCGAGGTCGCCGAGTTCCTGCATCGGCACGAACCGGACCGCACGCTCTCGGCCGAGGAGGTCGCGCGCCGCCACTCGGAGACCGGCGGGAACCCCTTGCTCCTGGAGCAGCTCGAGCGGAGGCTCTCGGGGTCCCGCGAGGCGCTGCCCCCGAGCTCGGGGCCGACGATCGTGCAGTTCGCCCAGCTCCCCGACGACGAGCAGCGCGCGCTGTCGGTCGCCGCGGTGCTCGGCACCGAGTTCGGCTTCGGCGCCCTCCTGCGCGCGAGCGGCGAGGAGGAGGAACCGCTCACCGAGACCCTCGACCGGCTGGTCGCGGGCGGCTGGCTCATCGAGCGGCCGGGCGAGCTCCTCGCGTTCCCCGACGACCGCCGCCGCTCCGAGATCTACGACCACCTGAGCGAGAGCCGCCGCCGGCTCCTCCACCGCCACGCCGCCGAGGCGCTCGAGGCGGAGGGGCGCCGCGACCTCCTCACGATCTACGCGCTCGCGCGCCACTACTACCTCGCCCGCGTCGACGAGAAGTCGGTCGCCTTCAATCGCGAGGCCGCGGACATCGCGGTCCAGTCGTTCTCCCCCGAGGTCGCGCGCGCGCACCTCGAGCGGGCGCTCGAGAGCCAGCGTCGGCTCCATCCGGATAGCTGGGACGACGAGACCGAGATCGTGATCGAGCTCGCGCGCCAGATCGACCATCAGGGCGAGCTGAAGCAGGCCGAGGCGCTCCTGCGGGAGCACCGGGCGCGCCGCGGCCTGCGCCGCCGCCTCTCGCCGCACGTCCTCGCGCTGCTCGACCTCTACCTCGCCCGCATCCTGACCGACCAGGGCGAGTGGCGGGACGCCGAGCGGACCGCCCGCACCGTGCTCGACTCGGTCGACCTCGCCGGCCATCCGCGCGCCCAGATGAACGGGCGCCGCCTCCTCGGCGAGGCGCTGTACTACATGGGGCGCTACGACGAGGCGCTCAAGGAGAACGACGAGCTCCGCCGCCTCGCGGAAGAGCAGGGCGACGAGCGCGCGACCGCCTCGGCCCGCATCTGGCGGGCCAACGTCCTCGCGATGATGGGCCGCAGCGAGGGGGCGTTCGCGGAGGCGCGCGAGGCGGCGCGCACGCTCGAGCGGCTCGGCGACGCGCGGGAGGCGGCCCATGCGCACCTGTTCCTCGGCGTCCTCATCGCGGGGTCCGGGGCGGTCTCGCCGCGCTACGCGGAGTCGATCGCCGAGTTCCAGGAGGCGATCCGGCTCGCCGAGAAGGCCCACGACGTCCGCCGCGTCGGCTGGGCGCTGTTCAACGTCGCCGACATCCTGCGCGAGACCGGACGGCTCGACGAGGCGTCCGAGCGCAACGTCCGGTCCCGGGAGATCCTCGAGCGGATCGGCGACCGTTTCGGCCTCGTGCAGTCCCTCATCGTCCAGGGCAAGATCGGGCTCGACCGCGGCGAGTACGACCGCGCGGAGGCGGACCTGCTCGACGCCTACCGGCTCGTCCGCGAGCTGAAGGCGCCGGCCGACGAGGTCGACGTGGTCCTGCGGCTCGCCCAGCTCTCCTACGCCCGGGGCGACCGGGCGAGCGCCCGGCGCCGGGTCGCCGAGCTCGAGCGGCAGAACCTCCCCCAGCTGCGCCCCGACATCGCCGCCGACTTCCACCGGCTGAAGAGCGCGGTCGAGGCGAAGGAGCCCGCGGAGCGTGCCGCGTCGGGGTGACCGTCCCCGGGCGCCGGCGGGGTCCGCCGAGCTCGCCCGTCGTGCCCTCCGCGAGGACCGCTACCGGGCCGACCGGACCGGCCGCGCGGTCGTCCCGGCGACGGCGCGGGCGGAGGGTCGCGTGGTGGCGCAGGCCGCCGGCGTGCTCTCGGGCGGGGCGGTCGGTGCGGCCGTCGCACGCGCCGCGGGCCTTCGGGTCCGCCGCCGGGTCCCCGACGGCGCGCGCGTGCGGCCGGGCGACGCGGTCCTCTCGGTCTCGGGACCGGCCCGGTCGCTGCTCGCGGCGGAGCGAACCATCCTCAACGTCGTGATGCACGCGAGCGGCGTGGCGACCGCGACCGACCGCGCGGTGCGGGCGGTGCGCGGCGCGCGCCCGAGGCTCGAGGTCTGGGCGACGCGGAAGACGCTCCCCGGCCTCCGCGACCTGGAGAAGGCCGCGGTCGTCGACGGCGGCGGCCGCCCGCACCGCCGCGATCTCTCGGACGGGATCCTCGTGAAATCGAACCACCTCGCTTTCGCGCCGCTCCCGGTGGCGGTCGCGCGCGCCCGGTCCGCGCGGCGCGGGGCCGAGCGCATCGAGGTCGAGGTCCGCACCGCCCGGGAGGCGGTCCGGGCCGCGCGGGCCGGCGCCGACGCCCTGCTGATCGACAACGCGCCGCCGGCGCGGGCCCGGGCGATCGTCCGCGCGCTCGGGGCCGCGGGGCTCCGCCGCGGCCGGTGGATCGAGCTCTCCGGCGGGATCACCCCCGAGAACGTCGGGCGGTACCGTCGCGTCGGGGCGGACGCGGTCAGCCTGGGGTCGCTCACCCATTCGGCCGCGGCGCTGCCGTTCCATCTCGAGGTCCGCCCCGCCCGCTTAAGTCGGCCGCGTTCCTAGAACGCTCCCGGGAGGGGCCGTGTCGCTCGCGTCCGAGGTCGTGCAGCTCAAGGAGGAGGCGAACGCCGTGCTGCTCGCGCACAATTACCAGCGGCCCGAGGTCCAGGACGTCGCCGACTTCGTCGGGGATTCCCTCTACCTCTCGCGGAAGGCCCGGGAGGCCGACCGCCCCGTGATCGTCTTCGCGGGGGTGCGGTTCATGGCGGAGACCGCCAAGATCCTGAACCCGAGCCGGACCGTGCTGCTGCCGGACCTCAAGGCGGGCTGCGCGCTCGCCGACGCGATCACGGCCGACCAGCTCCGGGCGTGGAAGGCCGACCACCCCGGGGCGGCGGTCGTCGCCTACATCAACACCTCCGCCGACGTGAAGGCCGAGTCCGACTACTGCTGCACGAGCTCGAACGCCGTGAAGGTCGTCGAGTCGATCCCCCGCGACCGGGAGATCCTGTTCCTCCCGGACATGTTCCTCGGGGACTACGTCCGCACGAAGACCGGCCGCGCGATGCACCTGTGGGTCGGCGACTGCCCCGTGCACACGAAGATGCGCCCGGAGGACATGGACCGGGCGCGCCACGAGCACCCCGGGGCGCCGATCATCGCGCACCCGGAGTGCGGCTGCGCGTCCCGGGCGCTCCCGTTCGTCGACCGGGTGCTGTCGACCGACGGGATGGTGCGCTATGCGGAGGAGACTCGCGCCCCCGAGGTGCTGGTCGCGACGGAGGTCGGGATCCTGCACCGGATGCAGAAGATCAATCCGACGACGCGCTTCACGCCGCTCGATGTCGGCACCGTCTGTCCGTACATGAAGGAGATCGAGCTCGAGGACGTCCGGGACTCCCTCGCGCTCCGCCGCTACGAGATCGACGTGCCGACCGCGGTCGCGGATCGGGCGCGCGGGGTCCTCGAGCGGATGGTCGCGGCGTGAGCCCGCGCCCTAGAAGTGCGGGACGACCGGACCGGCGTGCTGCGTCCAGATCAGGTAGGCGCCCCCGAACAGCACGAGCGCGCCCAGGAAGACGATCCCGATGGCGGCGAACGACGGCTTCCGGGTGAGGTAGTAGCCCGCGCTGAGCGGGTTGAGCCGCGTCGACAGCAGCGAGCCCGCCGAGACGAGGAGCACGAGCCCGAGGAGGGCGGTGATCAGAATCGTGTAGGTTCCGAGATAGAGCCCGATCGCCACCATGACGACGGCAACCGGGATCGCCGCGTTCGACCGCGGCGCCTCGGGCGGCCTCCGCCGGCGGCGCGACGGAGGGAGAGGGGGGCCTCCGCTCACACCGGGGGCGCGCGCCGGCCTCCTACTTCAACCCGAACGTCCACAGGAACGGACCGATCGTGAGACGAGGCTCTAAGAACCCCCGGGTGGTGGTCGTCCCCGTGCCTGACAGCCGCCGCCGCCCGGGAGCGGCGGAGGTCCCGGGACCCAGGCCGGCACCTCCGAACCCCGCCACGAGCCCCCGACCGGGCCCCCGGGCTCGACTCCCCGAGCCGCCGGCGTTCCGCTCGAATCCCCTCACGGTCCCGCGCGCGTGCGTGAGCTGCGCGGCCCCGCTGCGCTACGGGGGATCGACCCCCCGTTGCTGGGGCTGCGGTCGGGCGCTCTGCCTCGACTGCTACTGGCGTCACGGCATCGAGCCGTCCGCGCACCGCTGCACGAGCTGCCTCGCGGCCGCCACGAGCGCCGCCGCGGTCTCGGGCGGTCGCGTGGTCAGCCCGCGGTCGGGCTTTGCCCCGTCCGTCCCGCCGACCAAGACCGGGTGACGGTCGCCGCCGCGGCCGCGTTCCTCACGTCCTTCTTCTCCGCGCCGGCCCGGCGGGCGAAGCCAAGCGAGATCGGAGCGGTCGGGTCGTGGGGGTCGCGCCCGACGGGGGTGACGACGCGGAGCCCGACGCCCGCTTCGAGGGCCGCCCGGCCGGCGACCGAGTCGATGCGCTCGGGCCCGGGGCCGATCTCGATCGACCCGGCCGTGCCCCGCAGCCATGCGATCCAGGGGGCCGCCGCCTCCCCTCCGCCCACGTGCGCGACCGCGATCGACGTGCCGCGTAGGGGAGGTGCGGTGGGTGGCCCACGCTGGTCCCGCGTCGGGCGGACGATCTCGAGATCGACCTCGTGCGCCCGCGCGCGGGAGGAGCGTCCCTCCGCGTCGTGCTCCCAGGCCCGCCCGACCCGTAGGCCTCGCGCACCGGCCCCTCCGAGCCTCTCGACGGTCCGCGCGGGCAGGGCGAACTCCGAGCCGTCCTCGCGCACGCCGCCGACGACGACCGCCAGGTACGCGAGGTGGGCCGAACGGGCGTGCGCGAGGAGCCGATCGACCTCGGGGGCCCCGGCGTCATCGGGCAGGTGGACGTGGAGCTCGCCCGTCAGATCTGCCGCCTCGACGAGCCGCGGAAGGGCGTGCCGGGCCGCGAGGTCGACCTCGCCGCGGTCCTCGCGGATCTCGGGCGGCACCCAGTCGAGCGCGAGGGCGGAGTAGACCTCCGCCTCGGTCCGGCCCCCGACCCGTTCCTCCCCCCGGAAGATCCCGTACTCGTTGATCTTGAGCCCCCGGTCCCGCGCGAGCGAGCGGAGGTGGACGTTGTGGTCCTTCGAACCGGTGAAGTAGAGCAGGGCCGCCCCGAACTCGACGGGCTCGACCACGCGGAGATCGACCTGGAGGCCGTTCGTCAGTAGGACAGTCTCCTTCGTCCCGCCCCGGAGCCGCACCTCGCGGATCTCGGGGAGATGGGTGAACGCGTCGAACACCTTCTCGGGCTCGGCGGAGGTCGCGAGGAGGTCGAGGTCGCCGACCGTCTCCCGGCACCGCCGGAAGCTGCCCGCGATCTCCAGCTGCTCGACCCCGCCGGCCGCCCGGAGGCCGTCGAGGAGCCGGTGCGCGATCGGGTACGCCTCCTCGAGGGGCACCCGGCCCGAGGCCGGGGCGCTCTTCGCGGCGGCGAGCGCGGCGCGGATCTGCTCGATCTTCTTCGGGCCGAACCCCTTGACGCCGTTGAGGCGCCCGGCGTCGATCGCGGCCGTCAGCTCGGCGGGGCCCTCCACGCCGAGCTCGAGCCAGAACCGGCGCGCCGTCTTCGGTCCGAGCCCGGGGAGCCGAAGGATGTCCAGGAGGCCGGCCGGGACCTCCTTCTTCAGCCGCTCGTAGTACTCGATGTGCCCGGTCCGAAGGAACTCCTCGATCTTCTCGGCGATCGCCTCGCCGACCCCCGGGATCGAGCGGAGCTCGCCCCGGCCCGCGATGGCCCGCAGATCCTCGGTGAGGCTCTCGAGCGAGCGGGACGCCCGGCGGTACGCCTCGGGCTTGAACCGCTCGCCGAGGACGTCGAGGAGGTCGGCGATGTCCCGGAACGCCTCGGCGGCCTCCGCGTTCGTCGCCATCGCGCCAGGGCACGGGGGATTCCCGCCTTAGCCGTTGGGGCGTGGGACGCCGAGCCTAAGTGCCCCGGCGCCTCCTCCTCCGGCGGCGATCCACCGATGGCTCACCCCCGAACCGCACGCACGCCCGGGCCCGAGGACGCGGCCCGGCTGCCCGAACTGGTGCTCCCGATCGACGAGCGCGACCACTGCCTCCACGCCCGCGATGCGAAGTACTCGCTGGTCGAGTACGGGGACTACGAGTGCCCGAACTGCCTCGACGGGGTCGAGGCGGTCCACGAGCTGCTCCGGGACCTCGGCGACGATCTCTGCTACGTCTTCCGGAACTTCCCGCAGTCCGACATCCACCCGAACGCGGTCGGGGCCGCCGAGGCGGCCGAGGCGGCGGACATGCAGGCGAAGTTCTGGCTCATGCACGACCGGCTCTTCGAGCACCAGACGGAGCTGTCGCCGGCGCTCTACCAGCGCCTCGCGCGCGAGCTCCCGGTCGATCTCGTGGTCTTCAACCGCGACCTCCGCTCGGGGGCGGCCGCGCGCCGCGTGGCGGAGGACGTCGAGGGGGCCCGCCGGGCCGGCGTCGCCGCGACGCCGACGTTCTTCGCCAACGGGCGGCTCGTCACGGGGCGCTACGACTTCGACGCGCTCCGGGCCGCGCTGGTCGGGTGACCGCCGTCGCTCCCGGCGGGCAACCGTAAATCCGTCGGGGCGGTCCTTCGTCCGGATGCGCGCCCACCGCCCGACGCCCGAGCTCCCGGCGCATCTCGAGCGGCTCTACCGGCAGTTCCCGTTCGATCGTTCGTTCGCCGACGATCCGATCTCGGAGATCCGTCCGCTCGTGCACGACCGCCGGACGGGCGAGATCGCCGGGATCGTCGGGGCGACGCTCGCGGTCGGCAACACGACGGCGATCCGGGGCGCGATCCAGCGCGTCGCCGCCGTCGCGGACGGCGACGTGGGTCGCCTGGTCGATCCGCGGTTCGCCCGGGAGCGCGCGCGTCGCCTCACGGGATTCCGCCACCGATGGATCCGCGGCGACCAGATCGAGCATCTCTTCCGGGTCCTCACGGCCTACTACGCGACCGCCCCCGCGCTCGAGGACGCCTTTCTCGCCGGGCTGGGGGAGGGAGGCTTTGCCCACGGCCTGGACCGGCTCTCGCGCGTCCTGCGCGGGGACGGGCTGGGCCCGCGCGTCGGGCGCGCCCCCCGCGGCTACCGGGCGTTGTTCCCGAGCCCCGTGCGCGCGCCGACGAGCGCCTGCAAGCGGCTGACGTTGTTCGTCCGGTGGATGGTGCGGGACCGGTACCCGGACCTCGGGTGCTGGACCCGCGTCCCGACCGGCGAGCTCAAGGTCCCGCTCGACCAGCACGTGCACTGGATCGCCTACCATCTCGGCCTCACCGGGCGCAAGACGCGCTCGTGGGCGGCCGTCGAGGAGGTCAGCGAGGCGCTCCGCCGGATCGATCCCCTCGATCCCGTGCGCTACGACTTCGTGCTGTGCCACACGGGGATCTCGGGCGACTGTCCCAAGCACCGGGACCTCGCGGTCTGCGGGCCGTGCTCGGTGCGGCCCGACTGCCGGCTCTGGAGGGGACGGGAGGTCGCCGCGTGAGCGACGGGGCGTCCGGGCCCCGGATCGACGCGGGACTCCTGGCCCGGTTCCGCGAAGCGGGCGGGAAGATCGCCTGGCGCGCGGCTCCGGCGGCGCCGAAGCGCCCGAGGGGCCGGCGGGCGCGCATCGCGCACTTGAACGACGAGGAGGCCCGGGTCGAGGCATGGGGTTCTGGCGCCCGGTACGCGGTCGCGTCGGACTCGGGCCCGGTCGGGGCGCTGGCCCTGATCCTGGAGATCGACCGGCGCGGGCTCCCCCGCGCGATCGGGGCCCGGGACGCCGGCCGCGACCCCGCCTTCCCGTCGGGGTCGATCCACGCGGTGTGGGGCGCGATCGAGGTCCCCACCGACTCGACCCCCCGCCTCGAGGACCTGGTCGGGCTGGCGCGCTACGCCCTCGCGTAGGCCCCCGAATAGTTATAATCCCTAATTATTAGCGGTCGGAATAGGTAGGGGTCCGAATGGCCATCGCGATGCGAGCGCCGCGCGCGGCGCCCGAGGAGGTCGAGGCGGCCCTGGCCGAGTCGATCCACGGGCTCATGCGCGGCGTCCTCCACGAGCTGCAGCCGACGCTCGAGCGCGAGGGCCTCACGATGGGCCGGTTCTGGATGCTGCACCTGATCTCGACGCTCGACTCCCCGACCCTCACCCGCGTCTCCCGCCACCTGGCGGTCAGCGGGCCGGCCGCGTGCGGGGCCCTCGACGGGCTCGAGGACGCGGGCCTCATCGCCCGGCGACGGTCCGAGAAGGACCGGCGCGTGGTCGAACTCGTGCCGACCGCCCACGGCCGGCGCGCCGAGGCGGCCGTCCGGCGGGACATCGGACGCGCGCTCGGCGACGCGGCGGACGGCATCCGGCCCGAGGACCTCCGCACGACCGCCGCGACGCTGGCGACGATCTCGTCGCGGCTCGGAGAGCGCCCATGAGCGCCCCCGCCGCGCCCGCGACCCGCACCTACGACGACAAGTATGCGTGGCGGGTCCTGCTCATCCTCGCCGGCATGGCGATCATGGTCACCTACGTCGAGACGATGGTCCTGCCCGCGTTCTCGAACTTCGAGTCGTTCTTCCAGGTCTCCGACGCGAGCACGATCGCGTGGATCCTCTCCGCCTACCTGCTCGTGGGCGTCGTCGTCACGCCGATCTTCGGCAAGCTCGGCGACATCTACGGCAAGAAGAAGATCCTCCTGGTCGCGATGGGCGTCTACGCCGTCGCGGTCACGGTCGCGGGGTTCTCCCCGAACATCGGGGCGGCGTTCGGCCTCTCCCGGCCGAACCAGATCTACGTCCTGATCCTCGTCCGCGCGGTCCAGGGCGTCGGCATGGCGATGTTCCCGCTCGGGTTCGCGATGCTGCCCGAGATCTTCCCGCCGGCCCGCGTGGGCCAGGCGCAGGGCCTCCTCTCGGGGATGTTCGCGACCGGCGCGGCCGCCGGCCTCGTGGGCGGCGGGTGGATCGCCCAGACCTACGGCTGGCAGCTCACGTACCACACGGTCATCCCGATCGCGATCCTCGTCTTCGTCCTCGCCCTCGTCTTCGTCCGCGAGTCGACGATCCGCCTCGCGCGGAAGATCGACATCCCCGGCGTCACGAGCCTCGGCTTCGGCCTCACGATGCTGATGCTCGGCATCACCGAGGGCGCCTACTGGGGGTGGACGAGCCTCTCGGCCCAGTCGTTCGGCGGGATCCCGTGGGGCGTCCCGCAGTTCTTCCTGCTCGCGCTCGTCGGGTTCGGGGTGTTCCTCTGGTGGGAGCCGCGAGCCCCCAGCCCCGTCGTCCAGTTCTCCGCGCTCAAGGAGCGCAACATCGCGATCTCGAACCTCAACGGGGTCATCGTCGGCATGACGATGTTCCTCCTGTTCACGGTCCTGATCATCTTCGGGGAGTACCCGAGCCCCGGGTTCGGCCTCTCCGAGCTCGATGCCGCGCTCATCTTCATCCCGGCGGTGCTCAGCATGATGGTCACCGGGCCGTTCCTCGGCCGCGCGATCAGCCGCTACGGCCCGAAGCCGGTGATGGTGTTCGGGTTCGTCCTGATCTTCGTCGGGGCGCTCGGCCTGATCGGCTTCCACGCGACCACGGTGCAGATCGGCGCGCTCGCGATCCCGATCATGGTCGGGAACGTCGCGGTGCTGATCTCGATGTCGAACGTGATCGTGCTGTCGGTCGATCCGAAGACGATGGGGGTCCAGACGGGGATGAACCAGACGTTCCGGAACCTCGGGAGCGCGATCGGCCCGGTCCTGGTCACGTCGATCCTCGCGAGCTACGCGTTCTCCCAGGTCCTCTATCCGGGCTACTCGTTCCTGAACTACCACGTCGCGGGCTACCTCATCGTCTTCGGGGTCACCGCCGCGATCGGGCTCGTCGGCGCGGTCCTCTCGCTCGGCCTGAGGAACTTCCGGTTCCTGGCGGACGGGACGCGCAGCGGGCAGGCCGGCCACACGGCGGTCGCCGAGGAACCGGCCCCGACGATCACCGCCGCCAGCCGGCCGTAGGGCGCGGCTTGCCCCGCGCCTACGAGCAGCCGCTCGTGGAGCCGCAGACCGTGCACGCGTAGCACGTGCCCGACCGGACCATGATCCCGCCGCACACCGCGCACGACGGGGCGTCCTCGCTGACGCCGCCCGCGGGCGCGGGGTCGGCGCCGAACGCGTCCAGGACGCGCGTCTCGAACTTCACGGTCTGGCCCGGGGCGCTCGCCTTCGGGGCCGCGGGAGCCGCGGTTCCGTTCCCGGTGCCGTTCGACTCGGCCGCCGGTCCCTCAAGCCCGATCGCGCGGCGCTCGTCCTCCGTCAGGAACTCGAGCGCCAGCCACCGGGCGACGTAGTCGGGGATCGACTTCGCGAAGCGGATCTTCGGGTTGTTGGTCGCGCCGGCGGGCTCGAACCGGAGGTGGGCGAGCTTCCGCACGAGGTCCTTCAGCGGCACCCCGTGCTGGAGCGCCATCGACATCGAGATCCCGAGCGAGTCCATCAGGCCGTTCACGGTCGAGCCCTCCTTCGTGACACGGAAGAAGATCTCGCCCGGCCGCCCGTCGGGATAGAGGCCGACGGTCACGTACCCGTCGTGCCCGCCCACGGAGAAGTGGTGGGTGATCGCGTCCCGCTCATCGGGCAGCCGCTCGCGGGTCGGACCGCGCGGTCCGCCCGGGGCGCCGGCGCGTCCCTTGCCGGTCTCGAACGGCTGGCTCGCCTTGCATCCGTCGCGGTAGAGCGCGACCGACTTGATGCCGTGGCGCCACGCCTCGAGGTAGATCTTCTCGATGTCCTCGACCGTCGCGTCGTTCGGGAGGTTGATCGTCTTCGACGCGCCGCCCGAGAGGAACGGCTGGACGGCGGCGAGCATCAGGAGGTGGCCCATCGGGCCGATCGTCCGCGACCCGCCCGCCGGCGCGAGCGCGCAGTCGAAGACCGGGAGGTCCTCCGGGGCGAGCCCGGGGGCGCCCTCGATCGTGCCGGTCTTCTCGAGGTGGGAGGTGATCTCGCGGATCTCCTCGGGGGAGTAGCCGAGGCTCGACAACCCGTCGGGGACGGTCCGGTTCGTCATCCGGAGGATCCCGCCGCCGACCAGGTTCTTCACCTTGACCAGCGAGAGCTCGGGCTCGAGGCCGAGCGTGTCACAGCCCATCAGGAGCCCGATCGTGCCGGTCGGGGCGATGACGGAGATCTGGGCGTTGCGGTACCCCCACAGCTCGCCGGCCTTGACCGTGTCGTGCCAGCGGTCGACCGCGGCCTGGACGATCGGCGTGAGGCGCGGGTCGTTGAGCGCGATCAGCTCGGACGCCTTCGCGTGCTTGCCCATCACTCGGAGCATCGGGGAGCGGTTCTTCTCGAAGCCCGCGAACGGGCCGGTCCGCTTCGCGATCTCGCTCGACATGTGGTACCCCTCCCCCGAGAGGAGGGCGGAGATCCCCGCGGCCAGCGTGCGGCCGGCGTCCGAGTCGTACGCGAGGCCGTAGTGCATCAGCAGCGAGCCCAGGTTCGCGTAGCCGAGCCCGAGCGGCCGGAAGTCGTGCGAGTTCTGGGTGATCGGCGCGGTCGGATAGCTCGACGCGTCGACGACGATCTCCATGGCGAGGATCATCGTGCGCACCGACTGGCGGAACAGCTCGACGTCGAACTGCCCCTTCGCGTCCAGGAACTTCATCAGGTTGATCGACGCGAGGTTGCAGGCCGTGTCGTCGAGGAACAGGTACTCGGAGCACGGGTTCGAGGCGTTGATCCGCCCCGAGTTCGGGCTCGTGTGCCAGTCGTTGGTGATGTCGTCGAACTGGACGCCGGGGTCCCCGCACCGCCACGCCGCGTAGGCGAGCTTGCGCCAGAGCTCCCGCGCCGGGAACGTGCCCGCGACCGCGTGGTCGGTCCGGTTGTACGTCTTCCACTCGCCGTCCCGGATGACCGCGTCCATGAACGCGTCGGGGATGCGGACCGAGTGGTTCGCGTTCTGGTAGGCGATCGACGCGTAGGCAGAGTCGGGATCGGTGCCGTCGAAGTTCGCGGAGTAGCCCTCGCGGATCAGCGCGAGCGCCTTGTCCTCCTCGCGGACCTTGCAGTCGATGAAGTCGACGATGTCGGGGTGGTCCATGTTGAGGATCACCATCTTCGCCGCGCGGCGCGTCGTCCCGCCGCTCTTGATCACGCCGGCGAGCGCGTCGAACGCGCGCATGAACGAGACGGGCCCCGAGGCGATCCCGCCCCCCGCGAGGCGCTCGTGCGACCCGCGGAGCGCCGAGAGGTTGGAGCCGGTCCCGCTGCCGCCCTTGAACAGGCGGCCCTCGCTGGTGGCGAGCGCGAGGATCGAGTCCATGTCGTCCTGGATCGACTGGATGAAGCACGCCGAGCACTGCGGCGGCTCGCGGACCCCGACGTTGAACCAGACGGGGCTGTTGAACGCCGCCATCTGCTGCACCATGAGGTAGGCGAGGCTCTCCTCGAGGATCGTCGCCTCGTCGGCGGTGTCGAGGTAGCCGAGCTCGACGCCCTTCGACGCGATCCAGTGGCAGACGCGCCGGATCATCCCGTCGATCGAGTTCTCCCGACGACCCTGGATGATGCGGAAGTACTTCGACGCGGCGATGTTGACGCTCGTCTCGGACCAGGTGTCGGGAGCGCGGATCCCCTTCTGCTCGAAGATCACCGAGCCCTCGGCGTTCTTGATCACGGCGTCGTGGGTGCGCCAGGCGACGGTGTCGAATGCGGTCTTGCCGCGCGGCACCAGGCGCGGGACCGGAATCGGTTCTCGACCGATCCGCCCTACCGGTCGGGCGGGCGGTTCCTCGGGCGAGGGCGCGGGGCGCTTTCTTGCAACGGCCATGGATGGTTCTCCAGGAGGGGGCGACGGGGGTGTGCCGGAGTATTAACGATACCGGCGCAGCCTATCCCCTCGTCGCCCGCCGTGGAACGCCTCGAGAGAGAGCCGTTCCGGGGCGGAGGAAAGGGGCGAAGACGCCACCGGTGCCGCTCGGGACACCCGTCGAAAACCTCCGGGTGGCGCCAAGACCGTTTTGGTATAAGCCAAGATGGTCGGAGAAGTGCGCAACTACCGCCGGCGCGCGTCGCTCGAAGCGCACAACCCGTTCCTCCGGAAGAACGGAACCGTCCGCCCGGAGCGCGGCCGAGCACGGGCGCCGTCCGGGGCTGGAGCGCGGGGATCGATCCGCGGTCCGGATCGGGCGAAACTACTGTGCACGGACCCAGATCCCCTCCCATTGACACCAGACGCCCGAGGACGGTGGATCGCGGGGGTGGCGGACGAGGCGCGGGCCGAGCACCGGCGAGAATCCTTCCGGGATCGCACGGGTGAGCTCGACCGCATCGAAGAAGTGGACGAGCAGTCCGCGCTTCGGTCCTGCCCGATACCGGACGGTAAACCCCGAGTCCGGCCCGCGTTCCGTCACCGTCGCCGCGTACGCGAGGTCGGTTCCGACCGCGTTGACGCTGAGTCCGAGGAGGCCGCCCGGCGCGACCGCGCGCGCGGCTGCCGCGACGTGCGCGTGGCACGCGGCCCGGTCGCCATGCTGAAAGACCTGCAGTCCGAGCACCATCGGGTACCGCGCGCCCTCGGGGAGGGAGGCGAGATCGCCTACCCGGAGCCGAGGGGCGCTCGAGGGAAGGCGCTCGGCGAGCTGCGCGATCGCGGTGGGCGCGACGTCGAGTCCATCCAGGTCCAGACCGGCCTCGACGAGCGGGACGAAGTTGCGTCCGTTGCCGCACCCCACGTAGAGCCCTCGGTCGATCCCGTGGGCGCGCGCCGCCGCGATCAGGTCCTGGACGAAGGCGAGCGGGGGTTCGTCCCGGTACCGGCCGGCACGGTACTCCGCCTCCCACGCGTCCCGCACCGCCGGGTCGGCCATGCGACCTCCCGGGGTCGACCGCGCGTCACGCCCGCCGCGGAACCGGCGGGGGCGGCAGCACGCGCATCGTGCAGGGCATGAGGCTCCCGCAGTCGCCGCAGTACAGCCCCTCGTCCGCGACCCAGAGGAACGCGCCGCACCGCTCGCACTTGCGGGGGTCGTCGGGGTCGTTGCGGCAGGTCACCGGTGCGGGCTCCGGCTGGCGAACCGAGCTCGGGTATTTTGAGGCTCCGGCGCAGCCGAACCGGGAAAAAAACGTGGGAGGGAACCTCCCCGAGGGGAGGTTCCCGTGGAAAGAGTGGGCGCCGTTCAGGCGTTCTTCATCTTGGCGCGGGAGACGAACCCCTTCTTGTCCAGGAAGTACATGTAGCCGTCCTGGCGGGTGATCTTCTCGGTCCCGACGCGTCCCTTCTTGCCCGACTTGTTGAGCTTCGTGGGCGTCTTCCACAGGTACCCGTCCTTCCCGAGGTAGTACAGGTATCCCTTCTCGCGCTTGATCTGCTCCTTGCCGACTTTCTCCGCCATTGTGGCGACCTCGACCGGCGAGAGAGTTGGGGGTCCTATTTGAATTTACTCTCGGAGTACCGCCGAGAAAACGGGGTTTCCCTGACGGTAAATCGCGGCCGGATCCGCGTCGAACCGGTACCCGAGCTGCTCGACGGACGAGAAGGCGAACACCGAGAAATCGGCCGGGGCGCCGGGGACGAGCCGGCCCCGGTCGGCGAGGCCGATCGCGTGCGCGGCGTTCACGGTCGCCGCCGAGAGCGCTTCCGCCGGCGAGAGCCGGCCGCGGTGGACCGCGTGGGCGAGCACGAGCGGCATCGACTCGACCCAGGTGTTCGGCGAGCAGTCGGTGCCGAGCGCCACCGCCACGCCCGCGTCGATCATCTCGCGGCCGGGGATCCGGCCGGTGGGCGCCGCCGCGAGCGCCGTGAGCGGCAGGAGGACCGCCGTGACCCCGGCCCGGGCGAGCGCGCGGCGGTCGCCCGCGGTCGCCGCGAGGAGGTGGTCCGCGCTCGCGGCGCCGAGGCGGGCGGCGAGCCGGGCCCCGCCGGAGAGGACGAACTCGTCCGCGTGCACCTTCACGCCGAGCCCGAGGCCGGCCGCGGCCCGGAGCAGCCGCTCCGACTGCGCCGGCGTAAAGAATCCGGGCTCGCAGAAGACGTCGCAGTACCGCGCGAGCCGCTCCCGGGCGATCGTCGGCAGCGCGAGGCGGACGAGGCGGTCGATGTACGCATCGGCCCGGCCCGCGTACTCGGGCGGAACGGCATGGGCGCCGAGGAACGTCGGGACCAGCGGGAGGCCCGTCGCCCGCGCAAGGCGCGGGACGAGCCGGAGGAGCCTCAGCTCGCCGGCGACGTCGAGCGCGTAGCCGCTCTTCACCTCGACCGCGGCCGAGCCGAAGCGGGCCATCCGACGGAGGCGCGCGGCGGTCTCCCGCAGCAGCGTCGCGTCCGACGCGGCCCGCGTCGCGCGCACGGTCGCGAAGATGCCGCCCCCGCGTCGGGCGATCTCGGCGTAGCCCGCCCCGGTCGCCCGGAACGGGAGCTCGAACGCGCGATCGCCCGCGAACAGCACATGGGTGTGGGGATCGACGAACCCCGGCACGACCGTCCCGCCCTCGGCCGATCGGGTCCGCCCGCCCGGGGCGAGCCGGACCTCCCGGGCGCGCCGCCGCGCGGGGCCGATCCAGGCGATCCGGCCGCCGGCGACCGCGATCGTCGCGTCGCGGACGACCGAGAGCTCGCCCATCGCCGGCCCGATTCGGGGGACCGGGCCCGTGGCGAGCGTGGCGACCTCGGCGACCTCGGTGACGAGGAGGTCGGCCCGGATCATGGTTGGTGGACGAGGTGGTCGAGCAGGTCCCGCGCCGCCCGCGACCCGGGGAAGACGACCCGGGCCTCGTCCTCGAGCGGCTCGAGCTCCTTGTAGCGAGAGGAGAAGTGCGTGAGGAACAGCGCGCCGACCTCGGCCGCGCGCGCGAGCTCCGCGGCCTGTCGGGCGGACGAGTGGCCCCAGGCGTTCGCCTCCGCCTCGAGATCGTGCGCGGCGGTCGACTCGTGGATGAGGACCGTCGCCCGGTGCGCGAGCCGCCGAACGTCGTCGCACGGGGCGGAGTCGCCCGAGTAGACGATCGACCGGCCCGACCGCGGCGGGCCCATCACGTCGTCCGGATGGACGACCCGATCCCCGACCCGCACGCTCTCCCCCGCCTCGAGGCGGCGGAAGTCGGCCCCCTCGATGCCGAGCGACCGGGCGAGCGCCCCGTCGAACCGGCCGCGCTTGGGCCCCTCCTCGACCCGGTACGCCATCGCCGGAACCGGGTGCTCCGCGTGCGAGGTCGAGACCGAGTAGCCGTCGAGCTCGACCGTCGTGCCGGGGTCGAGCGCGTGCACCGCGATCGGGAACCGCTGGGTGAAGTAGCCCATCGAGAGCGCCCGGGCGACCATCTCCTTCGCGTCGGGTGGGCCGTAGATGTCGAGCGCCTCGGTCCGGTTGTTCAGGTTCATGCTCTGGATGAGCCCGGGGAGCCCGAGGAAGTGGTCGCCGTGGAAGTGGGTGAGGAAGATGCGCCGCACCCGCATGAACGAGGCGGGCGACTGGAAGAACTGCCGCTGGGTGCCCTCGCCGCAGTCGAGGAGGATCAGCTCCCGGTCGAGGTCGAGGGCGATCGCGCTGGCCGAGCGTTCCTTCGTGGGCCAGGAGCCCGCGGTCCCGAGGAAGGTGATCCGCATGGCCCACCGCCAGCGGCGCCCGGGTAAAAGGCCGTGGGGGTCCGGGACGCGCGAGGGGGTCCGGGCGAGGGACGGCAAAGAGGAAAAGGGGCCCCCGGCTAGGATTCGCGGATGGTCGACTGGGACCGGGTCGAGGAGCTCCGCGGTAAGGGCTGGGGCTGGGACCGGATCGCGGACGACGAGGACGTCGGCTTCCACCCCGAGGCCTCGGTCACGGAGCCCGGCCGGGCGCTCCGGGCGCTCTACCACCGGCAGCAGCGGCGCGGCGGCCGACGGGAGGTCGTGGAGGATCGGCCGAAGAAGGTCGATCGGGCGGCCGAGGAACGCCGTTGGACCTTCGCGCGCGTCGGGATGCTCCTCACCCCGATCCTCGGGATCTGGATGGTCCTCGCGTACGTCGCCCCGTCGCCGGTCGGCATCCTCGTGCCGGCGATCCCGTGGCTGGGCCTCGGCCTCGCGGGGGCGGCGTTCGTCCTCATCTACGGCCTGCTCCGGACCCCGGGCCGCCGATGGACGCCGGTCCTCCGGACCACGCTCATCGGGGCGGTCGTGCTCGGGTTCGTGGTGAGCGGGATCATCGGGCTCACCGGCTACCTTGCGTTCGGCTGCCCGTACCTTCCGCCGGCCACCTCGCTGACCGCGCAGCCCCAGGGCTGGGCGTCCGGGTCGATGACCCCCTGGCAGGACAACGGCCACCCGGTCTTCTACTTCTACGGCGCCACATGGTGTCCGTACTGCTCCGCGAGCAGCTGGGCGCTCTGGAAGGCCCTCACCGAGTTCCAGTCCGGTTTCAACGGTCAGACCACGGGGATTCCCGGGACCCAATTCTACTACTCCAATCCGTCCGACGTCTATCCGAATACTCCCGAGGTCGTCCTCGCTTCCGCTGCGGTGAGCTCTCCGGTCGTGTCGTTCCAGGTGTCCGAGTACTACTGGACCCAGAGCACCGGCACCGCCGGTACCTTCCCGGGGACCTCGAACTGCGTGCAGCAGGCGTACGTCACGGCCTACTCCGGCAGCTCGATCCCGTTCGTCGTGATCAACGGACAGTACGTCCACGGCGGGAGTTCGCTGATCGACCCGAACGACCTGTCGAGCTACGCGGGGACCGGGGTGAGCACGGTCGCTCAGGACGTGCTGACCGAGACCGGCACCCCGTGGTCGGTCGAGCAGGCCCAGTCCGCCCTGATCTGCGCGTTCATCCTCAAGAGCGACGGCTACGGGTCGGTCTCCGCCTTCCTCACCGCGAACCCGGGGCTGCACAACCCCTCGGACTACCAGTGGACCTCGGGGATGCAGACGCTGGTCGGGCAGCAGATGTCGGCGATCTCGTGAGGCGGGCGCCGTGCGGATCCGCTCCCTGAGGACCCTGATCTACTTCTCCGCGGGTCTCGGGCTCATCGTTGCCCTGTTCGCCGCGGCGGAGTTCTTCGACGTCGCGCTGACGGCGATCTGCTCCCCCAACACCACGATCAACTGCGCCACGGTCGACAAGAGCGGCCTGACCACGACCCTCGGGGTCCAGGACTGGATATGGGGGATCGCGGGGTTCGTCGGGATCCTGATCTCGGCCGCGCTCGCCGAGCGCCACCGTCGCGACCTGCGCTACGCCTACGGCCTCCTGGGCCTCACGACCGCGGGCGTCGGACTTTCGATGTACCTGCTCTACGTCGAGGTGTTCCGGATCGGGGCGCTCTGCCCCGTCTGCGCGTCGGCGTACTGCTTCGGGATCCTCGCGTGGATCGGTGCACTCCTCCTCGTCCGCCGCATGGTCGCGGCCCAGCGCGCCCCGCCAGACGTGGTGCCCGCAGACGCGGCCGCCTGAGGCGGTTTCCGGGGCCCTCCGGACCGCGCTCCTCCGTCAGAAATCCAGCCGCCCGCCGGGGACCGCAGGGTCGGGGCTATATACCCCACCTTTTTCGGGCGCCGGGGTTCGCACATGGTCAGTGACACCGTCACCGCGGCCGAGGCAATTGCCGCCGGGATCGCGATCGCGGGGGGGCTGATCGGTACGGGCATGGCCCAGTCCGGGATCGGCGCCGCGGGCATGGGGATCATCGCCGAGAAGCCGGAGAAGTTCGGCCAGGTCCTGTTCTTCTTCGTGATCCCCGAGACGCTCTGGATCATCGGGTTCGTGCTGGGGATCATCCTCCTGCTCGGCGTCATCTAGCGCTGGGCGACGGCCCATGACCCTCGACACGCTCATCGAGGAGATCCGCACCCGCGCCCAGGCCGAGATGGCGGCCCTTCAGGCCGCCGAACGGGCGCAGGCCGCGAAGATCGTCGACGAGCGGGATCGGGCGATCGCGGAGATCCGGGCGACCTCCGCCCGCGCCACGGACGCCGAGATCGCGCGGGAGCGGGTGCAGCGGATCGCCGCCGCGAAGCTCCAGGCGCGCAAGCGGCTCTACGAGGCCCGCGAGCAGCGCCTTGAGGGGGCGCTCCGCGAGACCCGCGACCTCCTCGCGTCGTTCACCGACCGGCCGGAGTACCCGAACGTGCTCAAGCGCATGGTCCAGGTCGCGAACGACGAGCTCGGTCGCCAGATCAAGGTCATGGGACGGACCGAGGACGCGGCCCGCCTGCAGAAGGCCGCCGGGAAGTCGTTCGACCCGACGCCGCAGCCGATCCTCGGCGGGATCGTCGCGGAGAGCGCCGACGGCAGCCGCCGGCTGAACCTCTCGTTCGACGAGCTCCTGCGCCTGCGCGAGGACCGGGTCCGCGCGATCCTCGCGTAAGGGGGTACGCGTGGCGTCCTCGGCGTACGCGAGCGCGCTCGGGCGCCTCAAGCCCGAGTTCACCGCGTTCCTCGGCCGGGAGACGTACGCCCAGCTCGTCGGGGCCCGGGACGTCGGCGAGCTCGCGAAGGTGCTCGAGGCGACGCCGTACGGCGCGGATGTCCAGCAGGCCCGGGCCGCCTTCCAGGGGATCGCCCTGATCGAGATCGCGACGAACCGGACCTTCGTGCGGCGCAACCGCCACGCGTTCGAGGCGACCCCGTTCGCCGGGCGGGCCGTCGTCGGCGCCTACCTCACGCGCTACGACCGGCAGAACATCGAGCTGATCCTCTCGGCGAAGGCCCAGGGCCGGCCGATCTCCGAGACCGAGGAGCACCTGATCTCGAGCCGCGACATCCCCGCGGGCCTGTACGCCGGGGTCCTCACCCTCGACGACTACCGCAGCCTCCTCGCCCAGCCGTCGCTGGAGGCGACGGTCGCCCAGCTCGTCAAGTTCGGCTACGGAGGCACGCTCCTTCCGCTGCTGGAGCAGTTCGAGCGCAGCCACGACATCTTCCCGGTCCTGCTCGCGCTCGACCGCGAGTACTACGCGCAGGTCCGCGAGACCGCGAAGTTCTTCCAGGGCGACGAGTGGGTCGTCCGCCAGCTGCTCGCGAGCGAGATCGACGTGCGGAACGCGCTCCTGCTGCTCAAGGGGAAAGCGGTCGACCTTCCGCTCGAGGAGGTGCTCGCCCGGTGGATCGAGGGCGGGACGATCGCGGCGACGCAGGCGCCCGACCTCTACGGGGCCCGGGGCGTGCCCGAGCTCGCGGAGCGGCTCGCCGACCACTTCCCGACCATCGGGGAGGGGAACGATCTCTTCCGGGAGGACGCGAGCCTCACGGGCTTCGAGGTCGCGGCGACGCGCGACCGCGCCGTCGCGGAGCTCAAGCGACTCAAGACCTACCCGCTCTCGCTGAGCGTCATCTTCACGTTCCTCCTGCTCGCGGAGCTCGAGCGGGCCGACCTGCGGCGCATCGCCTTCGGCAAGATGTACGCGGTCCCGAACGAGCGTCTCGAGCCGATGCTCGTGGCGCCGCGCCTCTAGGCGCTCACTCGGTCGGGCTCTGCACCAGCGGCCCCGAGGCGAGGCCGTCGGGCCCGACGGTCGAGACCGTGTGCCGGCGCTCCGCGCCGAACGGGCGGAACGGACGCCCGTTCCCGGAGTAGAACTTCGAGAAGTACTCGACGAAGATCAGCCGCGCGCCCTGGATGCCGGGCTCGAAGACGCCGAGGATCACGTTGAACGACTGGCCGATCACGATGATGACGAGGCCGGCGATCAGCGTCACCGCGGTCCCCCCGTAGAGGAGGCCGCCGCCGATCGTGTTGATCACGAGCGCGAGGATGATGCTCGCGAGCAGGATCCCGACGAGCCGCGTGTACGACAGGATGTGGCTCAGGACCTCGATGATCGACATCGCGCCCTGCATCACGCCCTCGGCGCCCAACAGCAGCAGCAGGCCGAGGACCATCAGCCCCAGATAGGTCAGGAACAGCGGGCTCGAGAACGAGAACCCGGCCGACGTGAGCGCGCCGAGCGTCTTCGGCTTCAGGAGCGACAGGCCGAAGAACGCGATCCCCCACGCGAACAGGATCCCGCCGAACTTCCCGAGGACCCCGCGGGGGTGGTGGTGGAAGTGCTCCTTGAGGAGGCCGAACAGGAACCCGAGCGTGACCATCCCGAGGCCGATGAACCCGGCGAACAGGAGGAGGACGCCGACGAAGCCGGGGTTCGAGTGGAGGTCGCTCGGGGCGTGGTAGCCGAACCAGTGGAGGAAGAGCGGGTAGCCGAAGAACTCGTCCCAGTACAGGCCAAGCCCGATCGCCAGCACGCAGCCGGGGAGGAGCGTGTAGGCGAGCGACTGCATGCCCGAGGGGCTCATGATCCGCTTGACGAAGTTCTTCCCGAACTTCGGGAGCCCGGCGGCGCCGGGAAAGCCCGCGATCATCCACAGGCAGATCAGGAGGATCGTGAGCCCGTAGCCCCAGTCGCCGAGCATGAGCCCGAAGAACAGCGGGAAGACGAGCGCGAAGACGAGGGTCGGGTCCCACTCGGTCGCCTGCGGCAGCGAGTAGAACTTGATGAAGAACTCGAACCGGCGGATCCCCCGCGGGTTGTCCATGAGCGTCGGCGGCTCCTCCTCGGTCGGGACGCGGTAGACGTAGGTCCGGCCCGCGCTCACGTCGCGGATCAGGCCCTCGAGCCGGGCCAGGTCCCGCTCGGGCACCCACGCCTCGAGGGCGAACGTCGTCCGGCCGGCGCCGACCTTGGAGAGGACCTCGATCTTCCGGGCCTCGATCTGCAGCGCCTCGTCGATCGCCGCGACCGTGCCGTACCACCGGACGCTGATCTCGGCGAGCCGGCGCGCGATCTCGGCCCGGCGGGCGACGACCCGGGCGCGCGCCTCGCGGGCGAGCGCGATCTCCTCCGCCGGGGTGCCCGAGAGGACGGGGACCGCGACCAGGCGCACCCCGCTCGCCTGGGCGGCCCGCGTGAGGGCGTCCGCGAGGTGGGTCCGCAGGGAGACGATGAACCGGCCCGGCCGGGTCGGGTCGTCGAGGAACTGGGCGTCGGCCTCCCGGGGGAGCGCGCTCGCGACGGCCAGACGCGCCTCGGGCTCGCCGGTGCCGAGGAAGGAGACGAAGCTCTTCGCGTGGAGGAACTCGAGGCGGTCGCGGTAGAACGCGAGCTGCTCGAGGAGCGCGGTCCGCTCGTCGAGCGTCTTCTCCTCGCTCGTCAGCCGGTCGTCCTCGCGCTTGAGGTCGCCGACCTCCGCGTCGATCGGGACGGCCCGGGCGGCCGCGAGGATCTGCTCGATCGAGTCGAGGCGGGTCGGGGCGCCGTCCGGCACGCGCGGGAGCGCGCTCTTCAGGCCCCGGAACCGGAGCGCCTCGTCGCCGATCGACCGCTGGGTCTCGGTGCCCCGCTCGGGCACGAGCTCGGCGAGCGCCGCGGGGGAGAGCGGCTCGATCTGGGCCAGGCGCAGGTCGTGGAGGAGGCTGAGGATGCGGCCCTCGTCGTCCCGCAGGCCGAGAAGGCCGATCTTGACCATCCGGGCCGGGCGCAGCACTCCCACGTCCGTCTCCGTCAGTCGCCGAGGAACCCGGCGAGGACCGCCGCTCGGATCGCGTCCGCCCGGTCGACGGGTCGGCGGCCCTCCCCCTTCGCGGCGTCGTTCGCCGCCCGCTCGCCGTCGGCCAGGATCCCGGCCGCCTCGCGGTCGGCGTCCGCGCGCGCGGCCTGGACCTTCCGGGCGCGCTCCTGGTCCGCCTCGGACTGCGCGGCCTTGATCGCCGCGTCGGCCTCGGCGCGGAGGCGGGCGATCTCGGCGGCCGCCTGCTGCTGGGCCGCCTGAAGACGCTGCTCCCAATCGATCTCGGTCGCCCGGACGCGCTTCAGCGCCTCGATCGACCCGGGGCTGTCGGCGGCGGCGGTCGTGCTGGAACTTGCGCTCACGCTCAGAACCCTCCCACGTAGCGGACGACGAGCACGGCGAGGAGGGCGACGGCCGCGATCTTGACCGCCAGGCTCACGGCCTGGATCGCGGCGAACCGCCGCACCATCGCATTAGGCGGCGCTGACGGCATTCGCCTCCTCCTGCTCGATCTTGCGCTTGACCGCCTTCAGCATGCTGAAGGAGTCGCGCTCGAGCTCGTCGAACCGGAACTTGATGTAGCGCACGGTCCCCTGCAGGCGCGGGATCAGCACGTTCTCGATCGCGCTGGCCCGGCGCTTGGTCTTCTCGATCTCCTTCAGGAGCCGACGGAGCGCGTTCTCCTTCTCGGCGATGTCGAGGACGACCGCGTAGATCCCCTGGAAGTGGCGGATCGACTCATTGACCGAGGTCGAGAGGTCGAGGAGCGCGGGCGCGGCGACCGGGGCGTAGGCGCTGCGGTCGACGCGCGGCGTGCGGACGCCCATCACGTTCTTGGTCGCGACGCGGACCGGCAGCACGTCCGGCAGCAGCATGGAGATGTTCTCGAGGCGCGTCGGCCCCTCCATCATCTCGGCCATCCGGATCGACTCGTATCCGTGCGCGATCCGCTTCTGGAGGTCGCCCCTCAGGCGCATCGCCTCCTTCGAGATCGCGAAGAACTCGACGATGAGCGCCGTGCGCTTGAGCTTCAGCAGGTTGAGCCCCTTCCGCGCGACCACGATGCGGCGGCGGGTCCGCAGCAGCTCGAGCCGCGTCGGGCGGACGGTTTCCGCGGGCACGTTCGCCTCCCTGGTCCCCCGGCCTACTGGATCGCGCTCGGGTGGGTGCGGTACTTCTGGATGAACTCGGGCTTGATCCGCTTCAGCTCGCCGTCCGGAAGGTCGGAGAGGATCTCCCAGCCGATCGACAGGCTCTGGTCGATCGTGCGGTCCTCGTCGGGGCGCTGGTTCGTGAACTCCGTCTCGAACCGGTCCGCCGCCCGCAGGTAGAGCCGGTCGACGGGGGAGAGCGACTCCTCGCCGACGATCGCCGATAGCGCGCGCTGGTCCTTCCCGGTGGCGTACGTCGCGAACAGCTGGTCGGCGACCCCGCGGTGGTCCTCCCGCGTCCGGGTCTTCCCGATCCCCTGGTTCATCAGCCGCGAGAGCGAGGGGAGCACGTCGATCGGCGGGTAGACGCCGCGGCGCTGGAGCTCGCGGCTGACGTAGATCTGGCCCTCGGTGATGTAGCCGGTCAGGTCCGGGATCGGGTGCGTCACGTCGTCCGCGGGCATCGTGAGGATCGGAAGCTGCGTGATCGACCCCTTGCGCCCGTGGATCTTCCCCGCGCGCTCGTAGATCGTCGCGAGATCGGTGTACATGTAGCCGGGGTACCCCCGGCGCCCGGGCACCTCGTCGCGCGCGGCCGAGACCTCGCGGAGCGCCTCGCAGTAGTTCGTCATGTCGGTCAGCACGACCAGCACGTGGTAGTCCCGCTCGTATGCGAGGAACTCCGCGGCCGTGAGCGCCATCCGCGGCGTCACGACCCGCTCCATCGAGGGGTCCGAGGAGAGGTTGAGGAAGACGACGGCGCGCTCGAGCGCCCCGGTCGACTCGAACTCCTTGAGGAAGTAGTTCGCCTCCTCGCTCGTGATCCCCATCGCGGCGAAGACGACCGCGAACTGCTCGTCGGAGTTCCGCAGCTTCGCCTGCCGCACGATCTGCGCCGCGATCTGGTTGTGCGGCAGCCCCGCCCCCGAGAAGATCGGGAGCTTCTGCCCCCGCACGAGGGTGTTCATCGCGTCGATGGTGGAGATCCCCGTCTGGATGAACTCGCTCGGCTCCTCGCGCGAGTAGGGGTTCATCGCGTTCCCGACGATCTCGAGCTGGGTCTCGCTGACGATCTTCGGGCCCCCGTCGCGCGGCTCCCCGAGCCCGTTGAACACGCGGCCGAGCAGCTCGTCCGAGACCGGAAGGGTCGCGACCTCCCCGAGGAACTTCACGCTGGTCGCCTCGATGTTCATCCCCATCGTGGGGCCGAACACCTGCACGATCGCGAGCCCCTTCCGGGAGTCGAGCACCTGGCCCTGGCGGCGCTCGCCGCTCGGGAGGCTGATCTCCACGATCTCGCCGTACGCCGCGTTCGCGACGTCGCGCACGAACAGCAGCGGGCCCGTCACGCGGTCGACGGTCCGGTAGTCGATCGGCACGTCGGACGCGGTCGGGGCTCCCTTCGCGGCCATCTCACGCGCCTCCGGCCGCGGCCAGCTGGCCCACGGTCTGCCCCATCTCGAGCTCGAGCGCGTCGAACTGCGCCGTAAGCTCGGCTTCGGGGATCCACTTCATCCGGGACAGCTTGGTCCGCACGGGCAGCTTCTGCAGCTGCGCGACGGTCGCGCCCTTGCCGATCGCCTCCTGCTCCTGGTCGCCGAAGTGGAGGATCGCCCGGAGCATCCGGTACTGCTTCTGGATCGAGGAGTAGGTGTCGACGTCGTCGTACGCGCTCTGCTGGAGGTAGTCCTCCCGGATCATGCGGGCCACGTCGAGGATCGCCTTCTCGCGCTCGGGGAGCGCGTCGACGCCGACCAGCTGGACGATCTCCTGGAGCTCGGCCTCCTTCTGGAGCACTTCGAGCGCCTTCTGGCGGAGCGGGAAGAACTCCTTCGAGAGGTTCTGGGCGAACCACGGCGAGAGATCGTTGACGTAGAGCGAGTAGCTTTGCAGCCAGTTGATCGACGGGAAGTGGCGGCGCGACGCCAGCGATGCGTCGAGCGCCCAGAAGACGCGCGCCACGCGCAGCGTGTTCTGGCTGACGGGCTCGGAGGTGTCCCCGCCCGCCGGCGACACCGCGCCGACGACCGTGACCGACCCGTTGCGCGGCTCGGGCGCGAGCACGACCACGCGGCCCGCGCGCTCGTAGAACTCGGCGATCCGGCGGCCGAGGTACGCCGGGTACCCTTCCTCGCCCGGCATCTCCTCGAGGCGGCCCGAGATCTCGCGCATCGCCTCCGCCCACCGGCTGGTCGAGTCGGCCATCAGGGCCACGTCGTAGCCCATGTCGCGGTAGTACTCGGCGATCGTGATGCCGGTGTAGACGCTCGCCTCGCGGGCGGCGACCGGCATGTTCGATGTGTTGGCGATCATGACGGTGCGCTCCATCAGCGGGCGCTTGCTCTTCGGATCGACGAGGGTCGGGAACAGGGTGAGCATCTCCGTCATCTCGTTCCCGCGCTCGCCGCAGCCGACGTACACCACGATGTCCGAGTCGGCCCACTTCGCCAGCTGCTGCTGGATGACCGTGTTGTGGAGGAGGAGTCCTCCGAACCCACCGACGAAGTTGAGCCCGTGGTCCGGAACGGCGAAGTCGTAGACGTCGAACGGGCCGTCGGGCTCGACGCGGACCTCCGTGATCTCGTCGCCGAAGACGGTCTCGAGGAGCACGGCGCGACGGGCCGCCGTCGGATCCTGGGTCTGGAGCGGATCGTCCATCGGCGGCGCCGCCAGGGAGGGGAGGAACGGGGTCGTGCCCATCCCCTCTGGATGGCCGATCGGGCCCGAGACCTCGAAGCCCGCGGGCGTCCCGGCGGAGGGGCCGGTCGGGGCCCGGTACCAGCCTTCCACGGGCCCCGGCGACCGGGGCCGGACGTCGGTCATAGGGTAGGGCATCCGCGGCGCGTCGATGGGCTGCCGGTCCTGCGCGATCGTGGGCGCGACCGAACGAAGGGCCCCGGTCAGGCGGGTCAGGTTCAGCGGGCCGCGCACGAGGAGCCGGTAGGGCGCGTTCGCGTCCACGACGCGGCGACCGAGGGAGGACGTGATGCCGAATCGCGCGAGCGCGTACGAGAGTTCGATCTGGAGCCGCTGGCTCGCGGCGCCGAGCTCGATCTCCCCGCCCACGATCCCTCCCCCGCCGAGGTAGTAGCCCCGGAGGAAGGCGCCGAGAACCTCATTCCCCGAGCTGAGGACCGCCGGTGGGATGCGCTTCTCCTCCGCGCGCCGGCCGGTACCGATCTGGTCCAGAAGGTCCACCAGGAGGCGGCTGTGGATGCGCCCGCTCGGGGCCCGGGCGGATCGCCGCTCGACGCTCCCCGCGACCCCAAAGAGGGCGGACGCGAGGGAGAGAAACTGCGGGATCCGATCCGGCTCGTCGGCGGAGAACTCGACCGTGGCCTTCCCTCGAAGGCGTCCCCCGGCGGCGAACAGGCCGAGGAACTCCGCGAGGAGGGGCGACATGCGTTCGGGAACCCGGATCGGCCTCTCCCGGCCCGGGAGAAGGTCGAGGTGGAACGAAAGGGGCGTCTCCCCCCGGGGGGACGGCAGCGTCCGCACGGACGCGACGTACTCGCCCGGCCGAAGGTCCCGGGCCATCGTCTCCCGGAGCGCGCCGTCCGGCCCGAGGGTGAACAGCCGGTGCACCGGCGTAACGCGGACGGTGCGGCCGCTCCGCGTCCGGATCCGGACGAGCGAGTCGCTCTTCCCGTGGTAGAGGGTCGTCGTCCGGCTCTTCACGATGCGATCGCCGACCAGCGAGTGGAGCTCGAGGGGCTGGCGGAGCGTGAGCCACTCGTCGGACCCGTCGACCCGAAGGTCGCCGAGGGACCGGCACCGCTCGAAGATCTCGTCGATGGGGGCGATCGTGCCGTCGCCCAGGAGGACCGGAGTGTCACGGCCGACGCACTTCCCGGAGCCGAACGGTCCGGGCACGCAGGCCGTGCCGCCCTTCGCGACGGGGAAGAACGAGTCCACCACCCGCTGTCCGGTGATGAGCGGGATGCCCGGGGCGAGCTTCTCCTTGACCGGGCGCGGCACGCGCACGACCCACTTGTGGCTCAGGTAGAGCGTCTCGGAGCCGTTCGCGGTCTTGACCGATCCGATCGGGTCGCGGATCGTGTAGGTGCCGCTCGCGATCTTGCCGATCGTGCCCTCGACACCGGGTGGGACGAGGATCTTGTGGAGGATGAGCGGCGTCTCCTGGACCGTCCCGAGGACCGCCCCGGCGCTGACCGCGTCCCCGGCCTTCGCGGTCGCGGTGAACTCCCACTTCGCCTTCTCGTCGAGCGGGGGCACGACGAACCCGCGCGTGATGAAGTCGCCCACGCTCTTCTGGATCACGTCGAGCGGGCGCTGGACGCCATCGTAGATCGACTTGAGGAGCCCCGGGCCGAGCTCGACCGAGAGCGCCTGGCCGGTGTTCTCGACCGGGTCGCCCGGTCGGATGCCGGTCGTGTCCTCGTACACCTGGACCGTGGCGTTCCCCCCGACGAGACGGATGATCTCGCCGACGAGCCCCTGGGCTCCGACGCGAACGACGTCGAACATCTTCGCGCCCTCGAGACCTTCGGCGATGACGACCGGACCGCTGACCCTCCCGACCACTCCCATCGAAGTACCTCCGCGCTAGCTGGCGGCAGCGAGCGTGACACCGAGGACGCGCTTCGCGAGCGCGTTGATGCTCTCGACCTCGAAATCGCCGGTCGGGGTCGGGACGAACACGACCAGCGGGGTGAGCGATGCGTCCGCGTGCGCCCGTTGGGACTCGGAGAGCCGTCCGCGGATGGACTGGCTCGCGATCACGAGGTTGAACGTCGGATCGCCCATGACCTTGAGGAACTGCTCGACCGCGTCCTCCGGGGTCACTTCGACCACGTCCTTGAGGCCGATCAAGCGGAACCCGATGGCGAGCTCGCGCTCGCCCAGCACGACGGTGCGGCCCCCCTCGACCGGCGCTTGCGGCACGGCTCCATCGGCGGGGTGAGTGCCTATTTAACGGCTCCCGGGGCCGGCGAGGATCGCGCGCCGGAACGGGGTGGGAACCGCGGTCCCGGACGTACCGCTTGTAGCCCCGGGCGCTCCCGTTCGTCGCGGCGATGGAGACCGAGTGGGTGGCCTGGCATCGGCGCTACGAGCGGGAGCCGGGGCTCGTGCGTCGCCTCGAGACCGTCCGCGAACTGATCCGCCGCGAGCTCGCCGCCCGACCGGCCGGACCGATCCGGGCGATCAGTCTGTGCGCCGGGGACGGCCGGGACCTCCTCGAGGTGCTCGCGTCGCATCCGCGCGGACCCGACGTGACCGCCCGGCTCGTGGACGCCGACCCGACCCTGGTGGCCGCGGGGCGCGAGCGGATCGCCCGTTCGGGGTTCGGGGGCGTCGAGTTCCGGCTCGCGGACGCCGGGGCGCCGGACGCCGTCGAAGGGGCGGTCCCGGCGGACCTCGTGGTCGCCTGCGGGATCTTCGGGAACATCGCCGACGACGACCTGCACCATTTCGTCGATCGCCTGCCCGAGCTGTGCGCGCCGGGCGCGGCCGTGGTCTGGACGCGCGGCCGGTTCGAGCCGGACCTCACCCCGACGATCCGCGGGTGGTTCCGGGCGGCCGGGTTCGACGAGATCGCGTTCGTGGCGATCCCGAACTCCACCATGAGCGCCGGGGCGCACCGGTTCACGGGATCCCCCCGGAACCTCGATCTCCGCGGGAGGCTGTTCACGTTCCTCCCCGAGGCGGAGCGCCCGAGCCGGCGGACACCCCGGGCGCCGGGGTGAGCGTCCTCCGGGTCGTCCTGCGAGGGCCGTCGCGGTCCCCGCGGGCCGTCCGCGCCGTTCCGGCTCACTTGTAGGTCGAGTAGTGGACGTGGCCTTCCTCGTCGGTGATGAGGATGCACTCGCCCTCGCACTCGAAGAGGCAGGCCTCGCAGACGATGCACTCGGGGCCCAGCACGGCGAGCGACTTCTCGCCGCGGAACTGGAACTTCGCGGCGACGTTCGGGTCGTCGACCACGTCCGGGACCTGGTCGCGGGGCCGCAGCTCGAAGACGTTGACCGGACAGACGTCCTTGCAGTGGGAGCAGCCCGTGCACTTCGCGATGTCGATGTCGACCTGGACCACCGGCGCTGCCTCCCCCGCGGGGGGGCGGTCCGTCCTATTAGATTTTTCAGGCACACGAGGGCCTGCGCGGGCGCGCGGTGGGACACAACGATTTGAGCCCGGCCGGCCGGTCTCGCGCGGGAAGGATCGCGTTGGGGGTCTGGCTGGTTCCGCTCGTCCTCCTCGCGATCGCGTTCCTTCCGACCTGCTACCTGCTGACGAACGTCCTCCTCTCCCGGCGCCGAGCGCGCGCCCAGCGGGGCGCTCCGGTGGATCCGGCCCAGGTGACGATCGTGGTCCCGGTCCACCACGAGCCTCCGGCCCTGTTCGCGGAGTGCGTCCGCTCGGTGGCGACGCAGGGCGCCCGGTTCATCGTCGTCGGGGACGGGGTCGACGCGCCCTACCGGGCGATCGTCGAGGGCGCCGGCGGAGCGTTCGTTCGGAGGTCCGAACCCGGCGGGAAGAAGGCGGCGCTCGCCGAGGGGATCCGGCGCGTCGCGACCCCGTACGTGCTGTTCGTGGACGCCGACACCGTGCTCCCGGCGGGCGCGGCGAGCGGGCTCGCCGCCTACTTCTCCCCGGGGGTGGGCGGGGTCGGGGCGAACCTTTCGGTACGCGATACCGGCACCGGGGTCGCCGCCGCCGCGGAGTTCGTCGAGCGGGCCCGCGAGGTCGTCCTGCGGGCGATGTCCTCCCGGGGGAACGTGCTCTACCTCGACGGCGCGTGCATGATGTTCCGGACCGAGCAGGTCCGTTCGTACATCCTCTCCGAGGAGTTCCAGCGCCTCTCGGTCGCCGGCCGCGCCTCGTCGCTCGGCGACGACTGGCTGCTGACGGACCACGTGCTGTCGCTCGGGCTCGCGACGGTGAAGGCGTACGACATCCGGGTCGTGACCTCCCCGAAGGGGAGCGTCGGGGCGTTCGTCCGGCAGAACGTCCGCTGGTCCCGGTCGAGCTGGATCCGGCTCGGTCGGTACCTGCGGGGCGCGGGACCGGACCATCCCGGGCTGTTCTATCGCCTCGAGCTCGGCGGGACCTACGCGCTGCCGATCGTCGTGGTCGCGCTCGCGATCGCCCGCGGACCGATGGAGGTCGGCCTGGTGACGCACTCCGTGCTCGATCCGATCGCGCACGCGCTCTACGGCGTCGCGACCCCCGCGCCGGGAATGCACGTCCGCTCCGACTGGGTCGCACCGGTGCGCGACCTCCAGCTGGTCTTCGGCCTCGCCGGTACGGGCACGTTCCTCGGGACCGTGGCGAAGGGGATCGAGCCCCGGCGGCGCCTGCGCACCGTCGCCTTCGGCGCGCTCGGCACGGCGGTGCTCCTCGCGACCTCGATCTACGGGCTCCTCACGTTCTGGGCGCCGTCCGGGCCGACGCCGCCCGCCGGGCCGGTGCCGGTCCGCTCGGGCGGAGGGCCGAGCCGGGCGGTGCCCGAGGGTCCCGAAGGTCCCTAGCGGCGCCGGCCCGCGTTCCGCCGCCGGAAGAGCGGTTATCGCACCGGGCGGCCTCCCCGAGACGGGGCGTCCGTGGGCTCGATCCTGCTCGGCACCAGCGGATGGGACTACGCGGAGTGGGTCGGCCGCGTCTATCCGCCCCACGACGTCGCGGACCGGCTGCGCTACTACGCCGGCCTGTTCCCGATCGTCGAGGTCAACTCCACGTTCTACCGCCTGCCCGCGCCGTCCGTCGCGGCGTCGTGGGCGCGTCGCACGCCGCCGGGATTCACGTTCGCCGCGAAGTTCCCGCAGACGATCACGCACGCCCTCCGGCTCGTCGGGGCCGACGAAGAGCTCGCGCGGTTCCTCGCGGTCTTGAAGCCGCTCCGCGACGCCGGCAAGTTCGCGGCCGCGTTGCTGCAGCTCCCGCCGTCGCTGCCGTTCGACGCGCCGACCGTCCGCGCGTTCTACGCCTCGCTCCCGGACGATCTTAGGGTCGCCGTGGAGTTCCGCGAACGGTCCTGGCTCGTCCCCGAGTCGTATGCGCTCCTCGAGGAGTTCCGTCTCGCCTACGTCGTGCTCGACGGGCCGCACCTCCCCATCGACCTCCGCGTGACGGCACCGTTCGCCTACGTGCGCTGGCACGGGCACGGGAACCCGACGTGGTACGACTACACCTACTCCCCCGCGGAGCTCGCCGCGTGGGTCCCCCGGGTCCGTACCCTCGCCGAGAATGCGACTACCGTCTACGGCTTCTTCAACAACCATTTCCGGGGCGACGCGGCGACGAACGGGCAGACCCTCGCGGAGGCCCTCGGACTGCCTCCCCCGCCGGGGGCGTCGCGGCTCGAGTCGCTCGGAGATCCGCGCTGAACCGGGCCGCCGGACCCGGCCGTCGGCGCACGGTCCGCCCGCCGCGCGGGCGAGGCGTCGCGTCGGTGGTTTATCTACCTAGACCCCGGTCCGCGCCGGGGGACCTCGGTTCCCGGGAAGCGAACGACAATGAGAGCTATCGCCCGCAAGGCACGCATCGCGCTGGTGTCCGTACTCGGAGCCGCGGCCGTACTCGGACTGCTCGTGGGATTGGCCGCGGCGGCGGGATCGGTCACCCCCCTCGTGGTGGCGCCGCCCGCGCCGATCGTGTTGCACGCCGCGATCGAGCTCTCGAGCGGCTCGCCCCAAACGAACGGGGGGTTCGGCACGAGCTCGGCCGTCGCCAACGGGAAGGCGGCCGTCGGCGCGCCGTTCGAGACCGATGCCGGGTCCGTTCAGGGCGGTAACGTGTACGTCTACAATTCGGGGACCGGCCATCTCGTCGCCACGATCGCGAGCCCGCATCCCAAGCTCAACGGCTGGTTCGGCAACTCGGTCGCGATGAGCGGGACCACGCTCGTGGTGGGAGCGCCCAACGAGACCGCCGGGGCGGTCCTGAACGCGGGGAACGCCTACGTGTACACGATCAGCGGCTCCACGGTCACCTACAAGTGCACGCTCGTCGACCCCGCTCCCGTCGCCGGAACCTCGACCTCGATCGGCGGCGCGTTCGGCTGGTCCGTGGCGATCAGCGGCACGGACGTGCTCGTCGGCGCACCGGGCGAGACCTCCGGCGGATTGGACGAGGGGGGCAATGCGTACATCTTCTCCACGAGCTGCAGCTCCATCGCGTCGCTGACCACGTCGAATCCCGTCGCGGGCGGGGTCTTCGGCTACTCGGTCGCCCTCAGCGGCACGACCGCCTACATCGGCGCCCCGGGCGAGGGGAGCGGCGGTCACGTCTACCTGGTGCTGAAGGCGACGAGCGCGCCGGCCGGCCGGACCACGTACGTTCTCGCGAGCCCGAACGCCCAGTCGGGCTACGGGGCCTACGGGGTGTCCCTCGCGGTCGGAGGGACGGTATTGGTGGTCGGTGCCCGGTCCGAGAACGTGTCGGGCATGTTCGACGCCGGGAACGCCTACCTCTACAACAGTAGCACCGGCATCCTCACGGCTCAGCTGATCAACCCCAGCCCCCAGTACGGCGGAGAATTCGGGTACAGTGTCGCCGTGAGCGGCCTCGACGTCGTCGTGGGAGCCCCGAACGACGCTGCGTTCGGTGCCCCCGGCGCCGGCAACGCCACCGTGTTCAACGCCACGACCGGTGCGATCCTGACCACCCTCACGAGCCCGAACTTTCAGACCAACGGGGGGTTCGGGAGCGCGGTGGCGGCCGACGCCGCGTGCATCGTGGTCGGCGCCGGCTATGAGAGCGTCGGGGCCGATACCTCGGCCGGCCACGCCTACATCTTCTAGGGAGCGGACGACGGGATGGGCTGGGACGAAATCCCGACCGACGTCAACCTCTTCGTCCTTCCGGGAGGCCTGCCGGCGCCGACCGACGACGGTGCGGCGACCCACCTGACCGGGGCCCCGGTCCCGTCGGTCCGGCTTCGGTCGACCCGCGGACGGGTCGTCGACGTCGCCGGGGCCGCGGAGCACCGGACGGTGTTCTTCCTGTACCCCGCGACCGTCGCCCCGGGGATCCCGATCCCCGGCGAGTGGAGCGAGATCCCGGGGGCCCGGGGCTGTACCCTCGAGAACTGCGGCTTCCGCGACGCGTACGCTGCGATCCGCGACACGGGATGCGAGGTGTTCGGGGTGAGCGGTCAAGGTCAGGAGGACCCCGCCCAGGGCTGGGCCGAACAGGTCGAACTGGCGGAGCGGTTGCACCTGCCGTACGAGCTGCTCAATGACTCGCGGTTCGAGCTCGTCCGGGCGCTCCGGCTCCCGACGTTCGTCGCATCGCTCCGGAACCCGACGGTCGCCTTCGAAGGGAGAACCTCCTCCTTCCCGCTGCAGGGGCGAACCCTCGTGCGACGCCTGACGTTCGTCGCCGACCGGGGACGGATCGAGAAGGTGTTCTACCCGGTGTTCCCGCCCGACCGGCACGCGAACGAGGTCCTCGCCTACCTCGAGCGGGCCGCCGATGCATCGCCGGTCGGCGTTCGAGACCGAGGGGAACGCCTCGTTCCCGAGCCCGTTTCAACCCGCCCCGAACGGTCGCTTTAGAGCGGTCCAGCCCCTGAACGGGGGGCCGATGCCCGCGATGGCCCACCCGTTCGAGATCGAGCCGCTCCTCCTGCCCGGGGAGGCCGAGCCGTTCGAACCGTCCTCGCGCCCGGCGGCGCCGTCGGGCGCGCCGGACGGTCCGGTTCCGCGCCTTCGGCTCGCGCCGCGGACCCGACCGCGCGTCCGCGCCCGCCCGGTCCTTCCGCCCGAGCCCGCGCTGTTCCCGTGGCTCGCGCGCCGCTTCGCCCCGGGCGAGGCGACCCTGTGGACCGGCGCGCACGTCGCGGTCGAGCCGATCCTGGAGCTCCTCTACGCGGGGAGCGCGCGCGCCCGCGGGCAGGTCTCGCTGCTCGAGGGGGCGAACCGGTTCCATCCGTACCGGGTCGGCGAGCTCGGCCGCTCGCTCGGGGTCGACGCGACCGAGACGCTCCACCGCATCCGCCTCGCCCGCGCGTTCACCGCCTACCAGATGGTCGCGCTCGTGGACGGCTGGGCCGCCGAGGTGCGACGCCACCCGCCGACGCTCCTGGTCGCGCACGACCTCCCCGCGCTGTTCGCCGCGGACGAGATCCCCGACGACGAGCGCGCGGCGCTCCTGCGCCACGTCGCCCGGACCCTGCGCACCGTCACCGACGCGGTCCGCGTCCCGCTGCTCGTCACGCTCGCGCCGGACGGGCTCGAGCGGTTCCCCGGCCTCGCCGACGAGGGACCGCGCTGGTGCGACTACCTCTCCTTCGTCCGCGCGCCGGGGACGCTCAAGGTCCGCGCGCTGAGGGACGACGCCCGTCTCGCGCTCGTCCCCCGTCCCGCCGGCCAGCACGGGATCGAGGAGTTCGGCGGCGGCTCCGCCGCCGAGGAGGTGATCGCATGGGCCGCACCGCCCCGACGTACCGCCAGGCGCTCGAGGAACGGATGAAGCGCTGGGACGAGTTCGCGCGGCTCCTCACGACCCCCGAGGAGCGCGCGGCGTTCGAGACGCTCCGCACCGGGGCCCGCCGCTACGCGGCCCAGGCGACGTACGTCGGGAGCCCGGATCTCCTCGAGTCGATCCTCCTCAGCGTGCTCCTCGACCTCGCCCGGCGGCTCCCCGCCGAGCCCCCGTCCCGGGCGGCCGCGCGCTGACCGTGGACGCCGGGAGCGCCGACGGCTGGCTCCTCGACATCACCGAGAGCGACGACGGCCGCTCGGTCGTCCTCTGGCGGAAGGAGCGAACGACCGGCCGCGTCTCGCGGACCGCGGTCGAGTTCCGGCCGCCGTTCCTCGTCGACGGTCCCGCGACCGAGCTCCCGGGCCTCGCGCGCCGGCTCCGGGACCTCCCGACGGTCGCCTCGGTCGAGCGCCGCGTCCTCGCGCCGAGCCTCTACGACCGGCGGCCGCACGGGGTGCTCGCGGTCACCCCGCGCCGCAACCCGGCGCGGCGTGCGCTCGCCCGTGAGATCGACCGGATCGGCGGGTTCGAGCGGTTCCGGTTCTACGACGTCGACCTCTCGCCGCCCCAGCTCTACCACCTCGCGCACCGCCTCTACCCGTTCGCCCCCGTCGCGGGCCGCGGCGCCGACCTCACAGCGACCGAGCCGGCGGAGACGATCCACTACCCGACGCCGCCGCTCCGCACCGCCCGGCTCGAGGTGACGGTCGCCGGGGAGCGGCGGGGGCGGATCCCGCCGCCGGACGGGCGCATCAGCGCGGTCCGGATCGGGGACGCGACGCTCGAGGGGACGGAGGAGGACGTCCTGCGCGCGCTGGTCGACGAGCTCGCGCGCACGGACCCGGACGTCCTCCTGACCTGCGGGGGGGACGGGTTCGACTTCCCGTGGCTCTACCGCCGCGCGGCCGCGATCGGGCTCGGCGCCGGCGCCTTCGAGCTCGGACGGGAGCGGGCCGGCGTGCGGCCGGCGAAGCCGGCGCTCACCTACGAGACGTACGGCGTCGTCCGCCACCGGGACGCGGCGTACAACCCGCCGGGGCGCTTCCACCTCGACCGGGAGAACTCGTTCCTCCTGGGGGACGCGGAGATCCCCGGGCTCGTCGACGCGGCGCGGCTCTCGCGGCTCTCGATGACCACGGTCGCCCGCCAGTCGCCGGGGACCTGCTTCACCGCGATGGAGATGGCGCACGCGCGCGCGCTCGGGGCGCACGTCCCGTGGAAGAAGAACCGGCCCGAGTCGTTCCGGCGCGGCGACCATCTGGTCGCCGCCGACCGTGGCGGGGTGATCTTCCTGCCGCCGGTCGGCGTGCACGACCTCCTGGACGAGTTCGACTTCGCGAGCCTCTACCCGTCGATCATGGTCCGGAAGAACCTCTCGGCGGAGACGCTCGAGTGCCGGTGCTGCCCCCACAGCCCGATCCGGACGCCGGGGCTCGGCTACCGCTCCTGCGTCCAGCGCGTCGGGCTCATCCCGCGGACGCTCGCCCCGCTCCTCGCGCGCCGGGCCGCCTACAAGGCGGCGGCGAAGCGGCCCGGGATCCCGCCCGAGGAGGCGCTCGCGTTCAAGCGGCGCGTGAAGATGCTGAAGTGGATCCTCGTCACGGCGTTCGGCTACCAGGGGTACCGCAACGCGCGGTTCGGGCGGATCGAGTGCCACGAGGCGATCAACGCCTACGCGCGCGCGCTCCTCGCCGACCTCGTCCCGACCGCGGAGGCCGCGGGGTACCGGGTCGTCCACGGGATCGTCGACTCGCTCTGGCTCCGGCCGATCGACCCCGGCCGCCCGCCGGATCCCGAGGCGTTCGCCCGGGCGATGAGCGAGCGCTACGACCTCCCGCTCGGCTACGAGGGCCGGTACCGATGGATCCTGTTCCTCCCCGCGACCACGCACGGGCTCGGCGTCCCGAACCGGTACTACGGGCTCTACGAGCACGGCGAGTTCAAGCTCCGGGGGATCGGCTCGCGCCGCCACGACACCCCGGCGCTCCTGCGGCGCTTCGAGGGCGAGGTGCTGACGCTGTTCCGCGGGGCGCGCGACGCGGACGGGGTCCGCGCGCTCCTGCCGCGCGCGCTCGCGCGGGCCGACCTGTTCGCCGAGCGGGTCGCGGTGGGCGCGTGGCCGGTCGACGAGCTCGTCCTCACGCACCGCCTGGGCCAGGAGCCCGGCGACTTCGTCACGTTCACCGACTCGGTCGCCGCCGTCCGCCAGCTCGCCGCGGCCGGGGTCGGCCGGGTCGCCGGGGAGATGGTCCGCTTCGTGATCCTGGACCGGCGCAGCCGCTCGTTCCGCGAACGGGTCCGGGCCGCCGAGCTCCTGCGGGGGGACGAGCGGTACGACGCCGGCGCCTACCTCGAGCTCCTCGCGCGGACGGCCGAGACGCTGCTCGCCCCGCTCGGGGTCGACCACGACGCGCTCCTCGCGCGCTGGGGGGTCGCGCCGCCGCCGGAGCGGGCCCCGTACCGTTCGCCCGAGAGCCTCGCGCAGACGTCGTTCTGATCCGATCCCGGTCCCTCGCCGCCCCTCACGAACAGCCCGAGGACCCGACGGAACGGGACCCGGGGATCCCGGGGAGACGGCCGGCGGGGCGGGAGCTCGGGCGACCCCGACGCGGGTCGACGCCTGGCGCGTACCCGGCGGATCCCCGCGCCGTCGCACCGGCTCCGCCGGGCCGCCGGCGGCTCCGCGTCAGGCTCTTAGCCCCGTCCCGCGTCGACCGCGCGTGAGCGTGCGCGCTCGGGCGAAGCGCCGGCCGGCCCGGCCGCGTCGGACCTCCCGGACCCGGACCCCGGCGTCGCCGGCCCGTCGGGCCGCCGCGATCCGCGCGAGCGTCTCGCGCGGGCGCATCGAGGACCTCACGCCCCTCCTGGTGGCGCTGAGCGACCCGACGGCCGGCCTCCGGCAGACGGCCGCGATCGCGCTCGGCATCCTGAAGGATCCGCGCGCGAGCAGCACGCTCGCGACCGCGCTGAGCGACCCGGACGTCGGGGTCCGGGCCAGCGCCGCCGAGGCGCTGGGCGCGATCGGCCGGCGCGAGAGCCGCGAGCCTCTCGAGCGCACGCTCGAGGACCCCGACGCGCACGTGCGCGCCCGCGCGGCGGGGGCGCTCCGCCTGCTCGCCGACCCCGCATCGGTGCCGGCCCTGGCGGAACACGTCGCCGACGAGTCCGCCGAGGTCCGCCAGGCGGTCGCCGGCGCCCTGGGCACGATCCCCTCGCCCGAGGCCGTCGCCGTGCTCGGTCAGCTGCTCACCGATCCGGTCGACCGGGTCCGCCGCGAGGCCGTGCTCGGCCTCGGCCGCGGCACCGAGCCGTCGGTCGTCCGGACCGTGCGTCCGTTCCTCCGCGATCCCGCGCCGCGGGTGCGGGCCGCGGCCGCCGTGGTCCTCGGCCGCCACCGCGATCGCGAGAGCGTCCCGATGTTGCTCGAGCGCGTGGCCGCACCCGAGACCTGGGAGAAGCCGTCCGTGCTCGTCGCGCTGGGCCGCATCGGCGCGGCGGAGGCGATCCCCGCCCTCGTTGGGGCCTGCGAGCACGAGCGGCCGTGGGTCCGCGTCTGCGCCCTCCACGCCCTCGGCGAGATGGCGGTCCCGGCCGCACGGACGGCCGCCCTCGTGCACGCGAACGACCCGGCCTGGTCGGTGCGCGGCGCCGCGGCGATCGCGCTCGGCAACGCCGGGGGCGCGGAGGACCTCCCGGTCCTGCTCGAGCTCCTGCGGGACGAGCACCCCTGGCCCCGCCGCGGCGCCATCTACGCGATCGGCCGCCTGGGTCTCAACGAGGCCGCCCCGCGGATCCGCGAGGAGCTCGCGGACCCCGCGGCCGAGGTGAAACTCGCGGCGATCTGGGCGCTCGGCCGGCTCTCGGACGACGGCGCCCGCGAGGAGCTCGTCCGGCTCCTGTACGGGGTCCGCCCGATCGAGGACCCGATCGCCGGACCCCCCGATGCGGAGTCGAGCCCGCTCGTCTCCGATGCCGAGACCCGGCTGTTCGACTCGGTGGTGCAGGCCCTCGGCCGGCTCGCGCACGGGACGTCCGACCCGTTCGTCCACCGGGCCCTCCTCGACGTGCGGGAGCGCCTGAGCGAGGAGGAGCTCGACCGCCTCGCCCGGCTCCCCCTCCCCGAGCTGCGGTCGGACGGCACCCCGCCGACCCTGCGCGCCCTGTTCGAGAGCGCGATCCCGGGGGCCACCGACGACGAGGAGAACGGATGATCCGGGACGTGCGGAGGTCGGACGCCCCGGCGCTCTTCACCTTCCTGAGCGAGTACTTTCCCGAGGAGCAGGCGATCATGGGGTTCCGCCCCGACGGCTTCCTCAAGGTCGTCGCGCGGGTCTTCCGGTGGGACTTTCGGCTCATCCTCGGGCTGATGGCGCTCTTCGGCCGGCGGGTGTTCCGCTTCCTCGTGGTCGAGGAGGACGGGAAGGTCGTCGCGACCACGCTCGTCACGCTCCCGCCCCGGGCGGGGTACGTGAGCAGCGTCGCGGTCGACCCCGCGTACCGCCGCCGCGGCCTGGCCCGGGCGATGCTCGAGGAGGCCCGGGGCACCGCCCAGCGCGCCGGGCGGAAGTACATCGCGCTCGACGTGCTGGACAAGAACGCCCCGGCCCGCGCCCTCTACGATCGCATCGGATACCGACCGCTCCGCGAGAACCGGATCATGGTCTATACGGCGGGGACCCCCCGGCCGTCGACCCCGCCGACGGGGCTCCGGGCGTTCAACAAGAAGGACGCCGGCCCTCTCACCGAGATCGCCCGCCAAGCGTCGTCGCCCGAGGTCGAGGAGGTGCTCCCCGTCACCGAGGCGTACTTCCGGACCGGCGGGGCGATCGACCGGGCTCTCGCGAGCGAGACGGCCGCGTGGGTGATCGACCGCGGCCGCGGGCCGGAGGCGTTCGTCCAGGCGACCCGCTCGCCCGCGACGGACGCGGCGAACCTCTCGGCCCCCGTGGTCGCGGCGAGCGTGGCGCCCGCGGACGCGGCCGCGCTCGTCGCCACGGCGCTCGCCTGGTGCGAGGCCCGGGGCGCCCAGCGCACGATGGCCCAGGTCGCGGTCCTCAACGGGCGCGGCAAGGCCGCGCTCGAGGCGGGAGGGTTCCGCGATGCCATCTCGGTCTGGACGCTCTACCGGACCGTCGCGTAGGCGGACGCGGGCGAACGCCCCGCGGGTCGACGTCTACCTGTTCCCGGCGGTCGTCGGCGGCGGCCTCGGGGACATCGAGGAGGTCCTCGCGGCCGGACGCGAGCTCGCCCGCGCTGGATTCCCGGTACAGCTGTTCCGTCGCCCGGTGCATCCGCTCCCCCGGTCCGTGGACGGGCCGTGGGACTGGCCCCGGCTCGTGCGCTCCGACCGGCCGCTCCGGCGCGCGCCGGCGGCGATCTCGATCACGCCCGCCTGGGGCCTCAGCGCGGCTCCCGGTTCCCCCGGGGCGCTCGGCCGCCCGGGACCGTGGGCCGAGGAGGCGGCGGAGCTCGAGCGCGTCTACGGCGAGCGCTCGACCCTCCACGTGAGCCTCGAGGAGTTCGCCCGCACGCTCACCCCGGCGGAGGAGGACCGCGAGCGCCTTCGGGAGGGCGGGGTCCGCCATCGACAGCTCGGTCACCGGCTGCGCGCGTCGCGCGCGGCCGGCGAGCGGGCTGCGCTCGGAATAGCGTTCTACCGGTTCCGCGCCTTCGACCGGCCGAACGTCCTCCACGTGTTCGCCTCGTTCCGCCCCCGGCCGGCGTTCGCGCGGGCGTTCCCGGCGGCGGTCCAAACCGGACCGCTGTGGTCGCGCGCGTTCGCGAACGGCGCCCGTCGGCCGCGTCGCGAGTGGGTCTGGTACGCAAGCCCCGCGAGCGCCGAGCGGATCCTGTCGGACGTGGCGCTTGGCCTGGCGACCCGGCCGGATCCCCCGCGGCTGATCGTGCGGACCGACCGCCCGTGGCGGGGGACCGAGCTTCCGCGCGGCGTCGCGCGGGTCGGGGGCGCGGTCGCCGCGTCCCGCTGGCGCCGACGGTTCCGGGACGCCGAGGTGCGGATCGTGACCGGGAGCCGGACCCTGCTCGAGGCGATCGAGGTCGGCGGACCGTTCCTCTACTTCAACGGCGTGCTCGGGGAAGGACCGGCGCGCCGACGCCACCGCCCCGAGAAGCTCATGGAACTGCTCGCGCTCCTCCGGGAGAACGGCGCCCCGGCGGACCTGGTCCGGGACCTCGCGGACTTCGGGCGGGGCCGCCGCGTCCGGGCCGTCGTGCGACGGGCCACCGGCCGGGAGGGCGGTTGGGCGCGCTTCCCGCGCCGCCTGAGGACGGGGGGGTTCCGGGCGCCGTACGACGACGCCGGCCGTCTCCTCGTGCGCGTCGCGCGCGCGCTCGGGCGGGCGCCGCGCACGGCCCCCGAGATCGTCGCCCGGGCCCGCGCGGGGGACCCTCTTTAATCGCGGGGCCCTCTCGCGCGCGCATGCCCGCGGGCGAGGCGAGCCCCCCGGCGGTCGCCCGGGCGCTCCTCGGGAGCACGCTCCGCCTCCGGCGCGGCGAGCACGTCGCGATCGCCACGTGGAGCCACACCCTGCCCTGGGCCGCCGCCTGCGTCGCGGAGGCGCGCCGGCTCGGCGCCCTCCCGTTCCTCCTCCTCGAGGACGAGTCGGCGTTCTGGCGCAGCGTCGACCTCGCCCCCGCGACCCGGCGCTGGGCGGATCCGCCGCGCCCGGTCGCCGCGGCGATCGCCCGCAGCGATGCCCTCGTCTACTTCCCCGGACCCGCCGACCGGGTTCGGCTGCACGCGCTCCCGCCGGCCCAGCTCTCCCCGTTCGTCGGGGCGGACGATGCCTGGCTTCGGCGGACGCGGCGGGCGGGGGCCCGGGGCGTGCGCTGCCTGCTCGGCTACGCTTCGGACGCGAACGCCGAGCGGTGGGGCGTCCCCGCGGCGACGTGGCGGAGCCAGATGATCCGCGGGATCGCGGACGCCGACTACGGTGGGATGGTGCGCGTCGGTCGCTCGGTCGCCGAGCGGCTCCGTACCGGTCGGACGCTGCGGCTCACCTCGGGCGAGGGCACGGACCTCTCGCTTCAGCTTCGGGGTCGGCGACCGTGGGTCGACGACGGCGTGGTGGACGCCGAGGACCGGCGGGTCGGCCGGGCGATGGCGACGGCGCCCGGCGGGTCGGTGGTGGTGGCGGTCGACGAGCGCGCGACGCAGGGGACGATCGTCGGGGACCGCCCGAGCTACCTCGGCGCCGGCCGGGTCGAGGGGGCGCAGTGGGAGGTCGAGGGCGGTCGGCTGCGGAACTACTGGTACAGCGAGGGGGGGGAGGCGTTCGAGGCCGACTTCGCTAGCGCGCCGCGCGGGCGCGAGGTCGTGGGCCTGTTCGCGCTCGGTCTCAACGAGGCGGTCGGCCCGTCGGTGCCCCAGGCCGAGGACACGGCGGCCGGGGCCGTCACCGTCGCGATCGGCGGGAACCACCTCTACGGGGGACGGAACCGCTGCCGCTACCTCTCGTGGATCACCGTCGGGGAGGCGACGGTCGCGGTCGATGGCCACCCGCTCGTGGACCGGGGCAAGATCCTCTGAGCCTCGCGCGGGGCGCCGGCTCGGACGGTCGTTCTTCGATCGGCCCGCGGGCCGCGTCGCCCGAGACCTCCTGGGCGCGACGTTCTGGGTGCGCGGCCCCGGAGGGATCCGCACCGCCCGGCTCGTCGAGACCGAGGCCTACCTGCGAGGCGATCCGGCGAGCCATACGTACCGGGGCCCGACGCGCCGCAACCGATCGATGTTCGCGCGGCCCGGGACCCTGTACGTCTTCCGGATCCACCAGGTCGTCTGCGCGAACCTCGTCACGCGCCGCGCCGAGGCCGTGCTCCTGAGGGCGGCGGAGGTGGACGGGGCCCCGATCGAGGCGGGCCGCGGGCCGGGCCGGCTCTGCCGCGCGCTGGGTCTGCGCCTCGAGGACGACGGCGCCGACGCGGTCACGGGCGATCGGTGCGGCGTCCGCGCGGCGACCCCGGGCGCGTTCCCGATCGGTCGCGGGCCGCGCGTCGGGATCCGGCGCGCGGCGCGACGGGAGCTCCGCTACTGGATCCTCGGCAATCCCGCGGTGTCGCGGTGGCGGGCGTCTACCGGCGGCGCAGCTTCGCCCAGTCGTACCCGCGGCGGCGCGCCGTCGCGCCGAAGCCGCAGGACGAGCAGACCCGCTTCTGGCGGTGGTAGGAGTGCCGTCCGCAGCGCCGGCAGATGACGTGGACGATCTTTCCGCCGCGGCTGGATGCGGTTCCCTTCGTCATGCGTTCCCTTCCCCCTACGGCGAGATGTAGATGATCGAGTCGCCGCGGACGAGCGTGAGCCCCGGGTGGGCCGTGACGGCGTCGTTCACGACCTCCTCGGCCGAGGAGAGCACCAGGTTGAGGTGCTGGTCGAACGCGTCGAGCACGCCCCGGTACGAGCGTCCGCCGCGCATCTCGACCAGCACGCGCTGGTGCAGGCTCTGCTGAAGGACGTCGAGGGGGCGCATCGGGAGGCCGGCGACACCGGGCCCCTCTTTTAAGCTTGCCCCGCGCGACCGCCGGTCGACCGTCTCCCGGGACGAGCCGCGGACGCTCGCGGGGCCGCCCGGTCCGCGCGCCGGCGGTTCCGAGCGGCCGTTCGACCGGGTCCCGGCCGAGGCGCCGGTTCCTCGAAGGCGAGCCAGCCGAGGAGGTCGCCGGCCAGCTCGGCCCCGATCGGACCCGGCGGCGCCCGGGCCCGTGCCCGCACGATGCGCCGAGCCACGGCCTCGGGCGACCCCTCGCCCGAGACCGTCACGAAGCGGGCCCCGTACCGACGCGCGATCGGGCCGAGGTAGAGCGCCCGCTCGATGCGCCCGACCGCCTCGTGCCGCGCGGCCCACGCGGGCGGGTGGCCGGTCGGATCCCCGGCGATCCGGGCCGCCCGGGTCGACGCGTTCGTCTCGATCCAGACGACGAGGTCGGGCACCCCCCAGCCGGAGCGGCCCCACCGGCGGCGGGCCTCCGCTCCCAGGCGGCGCGCGACCGAGCGCGGGGCGAGGCCGAGACGCGCGAGCGCGTGCGAGTAGGTCAGGGTCCCCGCGAACCCCGTGTCGACGACCACCTCGCGGCCGGTCGCTGCGATGCGGCGGGCCTCGACGAACCGCGCGGCGTCCTCCCGCAGCAGGCGCTGCTCGAGCGCGAGCAGTTCGCGGGGGTTCCGGAAGTCGAGGCTCGCGGCCGGTCCGAGCCGGCGGTACGCCTCGGGGATCCAGAGCGCCCGCCGGGCGCGCGCGAAGCGACGCGAGACGGTCGACTTGCCCGACCCCGAGAGGCCCTCCACGGCCACGATCGGGGCGGTCGGTCGGGACGCGGCCGGCATGGTCCAGCCCGGTGCGAGGGACGCCGGGCCAAGACGGTTCCCGCCGGCCGGTGCGCTATTACCCGCGCCCGGTTGTCCGCGCCGTGAGCGTGGGGTCGGGACCGGAGCCGCGGGCCCATCGCTTCGCGGCGCGCGTCCTCGAGCTCGATCGGCTGGACGAGATCGCGCGCGAGATCGAGCGGACCGAGAGCGACCCCGAGGGGGTCGGGATCATGACCCGCAAGGGCCGGGTGTTCCCGGTCTGGCTGGACGGCGTCTCGTTGAAGGCGTCGCCCCTGCTGAAGCAGGAGGTGCTGTCGGTCGGGGGCGACGCCGCGCACGCCCGCGGGATCGCGGACCACTCGATCGCGTCCGGCCCGGTCCTCCTCCTGGCGACCTGGGGCCAGTACCGCCGTCTCCTGCCCAAGCTCCGGCGGCAGCCGTTCCGGCTCGCGGAGCTCGCCGACGAGGTCGACCGGGCCCTGCGGGCGTACATCGCCCACGGTCCGCGGACGATCCACGGTCCCCACCGTCCCCTTCTGCTCGGCGACCGACCGCGCGTCATGGGGGTCGTGAACGTGACCCCGGACTCGTTCTCCGACGGCGGGAAGTTCCTCGAGCCGGTCGCGGCGATCGACCACGCCCTCCGGCTCGCCGCCGAGGGTGCGAGCGTGATCGACGTCGGCGGCGAGTCGACGCGCCCCGGCGCGACCCCGGTCACCCCCGAGGCGGAGTGGGCCCGCGTCGGTCCGGTCCTCGGCGCGCTCGCGGGCCGGCTCGAGGTCCCGATCTCGATCGACACCCGGCACGCCGAGGTCGCCGCGAAAGCGGTCGACGCGGGGGCGGACCTGGTGAACGACGTGGAGGGGCTCCGGTCGGAGGAGATGCGCCGGACCGTCGCGCGGACGGGCGCGGCCGCGGTGGTGATGCACATGCGCGGGACGCCCGCGACGATGCAGGCGGACCTCGGGTACGCCGACCTGCGGGGCGAGGTGTTCCGGGCCCTGGCCGATGCGACGGACCGCGCGGTCGCGGACGGGATCCCGTCCGAGCGGCTGCTCGTCGACCCCGGGCTCGGGTTCGGGAAGTCCGGGGAGCAGAGCCTCGAGCTCCTCGCGCACGCCGGCGAGCTGAGAAGCCTCGGCTACCCGGTCGTCATAGGGGCCTCCCGCAAGTCGTTCCTCGGCGCCCTCCTCCCGACCGGGTCGGCAGGGGACCGGGCCGAGGCCGGCCTCGCGGCCGCGGTGATCGCCGCGGAGCGGGGCGCCGCGCTCGTGCGGGCGCACGAGGTCGGGGCGACGGTCCGGGCGCTCGCCGTCGTCGCGGCCGTGGAGCGCCAGGCCGTCCGGCCCCCGGCGACCCCGTCCGCGCTCGCGTCCGACGCCCCGGACGAGTAGCCGGCCCGCCTACGGCAGGACCGTCCCGTCGTCCGCCACCTCGACCTCGAGGATCAGCGAACCCTGGTAGTTGCAGTCGAGGCAGTGGTAGACCTGCCCCGTGATCTGACCGGCGACCATCTGCACGTGGACGGAGCCGCAGTTCGGGCAGCGGAGGATCCGCTTACGCGGCTTCGTCCCGGGGCGGGGCATCGCCCTCCTCGTCGAGGCCGGGGCCGTCATCGTCCCCGTCGTCCTCGTCGTCGTCGGGCGGGTCGTCCGGGGGTTCGTCGCCGGGCGCCGGGCCCTCGGGCAGGTCGTCGGGGGTCGGGATCTCGGCCTCGGTCGGGGCGCCGGGAGCCTCCCCGCCGTTCCCGTCCTCGCGCTCCTCGAGGATCAGCGCGTCCTTCACCTCGTCCCCGTCATCGAGCCGGATCACCCGGACGCCGAGGGTGTCGCGGCCCTGGGCGCGGATCCCCTTCACGGCCATGCGGATCGTGATGCCGTTCTTGGTCGTCACGAGGAGCTCCGAGAGGTCGGTCGTCGGGAGGACCGTCACCACCGCGCCGTTCCGCCCCCCGGTCTTGATCGTCCGGACCCCCTTCGCCCCGCGGCGGGTCTGGCGGTACGACTCGGTCGGGCTGCGCTTGCCGAAGCCGGTCGAAGTGAGCGAGAGGAGCGTCGGGTAGCGGGGGCTCACCGGCGCCATCGCGACGACCTGGTCGTCCTTCCCGTCCGAGAGCCGGACCCCGATCACCCCGTAGGTCGAGCGCCCCATCGCGCGGACCTCCGACACGGGGAACCGGACCAGCTGGCCGGCCCGCGTCGCGAGCAGGATCTCGGTCGCCTCGTCGGTCAGATGGGCGACCCCGATGAGCTCGTCGCCGTCCTCGAGGAGGATCGCCTGGATGCCGCTCACGCGGATGTTCTGGAACTGGTCGAGCGTGGTCCGCTTCACGAGCCCCCGCCGGGTGGCGAAGAACAGCGACCCCGCGGCGGCGAGGTCGTGGATCGGGAGGAGCGTCTGGACGCGCTCCCCCTCCTTGAGCCGCGGCAGGAGGTTGATTATCGCCTTCCCCTTCGACTGTCGGCTCCCCTCGGGGAGCTCGTAGGCCATCAGCTGGTAGACGCGGCCCAGGTTGGTCAGGAACAGGACATTGTCGTGCGTGCGGGTCGCGAAGGTCCGGATGACGTAGTCCTCCTCCTTCGTCTCGATGCGGGAGAGGCCGCGGCCGCCGCGGCGCTGGCGGCGGTACTGCTCGAGCGGCAGGCGCTTGATGTAGCCGCCGCGCGTGACGAGGACGACCACGTCCGTGTCCGGGATGAGGTCCTCGAGCGTCCGCTCGGTGAACGCCGGCACGATCGTCGTGCGGCGCGGGTCGCCGAGGCGGGCCTTCAGGTCCGTGAGCTCGTCGACGATGAGCTGGTCGAGCTTCTTCGGGTCCCCGAGGATCTCGCGGAGCGACTTCGCGAGGGCCTCCTTCTCCGCCTTCTCCTGCTCGACCGACTCGCGCTCGAGCGCGGTCAGGCGCGCCAGCCGCATGTCGAGGATCGCCTTCGCCTGCTCGCTCGAGAGCAGGAACTTCCCCATGAGCCCGGTCTCGGCCGCGGCCGGGTCGCGCGACCGCCGGATGATCCGGATCACCTCGTCGATGTGGTCGATCGCGGTGAGGAATCCCTCGAGGAGGTGGAGCCGCTCCTCGGTCTTCCTCAGGTCGAACGTCGTCCGCCGGGTGAGGATCACCCGCCGGTGGTCGAGGTGGAGTTGGAGCAGGTCCTTGAGCGGGAGGATGCGGGGCCGGCCCTCGACCAGGCAGAGGTTGATCACGCCGAAGCTGGTCTCGAGCGGCGTGTGCTCGTAGAGCCGGTTCAGGACGATCTCGGCGGGCGCGTCCCGCCGAAGCTCGAGGACGACGCTCGTCCCGTGCCGGTCCGACTCGTCGCGCAGGTCGGTGACCCCGTCGATCCGCTTCGACTTGACGAGGTCGGCGATGAGCTCGAGGAGCGCGGTCTTGTTCACCTCGTAGGGGATGTCCGTGATCACGATCTCGTCGCGCCCGTCCCGCTCCCGGATCTCGGTCGTCCCGCGGAGGTGGAGCGTGCCGCGGCCGGTCGCGTACGCCTCGCGGATCCCGTCCGTCGCGAGGTAGCCGCCGGTGGGAAAGTCCGGCCCCGGCAGGACCTTCATGATCTCGTCGACCCCCGCGTCGGGGCTTCCGAGCAGGAGGAGGAGCGCGTCGACGACCTCGCCCAGGTTGTGGGGCGGCATGTTGGTCGCCATGCCGACCGCGATCCCCGCGGACCCGTTCAGGAGCAGATTCGGCGCCTTCGACGGGACGTCGAGCGGCTCGCGCAGGGTCGCGTCGAAGTTGTCCGTCCACTCGACGGTCTCCTTCTCGATGTCCGTGAGGAGCTCCTCGGCGAACGCGGAGAGCCGGGCCTCGGTGTACCGCATCGCGGCGGGCGCGTCGCCGTCGATGGAGCCGAAGTTCCCCTGCCCGTCGATCAGCGGATAGCGCAGGCTGAACGGCTGGGCCATCCGGACCAGCGCGTCGTACACGGCGAGGTCCCCGTGCGGGTGGTACTTCCCGAGCACCTCTCCGACGGTGCGGGCGCTCTTGCGGTAGGCGCGTTCGTGGGTCGCCCCGCTCTCCCACATCGACCAGAGGATCCGGCGCTGGACCGGCTTCAGGCCGTTCCGTCCGTCGGGCAGGGCGCGCCCGACGATGACGCTCATGGCGTAGTCGATGTACGACGTGTGCATCTCCCGCTCGAGCGGGCGGTCGTGCACGCGGTCGACCGGGGCCGGCGGCGCCGCCTCGGGGGTCTCGCTCATGCGGCCTCGGGGGCGACGAGCTGGCGCGCGATGAGGGCGTCCGCGCTGGCGAGGAAGCGATCACGGGACCCGGCCGGGATCGTGGCGCCGCTCGCGATCCGGTGGCCGCCGCCCTCCCCGCCGACCTCGCGGGCGGCGTCGCGGCACGCGGCCGAGAGGTCGAGGCCCCGCTCGACCAGTTCCCGCGTGGCGCGCGAGCTGACCTTGATCGGTCCCGCGTCGCCGTCGGAGAAGACGAAGACGGGGCGATTCGTATCGAGGAGGTAGAGGACCGCCATGCCGGCCTGCGTGCCCGCGAGCGTGGAGTCGGGGCTCTCGAACCACTGCAGGTGGCTCATCGAATTTACACCCTCGTTCTCGATGCGCAGGAGCCCCTTCAGGATGCCCTGCCGCCACTGCTCCTCGGACGACCGGAGGCGCTCCGCCGCCCGGGGGTCCCCGAGGGCGAACGCGACCCCCTCGCCCGGGCGCTTCGCCCGGCCGGCCGAGCTCTGGAGGTTCGACACCTCCTCCGCGTCCAGGCCGAGACCGGGGAGGAACCAGCGCGGCTGGTCCAGGATCTTGAAGGCGTCGGGCGCCGCGTGCGCGGCGAGCAGGCGGGCCCGCAGCTCCTCGGCGAGGCGGCGATGCTCGTCCGCCGTCAGGGACGACGGAGGTCGGGCCGCCGCGAGCCCGAGCCCGTCGAGGAAGCGGCCGACCTCCTCGGGGCGGCCGGAGAGGCGTCGGACGAACGGGTCGATGCTGCCGGTGAGCGCGGCCCCGAGCGTCGGGCCGAACAGCGGGAGTCCCGCTCGCTCGACGACGAGCGAACGGTGGATCGCCTCCTCGACGAGCCGCCCGTTCAGCCCGCGGAACCCGCCCACATGCTGTCGGTCGCCGATCGCCCCCGAGAGCCCCCAGGGCGCGTTGTCCCAGTTCTTCGGGTCGAGGAAGATCGTGAACAGCCAGGTCAGGGTCGCGGCGCACATCTCCGACATCCCGTCCACGCCCCAGTCGAGCGGGTTCACGAGCGCGACGTGGTCGGGGAGGTCCGGCGGATGCGGCACGCCGGGATACTGGTGGTGGTCGAGGACGACGACCGGGGCCGGGTGCGCGGGATAGAGGTCGATCCAGCTGAACCCGGTGTCGACGATCAGCGTCGGGCCCGGGGCCGAGTTCAACAGCTCGGCCATGCGCTCGCGCTCGACCCCCGCGAGCGCGGTCGCCTGGGCCGGGTAGCCGAGCCGCGCGAACGCCCGCAGCGCCGAGGAGGCGCTCGCGATCCCGTCCGCGTCGTAGTGGTAGATGACCCGCCAGCGGCCCGGATGGCCGAGCACGACGGCGCGGGCCCGCTCGAACTCGGAGCGGTACTGGGGGTCGGAAACGAATCCGTCGGGGCCCGAGGGCATCACTCCACCTGGAGCGCCGCGCCGGCCGCCGAGTACCGCCAGTTCTCGGGAAGGCGGTGACGGCGGCGGTAGTAGCGCGCCAGGCGTCGGATCCTCGACTCCATCAGGCTGAGCCCCCGGCGGTTCGAGAGGTCCTTCGGGTGGGTTTGCAGGTGCCGCTGGAGGTGGACGACGCGCTTGAGGAGCGCCTGAAGGTCGTCGGGGAGGTCGCTCGTCACCCCGTTCTCGCGGAGGACGACGGTGAGCCGCTTGCCCGAGACGAGCCGCGTCATCGGGACCCCGTACGAGTCGCGGAGGGTCTGACCGACCAGCGCCGGACCGGCGCCGCTCTTCGCGAGCTGCACCGCCTGCTTCGCGACCTCGTCGGGCGTCGCGGTCACCCACTCGGGCTTCGTCATCGGGTACGGCCGGTGCGACCCGGCGCGGCCCCGATTCCCAGAGTGGATCCTCGACATGGGGGGACCGCCCACTGACGGTGGCTACTTAACGATTCTATCGGGCGCGGGAACGGCCGCCCGGACGGCAGCGATCGGGCGGGTCCCGGCCCCCCGTTCGGCCGCGGTACGGCCGGGGCGCGGACCGCCCGCGGCTAGGGGATCCGATCGCTCTGCTGCTGGATGTCCACGAGGAACTGCTTCCCCGCGGCGGTGATGTGGTAGCGCGCCCGGGGCGCGGGTCGGGAGCCTCCCTTGGTGGCCGGGAAGTTCCCGGCGGTCTGGGCTTCGACCATCCCGTTCCGAACGAGCAGCCCGAGCACGAGCGGCACCTTGACCGAGTCCTTGCTGACCGCCCAGAAGTCGGAGAGGATCCGCTCGAGATCGGAGAGCTCGAGCGCCTGCTCCCGGGTCTTCCCCTCGTTCTGGGACTCCGCCCGGTTGAGCTGCTGGAGGATCGCGACGAGCGTCGCCCGGACCGGGTCCGGGCCCTCGCGCGACGGCATGCTCGACGATAACGCGGGCTTCCTCTACATAAATCAGAGCCGACGCGGACCCCCCACCGACGCCCGCCCACGCCGAGCCCGGGGCCCGGGACTTGGGCTCAGACCCGGCCGGTCCGCTCGATCTCCTTGAGCAGCAGCTGCTTGCCTTCCGTCGTGATCGTGAAGCGAGATCCGACCGTCCGCGCCCGGTCCCAGGCGTACTCGGGGGTCCCGATCTCCCGCGCGTAGCCGTTGGCGAGCAGCACGCCCAGGGTCCGCTCGACGTCCTCGAGCGTCGCGTTGGGGAACCCGGCCTTCGGCAGGAGGTGGACCAGCTCCTCGCGCTCGAGTCCGTCGACCCCCTCGTGCTCCTCTTCCACGCGGTTGAGCAGCTTCAGCATCTCGACCAGTTCGAGATGGAGCTCCCGGGCGCGCTCTTCGGCCGTGGGGTCGGACACGGGCCGAAAGGGGCGCCCGGCCCTCATGAGGATATCCCACGGGGGGCCGGCAGCCGTGCGGCGGCGCCCTTTTAGCCCGGGGCGTCCGGTACCTGCCTGGCATGACGTGCACCTGCCGCAATCCCGCCCGGTGCCCGGTCTGCAACCAGCCGGTGCGGGTCCCTCTCTCGAACCTCGAGAACCAGGCCGGCGGTGCGATCCTGGTCGAGCGGTTCGCGCGCCGCGACTCGTCGTCCTCGCGGGAGGGGCTGCGCCGGCTGATCGAAGGGTGGGCAACCTGCCCGTCGTGCGGGCACAGCATCCATCACGAGCACTCCCGTTCCTGCGTGGCGGAGGCGCTGAGCGCCGCCGGCGTCCCCCTCAGCGAGCGGGAGTCGATCCTCGCGAAGATCACGTTCCCCGAAGGCTGAGCCCGGCCGCATGCCCGACCCCGAGGAGTTCGTCGTCACGCCGTACGAGGTCAAGGGCAAGATCGACTACGACCGCCTGCGCGAGCAGTTCGGGACGCAGGAGCTCACGCCCGAGCTCCTCGCGCGCCTCCACCATCTCGCGGGTGGCGACCTGCCGCCGCTGCTCACGCGCGGCATCTACTACTCGCACCGGGACCTGGGGCCCCTTCTCGACGGCTACGCCCACGGCCAGCCGTTCTTCCTCTACTCCGGCCGCGGCCCGTCGGGGCCGCTCCACACGTCGCACCTGGTCCCGTTCGACCTCTGCGTCTGGCTGCAGAAGCGCCTCGGCCTCCCGATGTACATCCAGATCACGGACGACGAGAAGTTCTGGGCCCGCGCCGGTCTCACCCGCGAGGAGACCGCGCACTGGGGGCTCGAGAACCTCTACGACATCCTCGCGCTCGGCTTCGACCCGAAGCGGACGCACGTCTTCTTCGACTCCCGGTCGATCGGCGCCCTCTACCCGCTCGCGATCCGGGTCGCCCGCCGCATCTCGTACTCGAACGTGAAGGCGGTGTTCGGGTTCGCCCCGAGCGCGAACATCGGGCTGATCTTCTACACGGCGCTCCAGTCGGTCCCCTGCTTCTGGCCGTCGTGGGCCGAGGGCCGGAGCGTGCCGTGCCTCATCCCGTGCGGCATCGACCAGGACCCGCACTTCCGGCTCACCCGCGACATCGCGGAGGGCCTGGGCTACCCGAAGCCGGCGCTCCTGCACTCGAAGATGGTCCCCGGCCTCCTGGGCGAGGGGGCGATGTCGACCTCGGGCAACCGGGCCGACGACGCGCTGTTCTTGAACGACCCTCCGGCGACCGTCGAGCGGAAGCTGCGCTCGGCGTTCACCGGCGGCCGGGCGACGGTCGAGGAGCAGCGGCGCCTCGGGGCGACCCCCGAGATCTGCTCGGTCTGGGCGCTCTGGCGGTCGCGGTTCGCGGAGTCGGAGCGCGAGTTCGCCGAGATCACCCGGACCTGCCGGTCCGGCGAGCTCCTCTGCGGGGACTGCAAGGGCCAGCTGATCGAGCGGGTCCACGGGTTCTACGAGCGCCACGCGGCCGCGCGCGAGAAGGCGAAGGACTGGGCCGAGTCGGTGATCGTCACCGAAGCGCCGAAGCCCCTCTGACGGGGACTCACCCGACGCTGGGGGGCGCGAGCTCGGGCGGAGCGCCCGGCTCGGGTCGCCGAAGGCCCGGGCCCTGGGGGCGGCCGGGGAGCGCGACGGCCCCGCCGGTCTCGGGTCCGCCGACGCCCTGGACGGCGCTGAGGAGCTTCAGCATCGGGCGGAAGAGCGAGCGGGCGGCCCGGTCGGGGTCGAGGGTGTAGGCGCGGTCGTAGGCGGCGATCGCCTCCTCCTCCTCCCCGAGCGTGAGCAGGGAGAGCGCGAGCTCGAGCCAGCTCTTCGCCTCGCGCGATCCCTCGCGGGGGCCGGTCTCGTCCAGGTGGTCGTCGCCCGAGGCTCGCGCGATCGAGCGCGGGGCGTCGTCGACGCCGGGCTCCTCGCGCGAGAGGACCAGCGCCCGTTCGAACGCGGCCGCGGCCCCGGTCTCGTCGCCCGACTCCGCGAGCGCGACGCCGAGCCGGTGCCAGGCGACGAGGTCGGCCGGCGCGAGCGCGACCGCGCGGCGGTAGGCGAGGGCGGCATCGGCCCACTCCTCGCGGAGCGAACGGGCGACGCCGAGATGGAACCAGGTCTCCGGGTTGCCGGGCTGGAGGCCGACCGCGCGCGAGAGCGCCGCCTCCGCCTCGGGGGCATTCCCGAGGTGGGCGAGGCAGATCCCGTAGTACGACCACGCGCTCCCGTCGGCCGGGTGCTCCCGGACGACGTCGAGGAACGCCCGCTGGGCGAGGTCGTACTCCTTCCGGAGGAAGTGGTGGACGCCGAGGTCGAATCGCTGGCTCACGGTCTCGCGCGAACCGTTCCCCGAGCGGGGGTTAAACCTGCCGCCCGATGCGCAGTTCGCGCGCCGTGGCGGGACCGGAGCGCATCTCCACGGGCCCGCTCGGCCCCGTCCGACGCGCGATGGACGGCACTCGGAGGAGGGACCGTCTCCGGCGCTGCGGGCCGGCGATCGGGCCCGTCGGGACCGGGCCCGCGGTGCGCTTCTCGACCGGTTCGGTCGCCCTCGGACCGGCGCGCACGGCTCGCTCCGCGGGAATGGCGCGGGCCCGAAGCGCCCGGTCCGCCCGGGCGCCGCGCCGGCCCCCTCGTCCTCCCTTGGGGGGGCCGGACCGGCTCCCGTGCGCCATCGTCGCTTGGGGTCGCCGGCTTTATATGCGCGGGTGCGCCATGCGCGGGTAGAGGAATCCTCCGGCCCAGCCCGACTCGAGCGTCCCGCCCGTCCGTTTTCTGACGAGTGTTCGCACGACCTGGCCTCGCCCCGATTCTTCGAAGCGAAAGCGAACCCAAGAAGGCGAACGAGACATGGCAGACAAACCCCTGACGAAAGTGCGCGACCTAACGCCGAACTCGAAGCAAGTGAACGTCCTCGCGAAGGTCCTGAGCGTGGGCGAGCCGAAGGAGGTCATGGGCAAGTTCGGCGACCCGAGGAAGGTGTGCGAGGCCGTCGTCGGCGACGACTCGGCCGTCATCACCCTCTCGCTCTGGAACGAGCAGATCGGATCGATCGCCAAGGACGAGGTCATCCTCGTCGACAACGGCTACGTCTCCCTCGTCCGCGGACACATGCGCCTCAACGTGGGACGGTACGGCAACCTGTCGAAGTCGACCGAGGCGATCGCCGAGGTCAACAGCTCCCTGGACATGAGCCAGCAGGAGTTCGAGAGCGAGCGCCGGTCGTTCGGCGGCGGCGGCGGCTACCGGGACCGCGGAGGGTACGGCGGCGGTGGCGGCGGCCGGGGCGGCTACGGTGGGGGCGGCAGCGGCGGTGGCAGCGGTGGCGGTGGGAGCCGAGAGCGCTCCGACAGCTACAAGCGCTACTGAGCGGACCCCCGCAGACCCCGAGCGAACCTCTTCCCCCCGCCGCCGGGCGGGGGGTCGCCTCCCGCCCCCGGTTTTGATTAAATAGAGCGCTCCGCATCGCCCGGCCGCCGATGGCCGACGACGCTCGCGAGCTCACGCTCTACGTGCAATCGAAGAAGGCCGTGACCACGTTCTACCGCCCGTCGGGCGGCACGGTCGCGGCCGCCTCCCCGACGTTCTCCGGGTCCGCCCCGGGCTCCGGGGTCGAGTACGACAGTCGGGCCGAGGAGTCGGTCCACTTTCTGTCGGACGACCAGGCGCGGTGCGTCGCGCTCACCGAGGAGATGGCCGCGCGCCGCGGCTACCACCTGAAGGTCGTCGACGTGGAAAAGAGCGGACGCGTCGAGCGGCTGATCGCCGAGCACCTGCGCGGTGTGCAGACGTTCCCGGTCCTGATCTCGGCGCGGGGCCCGCGCCTCGAAGGCATCGACAACTTCACGGAGGAGGGAGTCGCCGCGCTGATGCCGACCGAGCTGAAGAGCGTCCGCGCGCTGACCTACATCAAGGTCCGCGGCGGCGACCTCGACCGCATCCGCCACCAGCTCGAGTCGCTCGACGAGATCAAGGAGCTCCACTTCCTGACCGGCGACTGGGACGTGCTCGCGGTCCTCGAGTTCCCTCCGTCGAACACCAGCAAGCGACGGGTCCTGGACTTCGTCACCGAGCGGATCCGCGGGATCGCCGAGGTGCTCGACACCTCGACCGTCGTCCCCGAGTACTCGATCACGAAGTTCCCGGTCGTGTAGCCGGCGCGATCCCGGCCCGCACGCCGTCTCTCGACGGGTCGGGCGGCGCGAAGATCTTGGCGAGCCCGTCGGAAAGGAACCGATGGGCGTCGACGCCCTTCGGGGTGACCGCGAACCGTCCTTCGCCGCTGGGGTCCGGTGCGACCATCCCGAAGCGGACGACGAGGTCGAGGTAGCGCTGGAAGACCGTGTAGTTGAGCCCCGCCCGCTGCTGGAGCGGCGTCTTCAGCTGGGGCCCGTCGACCAGCGCCTCGAGCAGGCGTGCCACGACGAACAGGTCGGGTCGCTCGATCATGGCGTCGAGCCCGAGCCGGCGAACCGCCAGACGAACTCCACCTCGAGCTGCACGAGCCGGCGGGACTGGAGCTCCAGACGCTCCTGTCCTGCCCGGATCCACTGCTGCGCGATGTGGTAAAGGGGCCAGAGCGGGACGATGCCGATCAGCAGGCCAGCGACGCTCGGGACCACGAAGGTGAGCCCGGCCCCCGAGAAGTTCGCGGACGCGAGTCCGGAGGCGACCCCGAGCTCGGCGAACGCGATGAACCCGAGGACCAGGGGCACGAACGACCACTCGATCTCCGAGGCCCCGCGCGTGAGGCGCTGCTGGGCGACCCGGATCTCCTCGATCCACGGCGGAGCGTTCGAAGGATCCGGGTCGGTCGTCCGCCCCGAAGGGGGCCCGCCGCGCGCTTCGCGGCGGCCCAGCACCAGCTCCCGGACGGCGAGCCCGAGCAGGACCGCCGCCGGGGCGAACGCGACGAGGATCCCCCATGCCGGGGGCGCGGAGCTGGTCGACGTCCCCGAGCCCGAGACGGTGGTGGTCACCATCGGGAACAGCAGGAAGAGGAGCGAGAGGAGGATCTCTCCGAGCCCGAACGCGAACAGGAACCCCCAGGCGAACCACGAGAATCGGCGACCCCGCCGGACTTGCGCGTCGACCCGACGTCGCGACTCGGCGAGCCCGAGCTCGGCGACCTCGACGGACCGAGGACGGGAGGAGTCCTCCCCGACGTCCATTGACCCGAGAGCGTGGAAGGTTCCCTTAGACCTTCCTCCGCGTCGGTCCGTGGGACCCGCCGGAAGGTTCAGTGCGTGCGCTTGCGGCGACGGCGGCGCCCGGGCACGACCGGCAACGACCGAGCGACTGTCTCCGGCGTGGTCCCCGGCTCGGGGGAGCCGTACAGCGGCTCGACGACGAGTGGGTGGTCCTCGAGCCACGCGACGCCCTCGACGTACGCCGCGAACGCCTCGAGGCTCGTGAACAGCGGGATGCCGAGCTCGATCGCGCGTCGCCGGAGGACGTACTCGTCCTCGAGCATGCGTTCGAACTTCTCCTGCGTGAGCGACAGGGGGACGTTCAGGAGGAGGTCGATCTCGCCGCGGTCGAGCGCTTCGAGGACGTTCGGGTGGCGATCCGGCTCGCTGACCTTGTGGAGGATGCGGACCGACCGAACGCCGCGCTCGGCGAGGAACGCGCCGGTGTCCTCGGTCGCCGACAGCCGGAGCCCCAGGGTCCGCAGCCGTTGCGCGACGGGAAGCAGCTGTTCCTTGAGCTGGGGGCCGCCCACGGAGAGGAACGCGGCGCCGCGGCGGGGGACGAGCCGGACGCCGGTGGCGACGAGCGCCTTGACGAGCGCGTCGGAGAACGTCGGGCCGAAGCACGCGACCTCGCCGGTCGACTGCATCTCGACCCCGAGCAGCGGGTCCGAACCGGCGAGCTGGAGGAACGAGAACTGGGGGACCTTCACGCCCCAGCGCCCGGGCGGGAGCGGAGCGAGGCCCTCCCGGGAGATCGGTCGCCCGAGCATCGCGCGCGCGGCCTCGCGGAGAAGCGGGATCCCGGTCGCCTTCGCGAGGAACGGGAGGGACCGGCTCGCGCGCAGGTTGAGTTCGATGATCTGGTAGGCGCCGTCCTTCACGAGGAACTGGACGTTGAACGGACCGCGGATCTGGAGCGTCCGGGCGAGCTGGCCGGCCGCTCCGAGCAGGTGCTGCTGCACCTCCGCGGCCGTATGCCGCGGGGGGAGGCAGAAGATCGCGTCCCCGGAATGCACTCCCGCCCGTTCGACGTGCTCGAGGATCCCGGCGACCAGGACCCGCGTCCCATCCGAGATGCCGTCCAGCTCGACCTCGTCGGCGCCCTCGACGAACTTCGTGATCACGACCGGGTGCTCGGGCGAGACGCGCGTGGCTTCGGAGAGGAAGCGGCCCAGGTCGGCCCGGCCCGCGATGACGCGCATCGCCTGGCCGCTGAGCACGTACGACGGTCGGACCAGCACGGGGTACCCGACGTCGTCCGCGAACCGGGCGGCCTCGTCGAAGGTCGTGAACGCGCGCCAGGCGGGCTGGGGGATCTTAAGGCGCTCGAGCAGGCGCGCGAACTGGGCCCGGTCCTCGGCCGAGTCGATCGATTCGGCCGCGGTCCCGAGCACGGGGATGCCGCACATCTTGAGGAGCGGCGTGAGGTTCTGCGCCAGCTGGCTGCCGACGCACGTCACGACGCCCGCGAACGACTCGAAGTCGACCAGGTCGCGGACCCGCTCGAGCGTGATCTCCTCGAAGTAGAGTCGGTCCGACCGGTCGTAGTCGGTCGATACAGTCTCGGGGTTCGAGTTGAGCAGCGCGACGCCGGGAACCCCCTCGGCCTTGAGCCCCTCCACGAGATTCATCGTCGACCAGTCGAACTCCACGCTCGAGCCGATCCGGTACGGCCCCGCGCCCACGACCAGGACCGAGCTGCCGGGCATCGGTCGGACGTCGTCCGCGTCCGCCCGGTACGTGAGGTAGAGGTAGTTCGTGCGGGCCGGCCACTCGCCGGCGAGGGTATCGATCATCCGGACGCGGGGCCGGATGCCGACCTCGAGGCGACGGCGCCGGACCTCCTCCTCGTCGCGGTGGGCGGCGCGCCCGATCGCCCGGTCGGAGAGGCCGAGCTCCTTCGCCCGGCGCAGCAGGGGCGGTGCGAGGTCGCCGCCCGCGACGTCGCCGAGCGCTCGGTGGGTCGCCTCGATCTCGGCGAGGCCGTCCACGAACCAGCGGTCGATCCAGGACGTCCGACTGATCGTGGCCGGGTCGATCCCGGCGCGCAGCGCCTCCAGGACCCGGAAGAGGACCTCGGGGGTCGGTTCCGCGAGGTCGGCCAGGATCTGCGCGGGCTCGCGCACGTCGGTGGGGGGCAGGAGGTCGGAGCGCGGGTCGCTCATCCGGACCGCCTTCTCGATCGCCTCGGGGAACGACGCCCCGATCCCCATCACCTCGCCGACCGACTTCATCGCGGGACCGAGACGGCGGTCGGCGCGCTCGAACTTGTCGAGGTCCCAGCGGGGGAGCTTGACGACCACGTAGTCGAGCGCCGGTTCGAAGCAGGCGGTCGTGACGCCGGTGATCCGGTTCTTCAGCTCGGGCAACTGGTACCCGAGCGCGAGCTTGGCGGCGACGTAGGCGAGCGGGTAGCCGGTCGCCTTGCTCGCGAGCGCGCTCGAGCGGGAGAGTCGGGCGTTGATCTCGATCGCGTAGTACTCCTCGCTCACCGGGTCGAGGCAGAACTGGATGTTGCACTCGCCCACGATCCCGACCTCCCGTACGGCCCGGAGGGCGGCCTGGCGCAGCATCTGGTACTCGTAGTCGGTGAGCGTCTGGCTCGGCGCGATGACGATGTTGTCCCCGGTGTGGACCCGCATCCCGAGGACGTTCTCCATGTTGCAGACGGTGAGCGAGTTGCCCTTCGCATCGCGGACGACCTCGTACTCGAGCTGCTTGAACTCGCCCACGTACCGCTCGAGCAGGACCTGACCGACCGGGCTCGCGCGCAGTCCGCGGCCCACGACCTCGGCGAGCTCCTCGCGGGTGCGGGCGACACCCCCGCCCTTGCCGCCGAGCGTGAAGGCGACGCGGACCATGACCGGATACCCGAGCTCCTCGGCGGCCTGCCGCGCCGCTTCGAGCGAGTAGACCGCCTTGCTCGGCAGCGTCGGGACCTTCGCCCGCCGCATCGAGCGCACGAACTTCGCCCGGTCCTCGGTCGCGCGGATCCCGGCGAGTGGTGTGCCGAGGACGCGCGTGCCCGACCGGTGCAGCGCTCCGGAGTCGGCGAGCTGCACGCCGCAGTTGAGCGCCGTCTGGCCGCCGAACGACAGGAGGATCCCTTCGGGGCGCTCCGCCTCGAGGATCGGAGCGACGAACTCGGGGACGAGCGGTTGGAAGTAGACCCGACCGTGGCGCGTGGGGTCGGTCTGCAGCGTCGCGATGTTCGGATTGACGACGACCGCGTAGACGCCCTCCTCCTCGAGCGCCTTCAGACACTGGCTGCCCGAGTAGTCGAACTCGCCGGCCTCGCCGATCTTGAGCGCGCCGCTCCCGAGGAGCAGCACCTTCGAGGGCATCGCGGGCGTCATGCGCGACGCCGGACCTTCTCGGCGAATCGGTCGAAGACGAACCCGGCCTCCTGCGGCCCGGGATGCCCTTCGGGGTGGCCCTGGAGGGCGAGCACGCGACCGCCCGCGTCGCGCAGTCCCTCGACCGTGCCGTCGTCCGGGTTCGTCGCCCAGACGGACAGACCGGTCGACCCGAGCGACGAGGGGTCGACCGCGTAGCCGTGGTTCTCGCTGACGATGAGCGCGCGACCGTCGTGGAACACGATGGTCTTGTTCTGGCCGCGATGGCCGTACTTGAGCTTGAACGTGGTCGCCCCCCGGGCGAGCGCGAGCAGCTGGTTTCCGAGACAGATCCCGAGGGTCGGGATCGCCCGGGTGGTCGGTCGCCCCAGCTCCTCGATGGTCGGACCGAGCTCGGCCGGATCCCCCGGTCCGTTCCCGACCACGAGCCCGGCGACCCGCCGGCCGTCCCATCGGGCCGGGACCTCGTGGTCGTAGGGCAACCGCAGCACGGAGAGGTTCCGGGCAAGCAGCGCCCGCAGGATGCTGACCTTGATCCCGCAGTCGAGGACGGCGACGAGCGGGCCCCCGGGGCGCACGATCAGCTTCGGTCGCTTCGGCGCGACCTCGGCCATGAACGATTCGTCGGCGTACCGTGGCGCGGTCTGGAGGGTCCGCATCAGCTCCTCGGTCGCCGCCGGGGCCGGGGCGTCCCGGACGTCGATCACGCCGCGGACGACGCCGCGCGTGCGCAGGTGCTCGGTGAGGCGTCGCGTGTCGATCCCCCGGATCCCCGGCACGCCCTCGCCCGCGAGCCATGCGTCCAGGGACCGCGAGCTCGACCAGTGCGACGCCGAGGTCGTTCCGCGGACGAGCACGCCGCGCGGCTGGATCACTTCGCTCTCCAGCACCGGGAGCCCGTCCGCGTCCTTCTGGGCGGCCGGCACGCCGTAGTTGCCGAGCAGCGGATAGGTGAAGGTCAGGATCTGGCCGCGGAACGAGGGGTCCGTGAGCGATTCGGGGTACCCGACCATACCGGTCGTGAAGACGACCTCGCCGACCCGGCGACCGGTCGCGCCGAGACCGGCCCCCTCGAAACGCGTGCCGTCCTCCAACAGCAGCGTACCGTGGAGCGCCTCCTCTGCGGCGCGGGCCGGCACGGGCGTGAAGAACCCGAATCGAAGGAGGCAGCGGTCGGTCCTTAACATTTGCCGGTAGAACGCGCGTCGCACGCGTGCGTGCGAGCCTGCGACGCGGCGGGAGCCCTGAAATCCCCGACCCCGCTGCGCCGGACGTGCCGGGGTTCCCGCGCCTTCAGCCGTCCTACGACCTCGTCATCATCGGCGGGGGGCACAGCGGGCTCCAGGCCGGGCTCAAGGCGTCGCTCCTCGGCCACACGGCGGCGATCATCGACCGGGGGCCGAAGTTCTCCCGCTCGTACTACGCGCCGAAGATGGACAACATCCCCGGATTTCCCGACGGGATCTCGGGTCACAAGCTGCTCGACGCGCAGATCGCGGCCGTGCGCGCGGCCGAGGCCCGGACCGGCTACTTCACGCCGGCGCGCGCCGAGAAGGTCGAGCGGACGCCCGACGGGTTCGCGGTCTCGTTCGAGTGGCTGAAGCAGACGCACGTCGCGCGCGGGCGGGCCCTCGTGCTCGCGATGGGCGTGGTCGACCGGATCCCCGAGGTCGGCGGAAAGATCGACCCGATCTTTCCGTGGGCGAACCAGGCCCTCGTCGACTTCTGCATCCTGTGCGACGGCCACGAACTGACGGGGAAGTCCGTCGGCGTGATCGGGCACGACGCGTTCGCCGTGCGCACGGCGCTCGACATCCTCCACTTCGAGCCGAGCTCGGTCACGATGCTGACGCACGGGCATCCCCTCCTCGAGGGGGTTCCGGAGCCGGACCGGACGGCGCTCGCGGCCGCGCTCGCCGAGCATCACATCCCGGCGATCGAGTCGGCGATGGTCGGCTTCGACGGGATCCGCGAGAAGCGGTTCGGGGTCGCGTTCGCCGACGGACGCCGCTCAACGTTCGACGTCGGGTTCAGCGCGATCGGCTGGTACGACATGCACCAGACGTTCCCCCGCGAGCTCGGGTGCCGGTTCGACACGGACGGCTTCGTGGTGACGGACGAGGACTGCCGCGCGATCGACGCCGCGACCGGGGCTCCGATCCCCGGCCTCTACTGCGTCGGGGACCAGCGCAACGGGTGGAACCAGATCCCCGAGGCGTGGGCGACCGCCGAACGTGCGGTCATCCACGCCTACGCGAGCTACCTCTGAGGGCCGGAGCTCAGCCGGCGACCGCCGGCCGGGCGCCGCCGACGTCGAGCTGCCGTGCGAGCTCGGGGAGGTCCTTCGCGACCGCGGCGGCCCCGGCGGCGAGGAAGCGGTCCGCGTCGATCGTCTCCGAGGGCGCCTCGGCGGCGTCGGGGAGCACCCCGTAGAACCGAATGTGGGCCCGGGTCGCGCACTCGGCGTCGAGGATGTGGTCGCCGACGAACAGCGCGCGGTCGCTGGGGATCTCCATCTCGCGCAGGAGCAACTGGAGCGCCTCGGGGGACGGCTTGGCCGGCCCGGGAGCGCTGCGGCTCCGGAGGTACGGGAAGAACGGCTCGAGACCGGTGCGCTTCAGCGCGCCGCGCGCGAAGAACTCGGACGCCCGGGTAAGGATCCCCAGACGGAACCCTCGCTCGGAGAGCGCGCGCAGCAGGGGCTCGGCCCCCGGGCGCGCGACCGTGCGCGGAAGGGCCTCGGCCTCGATCGCGTCGATCTTCTTCGGGTACTCCGCCTCGAAGCGGAACAGGTTCCCTTCCGGGGCGCCGCTCGCGACGAGCTCGGACCGCGCCTCCTCGACGATCCGGTGGATCGGGTCCGTGACGGACAGATGGCCCGGGGTGACCCCGTACTGCTCGGCGAGTCGGATCACCTCGCGCCGCATGCGGCCGAAGTCGTGCTGCGACAGTACGAGCGTGCCGTCGAGGTCGAAGACGACCCCCAGCAGGGGTTCGAGGAAATGCGGCTGGGTTCCGGGGGGCGCCATATCCCCGTTCCCGGACCGCGCGCCGGGTTAGGTAAGCGTTTGCCTCGACCGGCAGCGAGGGTCAGGGTGCGTGATGGAACGCCAGCCCGTACCAGGTGCCGCGCTGTCGGTCGAAGGTCGTACCGCACTGGTAGCAGTAGAAGATCCGCACCGGCGGTTGCTTCGGCTCGAACTCCATCGCGCTCCCGCAGACCGGGCAGCAGAGCTTCGCCTCGATCTCGGGGAGCCCGTGCCAGGCGTCGCGCGTGCGGTCGTAGACGACCCCGTGGTGCGGGCAGACGAACATCGGGTACGGCACCGAGGGGTTCGTGGGGCCGGTCATCGCCCGACCGCACACCGGGCAGTACATCGGCGACGGAGAGGCGGCCGCGACGCGAAGAACCTGCCGACGCGGGCTACGTCGCGGATCGGGGACGCTCGAGCGTCACGACGGACTCGCGCAGCAGGAACGACCGGCGCTGACCGCTGCGGCGGGAACGGGCGACGTTCACCGACTCGATCCGGAATCCGACGGAGGCGCCGAGGCGGGCCGTGAGGAGGTCGCCGGGGACGTACGTACCCGCCAGCAGCGAGTCGCCGACGACCAGGACGAATCGACCCCCCGGGCGGAGGGCCTCGTAGACGCGCCGGAGGACCGGCACGAGGTCCGCGAAGTACCGGTGCACCACGGCGTGGACGTCGTCCCGCCGGTACGACGCCTTCCGCGCCACGTTGGTGCGGATCTGCTCGAGGATCCCCGCGAGCCACGGGTCCGGGAGAGCGTTCATCGACCGGTAGGCGGCGGTCTCGGAGCGGGGCAGGTTGTCGCAGGCGACCTCGGCGCGCCGGATCGCCGCGAGGTCTCGGTACGATCGCACGTAGCCGAGCCACGCGAGGTCGACCTTGTAGTTCATGACGTAGTCCATCCCGTTCACGTACGGGGGGCTCGTGATCGCAAGATCCACCGAGCCCCTCGGCCACGCTGCCGTGCGGGCGTCCTCGGCCCGGACCTCGGCCGGAGGTCCCCAGGTCGACCGCTCCCGTTGGAGCTCGGTCAGGTCGTCCCGCATCGTTTCGGCCGCGCGGAGGAACAGGTCGTACGCCGTTGCGTCGAGCGGCCGGTAGCGCCGGTCGTACCCGAGGCACGGCGAACGGTGGAGTCGGCTCGCCGGGATCAGCACCTTGCCGAAGGCGAGTCGAAGCGCGTCCGCCGCCGAGGTGCCCTCCGGCGCCAGCGCGTCGCGGAGTCGTGTGAGCTCCCCGAGCCGCGCCGCGTCGAACTGGCGCCGGGTCTCCCGCAGGAACGGCAGCGGCCCGATCCGTCGGCGACGGGCCGCGGCGACCGTCCGTCGCGCCGCCGCGACGAGCCGCGTTCCGTCGAGCGCGAAGGTCGTCTTGACCCGAGCCGCGAGCACCGCCGGGGCGAGCAGCTCCGTCCCGAGCGCCCGGTGGCCGGCGCGGCGCGCCTCGACCAGCGTTGTACCGCTCCCGGCGAACGGGTCCAGAACGGTCGCGCCCCGGGGCATCTCGAACCCGTCGAGGACGGATCGCACGAACTCCGCCGAGTATCCCTGGACGTACGGCCACCAGCGGTGGACCGGCGCCGCCTCGTTCGCGCGGAACGTGATCGGGCCGGCGACGTGTCCGATCTCGACCCCGGTCTCCCGTTCGAACCGCTCGTCGAATGCGACCGGGTCGACGAACTCCTTCCGCTCGTCGAGTCGTTCGAACGCGCGCAGCACGTACAGCCCTCGCCCCATCCGCAGGACATCGCCCCGGCGGGCGAGGTCGGTCAGGGTCGCGGCGACGCGCTCGGGCTGACGGTCGAGCCGGGCGGCGAGCTGGCGGACCGTCACCCCGACGGCCCCCGTCTCTCCGAGCGCGGCCCGGATCTCCGCACCGAGCTGCGGGGGCGGGGTCGCCGGCACGGCTCGGGTAGGGACCGTGGGCTAAGAGGGTGGCCCTCGCGGACCGGGCAGCGAGCTGGGTCGCCACGGCCAGCGCGGCTGGTGCAGCGTCGTTTCGATCGACCGACGCAGACGTCGGCGCTCGCGTCGCAGCGCCTCCCCCCAGTCGGACTTCGCGAGCCCGCTCCCGATCCCGTCCAGGACGATGTCGAGGTCGTGGAGCCGGCCGAGCTGGGATTGGAGTCGACGTACGACCGGCGGCGGCTGCGCCGGGTGCTCGGGGTCGAGCTCGCTGCGGAGTTCTCCGAGATGGCGCATGCGACGCACCTGGATACGGAGGCGGTGGAATCGCGCGGCGCTGGCCTTCCGCCGAGCACGGCGGTGGGCGGCGCGAATCCGGTCGCGGCGCTCCTCCGCCTCCTCCTCGAGGAGGTCCGGCAGGCTCTTCGGCGCCCCGCTGCGTGGCGGCAGCGTGAGGGTCGCCGCGAGCTGCTCGAACAGGTGCGCATCCCGCTCCGACCGGAGAAACACACGGATCAGCTCCCGGCCGGTCCGGGCGTCGTCCCTCCATCGGGCCCGGAGGCGAGCGACCAGCGGGGCGTCGGCGGGCTTCGGCGCGGGGAGGGAGCCGCCCTCGAGCAGGGCGAGCATCACGTCGCGGTCCCTCACCCGTCCGACGAGTCGGGAGAGTCGCGCGAGCCGGCGGTCGAGGGGCTTCAGGATCGACCGATCGCCCGGCTGAAGCAGCCGGGCCCAGAACCCGAGCGCGTGACGGAGGCGCCGCATCGAGCGGTGGAGCTCGTGCAGGCTCTCGGGCGTCGGGTGGTGCCGCGCGACCACCTCGTCGACCTGGGCCGTCACGGCGTCGAGCATCTCGCGGATCCGCGCCGCGAGGGTCCGGACCCCGGGCCGGCCGTGTCCGCGCGTCGCCGTCACCCGTGTCGCCCCGAGGCCCGCGTAGTCGCCGAAGGTATGTAGTTTAGGAGGCCACTCCGTAGCCGCCCGCCGCCGCTCCCGCGGGGTTCTAGTACGACCCCCTCCTGCGGAGTGGCATGGAGCGCAGCCGGGGCGCGGAGGTCGCCCGGCCCGCGCACGCCGAGCGACCGGGGATGCACCGGCGGATCGGCGTCATCGATGTCGGCTCGAACACCGCTCGATTCGTCACCTTCGAAGCGTCGGAGTCCGGCTGCGTCCGGGCGGTGTACGAGACCAAGGAGTCGCCCCGGCTCGGGCTCAACGTGCGGGCCGACGGGCGGCTCGCTCCCGAGGCGATCGAGCGAGGGATCACCGCGGTCAGTCGGTTCGCCCGGACGATCCGCGGCCTCGGTCTGACCCAGACCCTGGCCGTCGCGACCAGCGCCGTGCGGGACGCCCCGAACGGCGCGGAGTTCGTCCGTCAGGTCGAGCGGTCGACCGGCGTCCTCCTGCGCGTGATCTCGGGCGCGGAGGAGGCCCGGTACGCGTACTTGGGCGTCGCGAGCGCCTGGGAGCTCGACCGCGCGCTGGTCGCCGACCTCGGCGGGGGGTCGCTCCAGCTCGCGGAGACCCGGGCCGGTCGCCTGGGCCACTCGGTCAGTGTCCCCCTGGGCGCGCTCCGACTCTCCCAGCGCTATTTCGATCACGATCCGCCGAAGCGCAAGGAGGTCGACGAGCTCCGGACGTACGTTCGCGAGACGCTCCGGTCGGTCTTCGAAGCGTTCGGCTCCCACCGGTACCGGATCTACGGGATCGGGGGCACCGTCCGCTCGCTCGCCCGAGCGGCGATCGAGCTGCGCGACTACCCGATCGAGCGGGTCCACGGCTACCCGCTGTGGGACCACGACCTGGAGTCCCTGGCCGAGCTGCTCGGCGAGATGTCGACGCCGAAACGTCGCGCGGTCCCCGGCATCGGAGCCGACCGGGCGGACGTGGTGGTCGCCGGCCTGGTCGTGCTGCGGGAGCTGGTCCGCGCGACGGAGGCCGACCGCATCACGGTCGCGGGGACCGGGATCCGGGAGGGGATCGCCCTCGAGGCGATCGGCGCGGAGCTTCCGGTCGCCGCGGAGGTGCTGGCCGAGCGGTCGGCGGCGGCCGCCGCCGAGTCGTTCGCGTTCCGTCTCGACCACGGGCGGGAGGTCGCGGACACCGCGATCGCGCTGTTCGGACTCCTCGCGCCCCGGTTCGAATGGGGGCGCAGCGAGGGTCTCGCGCTCCGGGTCGCCGGATGGATGCACGATGCCGGAACGGCGATCGACCTGTGGCGACACGCCCACCATTCGGCCTACCTCATCCAGAACTACCCGATCTGGGGGCTCGACCAGCGGGAGGTACTGCTCGCCTCCATGGCGGCCCGGACCCACGAGGGCGGCGAGCTCCCGTCGGACTGGAAGAAGGGGTTCCTCCCCATCCTCCGCGGCCCCGATCTGGAGACCGCGCGCCGGCTCGGCGCGGTGCTCGAGGTCGCGGAGATCACATCGGCCGCCCGACCCCGGTTCTCGGCGTCCGGAAACGGGCGGAGCGTGACGGTGGCCTTTTCTCCGACGGCCCGTAGCGCCCTCGACGACCTGTGGGAAGAGCGGGTCCGCAAGACCATGGAACGGGTCCTCGAAACGGAGGTGAAGGTCCGCGATAGCTGAGGAGCCGAGCCCGATGCACGGGTTCCCGGGCCGGCTGTTCGTGTTCGAGGGGCTCGACGGCAGCGGCAAGTCGACCCAGGCGGCGCTCCTCGGCAAGTGGCTTCAGTCCCGCGGCTACCGCGTCTTCTTCACCGAATGGAACTCGTCGGAGCTGACCAGCGAGGTGATCCGTCGTGGCAAGAAGAAGAACCTGCTCACCCCGACCACCTTCTCGCTGCTCCACGCGACCGATTTCGCCGACCGGTTCGAGCGGAAGATCCTCCCGCCGCTGCGGGCCGGCTACGTGGTCGTCTGCGACCGGTACACGTACACGGCGTTCGTCCGCGACGCGGCGCGGGGATGCGACCCGGCCTGGGTCCGGAACATCTACTCGTTCGCCCCCCGGCCCGACCAGGTGTTCTACTTCCGCGTGCCGGTCGCGGTCACGCTGAAGCGGAAGATCGCGTCGCGCCTCAAGATCAACTACTACGAGGCCGGCATGGACCTCGGGCTCTCCGACGAGCTCCACGAGAGCTACGAGCGGTTCCAGTCCCGCCTCAAGCGCGAGTACGACCGGATCTCGCGCACGGACCAGTTCGTCGTGATCGACTCGCAGCGGCCGGTGGAGTCGATCCAGGCCGACCTCCGGGGCCACGTCGAGCCGGTCCTGAAGGACTTCCCGACCGGGGCGAGGTTGCTGCATGACGACTAGAACGTACGGCACCCCGCTCCCCGGCTACTCCCCGGACACGCCGTCGACGGGCCGGCTGATCGTGATCGAGGGCGCGGACGGCTCGGGCCGCTCGACCGAGGTCGAGCTGCTGAAGCAGTGGCTCGAGGTCGAGGGGCACGCGGTCGTCGACACCGGCCTCCGGCGCTCGGGGCTCGTCGCCGAGGAGATCGACCGGGCGAAGCAGGGTCACACCCTCGGCGCGACCACGATGGCGCTGCTGTATGCGGTCGACTTTGCCGACCAGCTCGAGAACAAGATCATCCCGGCGCTCTCCGCCGGCTCGACGGTCCTCGCCGACCGGTACATCTACACCCTCATGGCCCGGGCCGTGGTCCGCGGCGCCTCCCGGGAGTGGGCGCGCCGCCTCTACGGGTTCGCCCTCGCCCCGGACCTGGTCGTCTTCCTCGAGGCCCGGCCCGAGATCCTGCTCCACCGGGCGATCTCCAAGTACGGCTCGCTCGACTACTGGGAGAGCGGGATGGACCTGTCGCTCTCGCGCGACCTGTTCGAGAGCTTTTTCCTCTACCAGGACCGGCTCTCGAAGGAGTTCGAGTGGGTCGCCGCCGACTACGGGTTCCACCGCGTCGACGCGAACCGCAACCCCGAGCAGGTCCACGCGGACGTCCGGGCGCTCGTCGCCCCGCTCTACGGTCGCGCCGGCGCGCCGCGGCCGCCCCGGCGGCCGGCGGTCAGTCGCCCAGGCCCGAGAGCTGCTTCCGGGTGAGCAGCCAGAGCAACCGCGCGCTGCCGGGCCGGACCGACGCGGGAAACTCGAGCGCGGCCGCTCCCCCTTTGGTCAGCTTCGCCACCGCGGCGTCCTCGCCGGTGAGCGCGAGGCCGATCAGCTCGGCGAGAACGGGGTCGTGACCGACCAGGACGGCGGTCTGCCGCACGCGGAGCTCGCGGCGCACCCGGGCGAGGATCGGCGCCGCGGGCATGTCCAGGTCGAGCTCGGGCCACAGCTCGACCTCGCGCGGAGGGTCGAGCGCGGTGCCCACCATCTCGGCCGTGCGGCGCGAGCGCAAGGCCGGACCTGACGCGACGCGGGCGACCCCGTCCAGCAGGCCGACCAGCCCGTCCGCGACCTGGCGGGTCTGCCGGGAGCCCTTCGCGCTCAGGGGCCGCAGCCGGTCGTTCGGCCAGCGGACCGGGTCCCGGTCCTCCGCCGGGCCGTGCCGGACGAGGACGAGGTGGACGCGGCTCGGGCCGTCGGGCACCAGCGACCGTCGCCTCACGCCGGCCGGGTTCCCGGCCCGGCTCAAATCGGTTCGCCTCGACCCGTTCACGACGCCCGAGCGGCGGGGGCCAGTCCGGTCGACGGGTCGGGGGCGTCGAACGACACCGGGACCGCCCGGTCGAGGGCCACTTGGGCGATGTCCTGCGAGTAGGCGATCGTCCGCCGGATCGACTCGAGGATCCGGGCCACCGCCGCGGCCGTGGCCGGCGGCATCGAGCCGCCGCCGACGGCGGGCAGGAGGCGGTCGGCGAGGGAGTGGCCCGAGGCGATCAGCGCCTCCCCCAGGTCGAGGAGGTCGTTCGCGGTCGCGTCGTCCGTCGCCCGGAGGACGCCCTCGAGGTGCGTCATCGCCTGGCCGTGGAACTGCTGCAGCGAGGTGAGCGGGCCGTTGCCCCGGGGGAGCTCTCCCAGCCGGCGGCCGTACTCTCCGAGGCTGATGGCGTGGTCCGCGATCCGCTCGAGGCTCCGGGCGACCGTCCACGGGCCGAGAAGCGAGACGCCGGACCCGTCGAGGCCCAGGCGGTGGGCGGCCAGGCGCTGCACGTACCAGGCCTCGCGGTCGATCTCGTCGTCCCGACGCTCCCAGTAGTCGTCGCCCTCGAGCGGCAGCTGCGACCAGCTCGCGACCGCGGCGCGGTGGAACTCGACCACGATGCGGCCCATCCGGGCGAGACGCTGGGTCAGCGGCACCGGGCTCTCGTAGGCCAGGTCCTTCAGGCGGAGCTGCCCGTTGTCGTCCCAAACGATCTCGGGCTGCCGCGTCCGCCGACAGAACGTCTGGACGACCTCGCGGGTCGCCGGAGCGACGCGAGGGTGCTCGACGACGATGAACTCTCGGGCGCCACCGAGGTAGGCCCCGAGCAGGCGCCGGAACAGATGTTCGGGCAGCTCTCCCCGGCGGGCAGGGATTGTGGCGACCGGCGGCTGGCCCAGGACGATCGCCCCGTACGGCGGGGCGACCCGAGCACGGGCGGGGACGGTTCGGTCTTTCGGCGGGGCCCGACGCGGTTCCGGTGCACGGGCTGCCGGTGGGGCGGACGGGTCGGTTCCCGACCGTGGCGACCCTGCGGTCGTTGCTCGCCCCTCCCTTCGTTCGTTCGACATGCCGGTACGAGCGCGTGGAGAGAATATATAGAATATCGATTGAGACTATAGTCTCCACCATAGAACTCCCGAGTCCCGCCGGGGTCCCGGGCACGCCCGTCACCGGGGAACCCCGACGCAGCGCGCCCCCGAGGCTCGGATGCCGGTTCAACGCGGGCGCAGGGCCGCCGATACGAGCACGAACCGCCCCCGGGGCTGCGGCGGGCGAAGCGGGGGCCCCGGCGTGAGGGAGGAGCGCCCCGGACTCGACCCGCACGGCCTCCCTCGGAGGACCCGATGCCTCGGAGCTCGCTCTTCTTCAGGATCCGGGACACGGATCTGCTACGGCACCCCTCGCCCACGTTCCGGCGAGGAGGCCCCGGAAGCCCCGTTCGATCCCGTCGCTTCGAGGAATGGGGTGAGCGTCGCCACCGCCGTCGCCCCCTCCGCTCGTTCCGTTCCGACCGGACGCAGGTCGTGCCGCCGTTCGCTCTCGATGGGTGGTCCGCTGCCGTGCGTTCAGAGCCAACCGACGTGGACGAGCAGGGTCGCCACCCCGAACCCCAGCGCAGCCCCCGAGGCCGGACCCGCGGACCAGCCGAGAAGGATCCCCCGAACCGTCCCCCACTGCACGACCCGTCGACCGCGCGCGAGACCCGCCCCGATCATCCCCCCGATCAGGGCTTGGTTCATGGAGGTGAACGTGCCGAACGCGACCGAGACCAGGATGACGGTCGCCTGGGCGAGCTGCGCGCCGATCGCCATCCGCGGGTCGAGTCGGACGATGTCGAAGGCGACCCGCTTCAGCAGCGGTCGGCCCCAGGTCAGGACGCCGGCCGCGAGGCCGATCCCGCCGATCAATCCGGCGACCGCGAGCGAGAACATCCCCGTCATCACGAGCGGCCCCGAAGCGTTCGACACGTCGTTCGCGCCCATTGCGAACGAGGCGGCCGAGCCGACGGCCACGAGCGTGCCGGTGACCAGGAAGGTCATCCGCCCGGGCGGGGCGCCGCGGTCGATGGCCCGAACGAACAGGAAGCCCAACGCGAGGGTCGCGAACGGAGCAGCCGCCCAGACGGCGAGCAGCAGCTCGATCGTGCTCCAGCGGACCGGAGCCCCCGTCGCCAATCCCACGCCGACGACCGAGAAGACGAACAATTGGATCGTGGAGGTCGGAAGCGCGACGAAGTTGTAGGTCGCGGTCAAGGCGAACGCCACCGCGAGGATCACGACCGCGGTCGGAACGCCGATCGGTGCGCCTCCGAGGATCCCGTGGCCGACGGTCGTTTCGACCTGGCCGCTCGCGACGACCGCGCCCACGAGCGCGAGCGGCGCCATCAGGAGGAGCGCCGTGGTGATCCGGAGCGCCCCGGCGGCGTACGGCATCCCCATGCAGGCGCCGGTGTAGTGGGCACCGATGCTCCACGCGAAGGCGATCGCGAGGACGACCAGCACCCACTCCAGGAGTGCCGCGACCACTCCTCCTCCTAGTCAGGTCCCTGGGCGATGCGCGCGAAGACCGCGCCCCAGTTCGGTCGGGTGCCGTCGCGATCCGTGAATCCGTACTCGCGTGCGAGCGTCCAGCTCCCGAGCACCCGGCCGGACTTCTTGTGGACCTGGGGATCTGCCGCCAGTGCGACCACCCCGCGCCCGAGAAGGTACGGCGTCTCCGACGCCTCGAAGTGGCGGGCCTTGCCGATCGCATCGCGCCAGTTCTCCTCTCGGACGCCGAACTGGTCGAGCATGAACTCGGAGCGGAGGAACCCCGGCGTGACGGCGACCGCGGAGATCCTCGAGAGGCGGGCCTCGTCGAACTCGGCCGCGTACGCCGTGGCGAGGCGGATGACCGTCGTCTTGACGAGGTCGTAGTAGAAGCTCCCGCGGTAGCCCGAGTGGGCCCCGTCCGTCACCTCGACCACGAGTCCCCGGCGCCGCGCCACCATCAGCGGTACGAGGTACCGGCTCGTGATGATGTGGGAGAACACCGCCCGCTCGATCATCGTGCGACCCCGGTCCCACGACATCCGCCACGGAGGGAGTCCCCACTCCGTGAGCTCCTCCCCGCCCCAGATGTCGTTGACGAGAACGTCCAGACGACCTCCCTCCGCCCGCCGGAGGCGGGCGCTGAGGCGGCGAACTTCGTCGGGGACGGTATGGTCGACCCGCACCGCAACGGCGGTCCCGCCGTATCCCCGGATCATCTCCGCGGTCTCCTCGATCGTCTCCGACCGACCCGGGGTGGCGGGTCGGCCGCGGACGCTGCGGCCGGTGGCGTACACCTTCGCCCCGGCGAGCCCGAGGGACACCGCGATCGCGCGCCCGGCACCCCGGGTCGCTCCCGCGACGAGCACCACTCGACCGCGCAGCGGTCGGGTGCGCGCGGGCTCCCAGGCGTGGTCCGGAGGTTGGGATGTCGGTAGCCCGCGGGGTTCCCGGTGCGATCGCGTCATGGCACGAGCCTCCCGGCGCGCACGCACGGTCGACCGTCGACGCGCAGGTCGCCGCCCCGCAGGAGCAGCCAGCCCCACCAGTCAACGCGGTTCGACCCGCCGACGTGCGCGTTCCGCCCGATCTGCAGGGTGATCGTGCCGATGCCCTGGTCCATGAGCAGCGGGGCGGTCGCGATGCGGTCGTTGAGCCCGATTGCCAGCATGCCCGGACGGTCTCGCCCCGGTCCGGCCCGCTCGTAACTCTGGGCGAACAGCTCGTGCCCCCGCTCGTAGGCGAAGCGGGACAAACGACCTTTGGAGAATGTCCAGCGACCCCCGACGAACTCGCCGACCGTGTCCGAGACGCCGACGGTGTTCGCCACGTTGGACCGGAAGAACCCGTCGGCGGTTCGTTCGTCCAGCGCGACGTTCACGACGCCCGCGGGCAGGGTCGTCACCGGCGCGGGCGCGCGCCCGCGCGGTCGCGCGACGATCCCATCGACGACCTCGGGTCTTCGTCCACGGAGGCCCAGGCGCAGCAGGGTGCCGTTGGCGTGGCTGATCTCGACCGTGTGGCCCGTGTGGAGCCGTTCTGCGAGTCGGGCACCGCGCCGGTGCAGCTCGCGGGGGTCGACGGTCGTCGCCTCGACCACCTCGTCGCGCCACGGATCGACGTCGACCGCGTACATCCGCGCCGACGATTCCGAGACCCGGCCGAGGGCCATCTGAGCGACCCGAACGCGGTTCGTTGCCGCGACCTCGAAGATCGTGTCGTCGTAGGCGCCCAATCGATACCGCGTGCGGAAGGGAAGCGCGTGAAATCGCTCGCGGTCGCTCGGACCGAAGAACGCGATGAGCGCATCCGACTTCGCGACCGCGGCCCGCAGATGGGCCCCCGCGCGCGCGAGGTGCTCCGGCGGGATCTCCTGCACCGCCGCCCAGTATGTCGGTTCGTCGCGGAGCAGGAGCAGCGGCCGGGCCCCGAGGCGCCAGGCTTCCAGGGCGAGCGCGTTCGCGGCTTCGGTCGTGCCGCTCCAGCTGTCGATCGTAAGCAGTTCGCCGGGCCGCAGGCCGAGGCATCGGCGCACGACGACCCGGGCCATGTCTCGGTACCTCGGATCGGGGGGTCGGTCCTCCGCGGCGCGGAACGGCACCTTGAACCCCGGATGGCCCGTGGCGCTCAGTTCCGAGCGGAGACGGGGTCCGGCCGCATCGCGGTCCAGTTCCGTGCGCCGCGCGGTCCACTCGAACGGCAGACCGCCGACCGGATAGCTCGCGAGGTAGCGACCGATCGAGCGTGCCGTCTCCCCTCGTCCCCCCGATCGCCCGGGGCGCGGGACGCGTCGTCCGCTCGCCGCGAGCGCGTGGAGGGTGACCTCACGCCACCGGCGTTCGTCGGGAAGCCACCGGAGCCGCAGATTGGGTCGACGCAGCGTCCACTGGCGGATCGCGGGCTCGACGTCCAGCCCCGGGGCGTAGAGGA
>DATJRX010000027.1:0-11487 GCA_035504395.1 Thermoplasmata archaeon | reverse complement strand
AACCGCCGAGGAGCGGGTCTAGAAGAGGGTGGCGGAGGTGAACCGGAACGACCGCGTCAACAGGGCCGGGCAGGTGACCGACGTCCCGCCCCGCTCCGAGCCGTGGATGCGGGACTCGCGCCCCAGGAGCTGCGTTCCCTTCAGGACGGAGAGGACGCTGTCGGTGAAGCGGAGGTTCCGCACCGGTTCGACGATCTCGCCGCGCTCGATCCGGTAGGTCCCGTCCCGCGTCATTCCGGTGATGATCCCCCGCCCGACGTCGACGACGCGGACGTAGTGGAACCGCGTGACGAGCAGGCCGCGCCGCGTCGCGCGGATCAGCTCCTCCTCGCTCGCGTCGCCCGGGGCGAGCCGGGGATGGGTCGGGATCGGACCGAAGTCGCCGAACGGGGCCTCGGGCGGGAGCGCGTGGCCGGTGAGGCCGCGGCCGAGGCGGCCCGAGGTGATCACGTCGGTGACCGCCGGCCCGACCACGCCGTGGTCGAGCAGCGGCGTCGCCCGGGTCGCCACCCCCTCGTAGTCGATCGGGACCGGCAGGCCGTTCGGCGAACGCGGGTCGTCGACCAGGTGGACCGACGTGGGGGCAAGCCGCTTCCCGCGGTAGCGGCGCAGGCAACTCCAGCCCTGGGCCTCGCCGAGCCCGCCGAAGCCCATGTGGGCGAGGAACTGCAGCACATCGGAGACCGCCGGACCGCGCAGCACGACCCGGTAGGCGCCCGGCTCGACCCGGGCCGGCGCCGCGGCGGCGACGCGCTCCGCGGCCTCGCGGCCGAGCCGCTCGGGATCGAGCCGGCGGGCGTCCCAGTGCGCCCCCTCGGACCACCCCGAGACCGGCGGGTCCCGCTCCGGGCGATCGACGAGGACGTTCGCCTGGGCCGACGACATCGAGGCGGCCCGGTCGAGACCCGAGGAGTTCAACACCCGCAGCGACCAGCCGCCGACGTTGACGACGCCCGCGATCCGGCCGCCGGGCGCCGCCGCCCCGGCCGCGGCGAGGATCCGCTCGGCGATGCGCGTCGCGTCCTCCGGCGAGATCGAGGCGGTGGCGCTCGAGACCGCGGTGCGCGCCGGCCGCGGGCGGCGGTCCGGTGGAAAGCCCGGGAACTTCGGCTCCTCGGGCGCGACGTGGGCGAGCGTCCGCGCCGCCCGCACGACGGCCGCGAGGCCCTCGGGCGAGAGGTCGGCGGTCGTCGCCGTGCCGAGCCGGCGGCCGTCCGCGATCCGGACCGAGACGCGGGTCCCGCGCTCGTGATGCGGCTGCGAGATGCGGCTGTTCGCGAAGCGGATCGTCGTCCAGGCGCCGGACTCGATGCGCGCATCCGCCGAGACCCCGTCGGGCAGGGCGCGGATCGCCCTCTCGAGGCGTTGCGCCACCGCGCGCGCACCGGCCATCGTCAGCCGCCCCGCACGGCGACGTTCCGGAATCGCGCGACCGGCGCGCCGTGGCTCACGCGGGCCGTCTGGCTCGGCTGGCCCTTGCCGCAGTTCGGCACCCCCCATAGCCGCCAGGTCGACCGGTCCCCGACCGCGTCCATCGAGCCCCAGAACTCCGGGGTCATCCCCGCGTAGATCGGGTTGCGCACGAGCTCGCCGAGCTCCCCGTGGACGATGCGGCGGCCGATCTCGGTCCCAAACTGGAAGTTGAGCCGCTTGTCGTCGATCGACCACGAGCGGTTGGTGGCGAGATAGACTCCCTCGTCGACCTCCTCGAGGAGCTCGTCGAACGAGAGATCCCCGGGGGCGAGGTCGACGTTGGTCATGCGGATGAGCGGCGCGCGGTCCGGTCCGTCGGCCCGGGCGGTCCCGCCGGAGCGCGGGAGCCCGAGCCGCGCGCCCCACTCCCGGGACGAGAGCACGCCGACCAGCGTGCCCTCCTGCACGATCGGCACCTGCTGGGCCGCGACGCCCTCGTCGTCCCAGCCGAAGGTGCCGAGCCCGCCGGGTTCGGTCGCGTCGGCGGTGACGTTCATGAGCCGGCTGCCGTAGGTCAGGGTCCCGATCCGCTCCGCCGGCACCCAGCTCGTGCCGGCGTAGGCGGCCTCGCTGCCGAAGATGCGGTCGAGCTCGACCGCATGCCCCACGCTCTCGTGCACCTGGAGGGCGAGCTGCGACGACTCGAGGACGAGCGTCGTCCGCGCGGTCGGGCAGACCGGGGCATCGAGGAGCGCCACCGCCTCCTTCCCCGCCGCCTCGGCGTGCTCGGGGAGCCCGAGCTCCCGGATGAACTCGAACCCGGCCTGGCGGCAGTCGCCCCCGAACGACGCCGGGTACGACCGCCGCTGCACCTGGGCCCCGCGGATCGCGGTCGCGGTGAAGCCGGCCCCGACGTGCACGATGCGCGAACGGTACGCGGCGCCCTCGCTCGAGCGGAACCACTTGGCCTCCTCCCAGGCCTGGAACGACGCGATCCCGCTCTTGACCTCGGGCGCGACGTGGAGTCGTCGCTCCGCGTCGGCGAGCAGCCCGACGACCTCCTCCGACGGGACCTCGAACGGGTCCTCCCGGATCTCGGACGCGTAGCGGCCGTTGAGCGGACCGATGTCGTCCGTGACCCTCAGCGGCTCGGTCGCCGAGCGGGAGGCGGCTCGTGCAAGGCGCACGGCGGCTCGGGCCGCGCTCCGCACGCCGGCCGGGGTGAGGTCCGATGTCCCTCCGAAGCCCCACGCGCGGGAGGTCCGCACGCGGACCCCGAGGCCCGCGGCCGCGGACGACGTGAGCGCACTGGCCGCCCCATCCCGGACGGCGAGGCTGAGATAGCGGTGCGGCGTGACCAGGCGAACGTCCGCGTAGACGATCCCGGGCGCCTCGGCGATGCCGAGGGCGAGCTCGATCAGCTCTTCCGACAAGACGACCGGCCGAGGGCGAGCGCCGGCCGGCAGATAATACCCGACGTCATTCTTACAGCATCACGCGGAGGTTCAATTTCTCGGTGAGCTCCTTGTACCGGTTGCGGATCGTGACCTCGGTCACGCCGGCGACCTCGGCCACCTCGCGCTGGGTGCGCCGCTCGCCGCACTGGACCGACGCGATGTAGATCGCCGCGGCCGCGACCCCCGTCGGCCCGCGGCCGCTCGTGAGCTCGCGCTCGGTCGCCTCCTTCAGGATCTCGTTGGCCCGGGTCTGGATCTCGCCCTTCAGCTTGAGCTCCGAGCAGAACCGCTGGATGTAGTCCTGCGGCCGCGTCGGCATCAGCTTGAGGTGGAGCTCGCGGGTCATGAACCGGTACGTCCGGCCGATCTCCTTGCGGCCGATGCGGGACTTCGACGCGATCTCGTCGAGCGTCCGGGGCACGTTGCACTGCCGGCAGCTGCCGTAGAGCGACGCGGCGACCACGCCCTCGATCGAGCGGCCCCGGATCAGGTTGCGGTTGACCGCCTTGCGGTAGATCATCGCCGCGGTCTCGCGGACGTTGCGCGGGAGCGCCATCCCCGACGCGATGCGGTCGAGCTCGGCGAGCGCGAACGCGAGGTTGCGCTCGGTGGCGTTCGACACGCGGATCCGCCGCTGCCACTTCCGGAGCCGGTAGAGCTGGGCGCGGTTGCGCGTCGGGATCGACTTCCCGTACGGGTCGCGGTTCTTCCACCCGATCTCCGTCGAGAGCCCCTTGTCGTGGATCGTGAGGGTCGTCGGGGCGCCGGTGCGCGCCCGCTTCTCGCCCTGCTCCGCATCGAAGGCGCGCCAGTCGGGCCCCTGGTCGATCATCGACTCTTCGAGCACGAGCCCGCACTCGTCGCAGACGAGCTCGCCGCGCTCGTAGTCCCGGGTCAGGTGCGTCGAGCCGCAGCTCGTGCATCGCGTGGCGACCGCGAGGTCCTCGGCGCGCGGCTGGGGCTTCTCTCCCGCGCCCGAGCCGTCGTTGTCCGCCACCCGTCCTCCTACTCGCGGATCAGGGTCGTCCCGACCAGGGCGAGCCCCTCGGCCGGGGCCGGAGGCCGCGGAAGGCGAACGGAGAGGTACGGTTGCGCGACCGGTCCGAAGACGCGCACGACGGTGCCGTGCACGACACGCCGGCGGTCGGTGACCCAGGTTCCCTCGGGCGCGACCTCGCTTCCGGGGCTGCGCACCGTCAGTCGACCCGCCGGAGTGACCGCCAGGATCGTCCCGACCTCGCGCGTCGCCGAACGCCCGGGAGCTCGCGGCAAGTGGTATAAACGACTTGCGATATGTATTAAAGCGTTACGGTCGGGGGCGGGCCGTCCGGTTGCGCGCCCGCGCCGCGGCGGCGTCGGGGTCGGTCGCGGGGTCGGTCGGGGCCGGGATCTCCGGCGGCACGTACGGGTTGTACGGCAGGAACGCAACCGGCGGCGACCGGTCCTCGGCGTCCTCCTCGCCCTCGGGCGAGCCCGGGGCGACCTCGTCCGGGCCCGTCTCCGGTTCGTGGGGGGTCGTCGACGCCGGGGCGTCCGCGGACTCGAGGCCGTCCCCCACCGCCGGGACCTCGCCGGCCTCGATGGGCGCGGGGCCGGTCTCGAGCGCGAGCTTGCGCTCGCGCGTCATCCGGTCGACCTCGAGCCAGAGCGCCTCGATCTCCTCCTCGGGGGTCCCGTAGCGCCGGTCCTCGCTCAGGGCGGCGCGCACCTGGCTCATCAGGCGCGCGGCGCTCTGCGCGTCGCGCGCCTTGCCCTTGATGCGCTGGAGCCGGCGCGCGAGGTTGCGGGCCTCGCGCAGGATCTCCTCCTCCTCCTGCGGGCTCGGCGCGGGCATCGCGGGAGCGCGCGGGATGCGGGAGACCGCCCGGCGGGTCTCGACGAGCCGCTGCGCGGAGATCGCGAGGTTCTGGTCCTGGATCGCCTGCAGGAGCCGCGAGAACGACTTCGAGGCCTCGGTGACCTCCTCGCCGCGGTTCCGGGCGCGGCGGATCGACTCGCCGAGGTTCTGGGCCTCCTGCACGCAGAACTTCGGGATCGCGTCGTTGAGCACCGCGAGCGCGAGGGAGGCGCTCGCGGCCGCCTTCTCCATCGACCCCGAGCTCAGCGGCTCGGCCTGCAGCCGGGTGCGCGGGTTCCCGACCCGCGTGTCGAGGTGCTGGAGGTCGACGCCGAGGGTCGCGGCGATCGAGCGCAGCTCGTCCGCGCGCCGCAGGAGCTCGCGGACCCACGTCCAGTCCTGCGAGACCCGGAGCAGGAGGCTCTCCCCGCCCTTGACGACGCGCGCGGCCTGCTCGAACTCGAGGGTTTCGACGGCCTGGTCGAACGCCTCGCGGATCTGGACGGTCGGGAACGGCAACCCCTCGAGCTCGAGCGCGTGGCCCTGCGTCGAGAGGTGGTCGAGCCGGGCGCGCAGCGCCGCGACGTTCGGCGGCTCCGTCCTCGCCACGGGCTAGCCTCCCTCCGGCTCGGCCGCGAGCATGCGCATGAGCCGGCTGAGCGTCTCGTCCGCCCGCTGGACCTCGCGTCGGCGCAGGAGGTCGGTGACCTCGCGGATCTGGACAGCCGCGTCGCGCGCGACCTCGCTCTCGGGCGGGAGCGAGCGGACGCGGCCGGCGAGGGTGCGGGCCTTCTGCAGGAGCCGCTGGAGCGCCTCGCCCTCCGACTCGGGCGGGACCGGCTCCGCGGGGACCGTGGCCTCGCTGACCGCGATCTCCTGCGCCTCGCGCATCTGGTCGAGCCGCTCGATCTCGAGCCGGAGCTCCCGGACCGAGTGGGTCGCGTCGGTCAGGCGGCCGCGCTTGAGATGCCGGCTCGCCTCCGCGTGCAGCCGCCGGGCGGTCGCCGCGGCCGGGTGGTCCTCCGGGTAGCGGTCGATCGCGGCTTCGTGATGCTTCAGCTCCTCCTCGAGCGAGCTCGGGATCGCCTCGTGGAGCAGCATCAGGGTCTGGGCCGCGGACTGCGCGATCTCGTCGAGACGCTCCTCGGTGAGCTCCTTCCCCTTCAGCCGGTCGCGCACGTCGGCGATCTCGCTCTCGATCTCGCCGAGCGGGAGGCCGAGCTCGACCGCCTCCTTGCGGAGCGTGTCGATCTGCCGGAGCAGCCCCTGGAGTCCCCGCCAGTCGGACTCGAACTGACCGATCCGCGCCTCCGTGTCGGCGAGCAGCTCACCGGCGTTCGCGCCGCCTCCGTTCTGTACGGCCGCGCGCAGCCGGCCGAGATCGTCGCCCAGGGCGAACGAGATGCCGCTCGCGCGGAGCACCTCGTCGCGCGACTCCAAGGACTTGACGCGCCGCTCGAGGAACTCCTCGGTCTGCCGCTCGAGGCTCCGCTGGGCGCGCCGGAGGACGTCGAGCGCCTCGGAGACGCGGCCCTCGGCCTCGCTCATCGCGGCCTGGCACATCTCGCTCGTGATGTCGGGGGCGCCGCGCCCGAGGCTGCGAACGTAGACGAGCTTCCCTTCGATGTCGCGGCTGATCGCGGCGCACAGCTCGGCCTCGGGCGACGGCGCCTGCGGGGGCGGCGCGATCACGGGGGCGGGCACGGTCTGCGACGCGGTCTCCATCTCGGACGCCGTCGCGCCGTTGGGCCCCAGGGCCCGGAGGGCCTCGATCGCGAGCGAGGTGGGGAACCCGCACACCGAACAGTGGGCGACCGTGGCCGGAATCGGCTGGTCGCAGATGGGACAGTTCGACGCCACAGGCCCCCTCGAGCAGGGTCGGTACTAGAGACGAAACCCTCGGGCTTAACCTTGTTTGTGCCCGGCCGGGTCGTGGCGGGTCGGCGTCACCCGCCGGAGAACGTGGGGACGACGGTCAGGGTCACCGCCCGTTCGATCGGGGCGTCGAGCGGGACCGGGGTCTCCCCGTCGAGCACCGCGCTCCCCTCCGGGGCGTGGCCGCTCGACCGCAGCACGGCCCGCACGAGCGTCCCGGGAGCGACCCGCAGGCGGTGGCGCTCCACGGCCCCGCCGCGCGTGATCTCGAGCACGACGGGGATGGTGCGGGAGGAGGCGCTGAGGGGGAGATTGTCCGACGTCCGGGGATCGCCCGCGGCGTCCTTTGAACTCCCGCGATGCATACGCACCACCAGATCTCGAATCTGGCGCCTTGGCCAAGCTAGGCTACCTCAGCACCCGCGTAGGGCGGAGCGTCGCGCCTATTTGGTCGTTGTCCGGCGGGGGCCGCCGCCGACCGCGGTCGGGGCCTACTTCGGGCGGCCGGTCGCGAGCGTCGTCTTGAGCCGCGTGATCGCGTCGACCGGATACGGGTCGACCCGGCGGTGCGCGGCGAGGAAGAGGCTCACGTGGTCCCCGAGGGAGAGCCCGGTGAGGAGCGCCTCGAGCCGGTCCTCCGCGGCGAGCGGGACCCGCACGACCGACGCGCCCCGGGCCGTCAGGAGGCGCTCGAGGTACGCGAGGCTCCGGCGCGTGAGCGCGGACTCCTCGGACCACTCGAGGAACACCGGGGCGAACCGGGCGGCCTCGGCCCGGGGCGTGGCGTCCCAGCCGACGATCGCGTTGTGGAACAGCTCGGGGACCTCGTCGAAGAACGCGAGGCGCTTCGCATTCTCCTCGACCTGGGTCTTCCAGCGGCGCGCGAGCCCGACGAACGAGCTCTCCGCGTAGACCATCGGCGCGCGGCGCCCGATGCTCGCCGCGATGCGGGCGGCCGGCCCGCGCGGCGATCCGTGGCTCGGGATCGCGGACTCGAGCCGGGCGAGCGCGCGGTCGAGCCGCGCCTCGTTCGACTCGGCGAACCACGGATCGAGGAGCCCGAGCAGACCGCCGAGGATGTGGCCGACGGCGGAGCGCGGGGGCAGGCCCGGCGGGAGGGTGAGCAGCGGCACCCGGTCGCGCTCCGCGCGCTCCGCGAGCGCGCCTCCGCAGGTCACCGCCACGCGGCGCGCGCCGGCGCGCCGGGCGGCATCGTACGCCTTCAGCGTCTCCCACGTGGTGCCGGAGTAGCTCACCGCGACGACGAGGCTGTCGCGCCCGGCGGCCTTCGGCAGGTCCGGGGAGCGAACGAGCTGGACGGCGAGCGGCGTCTCCGACTCGAGCAGGCCGCGCGCGAGCTCCGACGAGATCCCCGAGCCGCCCATCCCGACGAGGAACACGGAGGTCGGGCGTCCCGACGCCGGCGGGGCGATCGCGAGCCCCGCCGAGTACCCGTCGCGCAGCCGCGCCGGCAGGCTCGCGGCGAGCGCCCGCATGCGCTCGGGTCCCGTGGGGGTCGGCGGGTCGCGGGGCATCGACCCTCGCGGCGGCGGGAGAGAGATATCGCTTGCGGACCGCGGTCCCGGCGCTGTCCGCCGGTCCCACAACTACTTGAAGCGGTTTCCGCCATCCTAGCCGCACGGCCCTCACCGGCGCCGAAGGGGCCGGGAGGAACCACGGCGTCCGAGCATCCCACCGCGGCGGTCGAGGCCGAGCCCCGGACCTCGACGGGCAACGTCGGGCTCGACGCGATGCTCGAGGGCGGCGTGATCCCCCGCCGGCCGTACCTGATCGTGGGGCCGGCCGGGACCGGCAAGTCGACGCTCGCCCTCCAGTTCCTGTGCGAGGGCGTCCGCCGGGGCGAACGGACGCTGTTCGTGACCCTCGAGGAGCCGCCGAACGAGCTCCGGGTCAACCACCGCGGGCTGGGCGCGGAGTTCGACCGGGTCGACGTCTTCGATGCGATCCCCGACGTGATGCGCTACGAGCGCGTCCCGTTCAAGGACATCTCGGCGGTCCGGCAGGCGATGCCGTTCGGCCGCGTTCCGCTCGTCATCCGCCGGACCCCCGAGCTGACCGGCGTCGAGGTCACGATCACCGCGCTCGAGCAGATGCTTCGCAGCGAGGTGACCCGCCGCGGCTACACGCGCGTCGTGATCGACTCGCTGACCGCGCTGCAGTACTTCTGCATGAAGGGGTTCAACGAGGTCGCCGGGGCGCAGACGTTCCTGCGCTTCCTCTCCGACCTGCACGTCACCACGTTCCTCACCGTGGAGTCGCCGCTCGAGGACGTCGATACGACCGAGCGGATGCTCGCCCGAGGCGAGATCCGGCTGTTCCGCTGGGAGGACGACAACGCGACGGTGTACGCCGTCGGGGTCGAGAAGTTCCGCGGCGGCGCGCACGACGTGCGGCTGCATCCGTACCGGATCGGCCCCGGCGGGCTCGACATCGTGCTCGACCGGACGATCTCGCGCGACACCCGCAAGATCGTGGAGCCCGAGCCGATCGTGACGCTCGCGGCGCCGCCGCCTCCGCGCTCGCCGATCGAGCCGCTGATCGACGAGGTCCAGGACCTGATCGCCGTCGGGGCCGAGGTCGGGCCGATCCGCTCGGAGATCGAGGCGGCGCTCGCCGCGGCGATCCTGAGCGACCGCCACGCGGCGACGGGGCACGTCGTGACCGCCTCGGCGATGAGCCTGAGCCTCGCCGCCGACCTCCGCGCCTCGACCTCGCTCCGGTCCCCGTCCGAGTCGCCGGCCGCGACGGCCGCGCTGCGGAGGATCGTCGAGCGGAGCGAGGCCGCCCGGACCGGAATCCCGCCGACCGATCTGCCGCCATCGCCCGACCTGGAGGCCCAGCTCGGCCGCGTTCTCGCGCTCATCCCGCCCCCGGCCGCACCGGCGATCCCGGCCCCGGTTCCGCCGCCGCCCGCGGCCGTTCCAGCCCCCGTTCCCGCGATGCTCGCCCCCGAGGAACCGGTTCCGGTTGCCCTCGCCCCCGCCCCCCTCACTCCCGCACCGCCGGTCCCGTCGGGCCCCGTACCGGTTCCGGCAGCGCCGGTGCCAACGGGTTCCGCTCCCGTGGAGGCGCCGACCCCCGCCCCGCCACCGGCGAGCGTTCTCCCATCGGTGCCCATCGAGGCCCCGATCCCCGTTCCCGAGCCGCCTCCCGTCGATCCCGCGGAGCCGGTTCGCGCGTCGCCCGAACCGACCGTCCCGTCCGCGGAACCGCTGACGGAGGGCCCCGCCCCCCAGCCGATCCCGGCGCCGGCCGCCCCGGTCGTCGAGCCCGTGGCTCTGGAGGGGCCGAGCGCGCCGCCGCCCCCATTCCCGAAGGCGACGCCGAAGAAGGTCGCGCCTCCGAGCGCGGCCCCGCCGGTCCCCTCTTCTGCCCCTGCGCCGCCTCCGCCGCCCGCGGCGCGGCGGTGGGCCCCACGAGAGCCTCCGCCGGCCCCGTCGCGGATCGCGGCGCCGACCCCTGCGCGCAAGGCGTCGTCCGGTCCGCCGGGGCCGGCCCCCGCGGGAGGCGCGGTCCGAACGGGCGCGCCCGCCTCGCGCGCCGCCCCCCCGCCGCTCCCCTCCGCGAGTACGCACGCGCTGAGCGCGACGACGGCGTCGGCGCCCCTTGGCCGCCCGACGGGGCCGATCGCCTCGGTCGTGCCGACGACGGCCTCGGCGAGCCGTCTTCCGCCACCCGCGGCGTCGCCCGCGTCCGCACCGGTCGCTCCATCCGCTCCGCCCGGGCCGGCCGCCACGGCGCCGCCTCCAGCGGTGAGCGCTCCCCCGTCGACACCGGTGGGGCCCAGCGTAGCCGGTCTCCCGCCCGCTCCTGGACTCCCTCCGTCGAGGTCGGAACCTACGGCTCCCGTAGCTCCCGATGCAGCGGCGCCCGTCGTGCTGCGTCCGGAGGCCGGGACGCCCGCTGCGGCCCCGCCCAAGCGCCGTCGCAAGGCACCCCCGAAGTCCGCGAAAAAGTCGGCCGCGTCCGCTGCGACTCGGGCGGCGACGTCGGTCGATGTCGTCCCTGCGACCGGGGCTACGGTGACCGTGGCCCCCGCGTCGCTCGAATCTCTTTCCGCCGTAGGTGCGGAGACGGCCCCGCCCGCGCCCCCCCGACGGCGCGCGACGCGCAAGCGCAAGGCGCCCCCGGTGATCTCGGCGACCGCCGGGACGACCCCTCCCGCCGAGTCCGTGGCCGCCGGAGGCCAGGACGAAACCCTTGCGCCTCCGCTCCCGGCGGATCCCGCGCCGTCGCCCCCGGAGGATGAATGACGGTCCCCACGTCCCTCCTCGCCCAACCGCGCGTCGCGACGGGGATCCCGGGGCTCGACCGGATGCTCGGGGGCGGGCTGATCGCGGGACGGCCGTACCTGGTGACGGGGGCGACGGGGAGCGGCAAGTCGCTCCTCTCGCTGACGTTCCTGCTCGAGGGGCTGAAGAACCACGAGGACGTGCTCCTGGTCGCGGTCGACGAGCCTCCCTCCGAGATCATGGAGAACGTCCACTCGTTCGGGTGGGACCTCTCCGCGATCAAGACCCTGGACGCGAATCCGGGGACGCGCGCGATCAAGCGGACGGCGGCGGTCCAGGAGATCCGCACGATGGGGGACCTCAAGACGATGCGCGATCTCTCGCAGGAGCAGAAGAAGACGAGCGACATCGAGGAGATCTCGATCCAGTCGATCTACCTCAAGCTCCGCCAGCAGATGGCGGACGTCCCGTTCAAGCGCGTGGTGATCGACTCGATCACCTCGGTGCGCCGGTTCGCCGTCAAGTCGTCGCAGGACCCGCAGGCCGAGCGGACCGAGGTCCAGTCGCTGCTCCGCTTCCTCTCCGAGCAGAACGTGACCGCCCTGATCACCGCGACCCCGAGCAACCCGGGGGTGCTGACGCCCGAGGAGAT
>DATJRX010000026.1:0-9372 GCA_035504395.1 Thermoplasmata archaeon | reverse complement strand
AATCGGGTGCACCGCCAAGAGCGTCACCACCAACCTCCTCAACTTGAGCCAGCCCGCGGTCGCGTTCCTGAACTACACGGATTTCACGAGCACGTCGGTCGTGATGGAGTGGACGAACAACGCCACCTACGGCTGGCAGCTGTCGTTCGATCAGTACCAGCTGTACGAGGAGGTCAACGGAGGCCCGGCCGCCCTCGCGGCCCCGGCCTTCACGAGCGCGACCGAGACGAGCGCGTCGATCGGCCTCACCTCCGGGGACAGCTACACGTTCTACCTGGAGACGACCGACTGCGCACCGAACTGCAGCTCGGCGGACGAGAGCGTGACTCAGTCGAATCTGGTCACGCTCGGCCCGCCGGAGACGCTGTCGGTGAGCGTGACTGCCGAGCACGGGACGATCGACCTGGGTCAATCGGACCTGTTCACCTGCACCCCGTCGGGGGGAGAATCTCCGTTCAGCTACAACTGGAGCGTCGAGGGCGGCCCGTACGCGCCGGGTGCGGCGAGCGAGACCTTCACGCTGAACGCCACCGGATCCGAGAGCGTCGAGTGCCAGGTCAGCGACGGGATTCCGCCGGCGGAGTCGGGCGGGACCAGCGTCCTGGTCATGTCGCCTCTCACGGCGGTCGCGACCGTCAACCGCACCTCGGTCGACGCCGGTCAGGTCGTCGCCTTCACCTGCTATGGCGTCGGCGGTGATCCTGCCTACACCCTGCAGTGGTCGTTCGGGGACGGAGAGACCTCCCTGATCGGCAACCTGACCCACGTCTACACCGCGGCGGGCAACTACACTCCGTCGTGCCTCGTCATCGATGGCACCGGCGCGTCCGAGGCCCCGTCCTTCATGCTCGGGGTTTCCCCGCTGCTCACCGCTTCCGCCACCGCCAGCTCGGACGACGCGGCACCGGGCACGTCGCTCACCTTCACCGCCCACGCGGCGAACGGTTCGGGATCGTACTCCGATTTCTCCTGGACCTTCGGAGGAGGCGGCACCGCCTCGGGCAGCCAGGTGACCCACGCGTTCTCGGGCTCCGGCACGCCCACCGCGGTCCTGATCGTGACGGACTCGAACGGCGCGAGCGCGAGTGCGACGGTGGATCTCGATATCTCGGACGTATCGGCCACCACCTCGGCTCCAACGACCGCTACCGCCGGGTCGTCCGTGACGTTCGTGGCGAGCGCCACGGGCGGCGCGGGAGGGCCCTACAACTACACGTGGTCGTTCGGCGACGGGGCGGTCGCGTACGGCGCCCAGGTCTCCCATGCGTTCTCCTCCCATGGCACGTACACGCCCCACCTCACGGTCTCCGACCGTCTCGGTGCCACGAACGAGACTACGCTCGCTCCGGTGGCGGTGGCGGCCGCGCCGGCGCCGCTGAGCGGCTTCTCCGTCTGGCTCATCCTGGGCATCGGGATCGCGGTCGCAGCCATCCTCGGTGCGCTCGTTCTCGCCCGCCGACGCTCGGACGAGGCGAAGGAGCTCGCCGCGAGTTCGGCCTACGTGCCCCCCACGAACCCGAGCCGCACGATCAAGGGTCGGAAGGTCTGTCCTTCGTGCGGGGCGAGCAACCTGCCGATCCGCACCACCTGCCAGAGCTGCGGGAAGCCGCTCCCTCGCGGATCGTCGTAGGCCGCCTCGGAGGCGCGCCGCCCGTCGGGACGAGAGTTCATTAGCCGTGCGCCGAACGACCGGTCGGGCCGCGCCCGACCGGGCCCCGGTCGCGATCGATGACGACGAACCTTCGGATCAGCCTGACGATCCTTTCGCTCGGATTCGTGATCGAGGGCGCAGGGGAAGCGTATTCCTTGGTCTCGAGCGGCGCGTTCCTGCCCGGCACGAGCTTCGTCTTCCTCGCGTCCACGCTCGTCACGCTGTTGGGGCTGCTGTTCCTCTTCCTGGGCCGGCACGAGTGGAACGAGATCCACCGGGCCCGCGCCGCCCGGACGAACCTGATCTTCGGGCTCAGCCTGCTCGGGGGATTCATCGCCGCGGCCGAGGTCGGGGTCCTGGTCTACGCGCCGTCGATCGGCACGCCCCTCTGGTCCGAGGCGCTGTTCGGCGCGGCGCTGGGCTCCCTCGTCTTCGGGACGTTCGCCACGTACGCGTACCTCGTGTTCCACCTCGTGCGGGCGCCGAGCCGCGCGGTGCTGATCGCGTCCGCCGTCTGGGCACTGATCGTGTCGGCGTACATCGGTCGGGTGCTCGCGGGCGACCTGCCCTCGGTTCTGGCGGCGATCGGCGCCCGGTCGCTCTCGGTCGACCACCTCCTCAGTCCGGTCGACTACCTCGCGTCGTACCTCTTCGTCTCCTACTTCCTTCTCTTCGCGGCCTACCTCGATGCGCACGCGATCGTCGCTCGGGGGCTGCCGACGGCGACGACCGTGCGCATTCCCTCCGCTCCGCGATGAGGGCCGACGCGATGAGTGCGCGCGCGATTCCGGACCGGGTTATACTTTTCAAGCGCGCGATCCGGGCCGTGTTCGACAAACTCGTGAACTTGTTCGACACGTCAGAAAATCGGCCCGGGGGATCGACCCGAACCAGACTATCGTTGCGAAGACCGTTGGTTTAAGTAGCAGAAATTTGCATCCCTGACCGTGGCTGTGTTCGACAAGGCCCGGAAGCGCGCACCGTCTCCCCCCGAGGGTCCGGGGCGCGCGCCGGAGGAGCTCGAGGATGCGCGCATCGCCCTTCGGTGCAACCGCAACGAGCTGCGACTGGTCGACTCGTTCGTCGCCCATGGCGAGTACGAGAGCCGGTCGGAGCTGATGCGGGCGGCGCTGCATGCGTTCCTGCGCTCCCGTAGCCAGTCGGCCGCGCCGACGCCGCCCGTGGACGCCGAGGGCTTCATCGAAGTCCCGGTGCGCCTGAGACCCGACGAATACGCCGTCTTCGAGACCTACGCTCGCCACGTCGCGAACGGACAGGATGTGCGGGACCTTCTCGCGCAGATCGTCCGCCACGGCGAGACCGAGCTCAAGGTCCACGAGCTCGCCGCGCGAGCTCGCGCAACGGTGCGCGAAGCGGTGGAGACCCGGGCTCGAGCGGGAGCTCTCCAGGACAGCGCGAAGGACCTGGAGCGGAAGGGGGTCGTCGGTCGGTAGGCGATAGGTCGGTTCGAACGCGTCGCAGGGGTGGGTTGTGAGGAACTACGAGGCCGGTCAGGACAGCGGAGACCAAGACCACGCGATCGGGTCCATCGACGGACTCGGCGAAGGGTGGCCGAACCCGATCCGATTGGGGCAGGACGTGCGGTTCGTCCTCGTCGCGGTCGGCGGCGGCGCGATCCGGGTCGCCAGCCAGGTCGCTTCCCAGCACATCCGCCACCTCGAGACCGTCGCGATCAACTGCGACCCCTGCGTGCAGGGGCACGCCGAGTTCGACCGGCGCATCTACCTCGGCCCGGACACCGGGGCCGAGACCGACACCGGCGGATCGCCCGTGGTGGGCGGGGTCCTCGCCCGCGCGGCCGAGCCCGCGCTCGAGCGCGTCTTCCGCGGTGCGACGTTCGTGATCCTCGTCGGGAGCCTGGGCGGCGGCGCCGGCAGCGGCGCGTTCCCCCACGTCCTCGACGTCGCGTGCCGCCACGCCGAGGTCGTCAGCGCGTTCGTGATCAAGCCGTTCCGCTGCGAAGGGGACCGGCGCGCGCTCGCGGACCGGGCGATCGGCCGGCTCCAGCTCGTCACCTCGTACATCGACCGCCACGAGCGCAGCCAGGCCCGCCTCACGATCCTCGACAACGAGCATCTCGCCCACCGCTCGGGCGGGCTCGCGTTCACCGGGGTGACGCGGCACTGGGCGAAGGTGATCCAGGACCACATCGAGAGCTCGTTCGTCGCGCCGGTCGAGGCGATGATCGAGGCGATCCAGTTCTCGCGGGCCGCCGAGATCGCGTCCATCGCGGCGCTCCCGCCGGTCGAGGTGCCCGAGCTCGAGATCGTTCCGCCGGTCGCACCGCCGCCGGTCGAGATGCCTCCGATCCTCCCCGCCGCGGGCGCGGAGGTCGAACTGACGTTCGAGATCGACTCCGAGGTCCGGCCTCCACCCGCGCCCTGAGGGCCGCGTCCCCCGCCGGCGGGCGGTCCCCCCAGACTTAAGAGCGGGGCCGGCTCGTTGCCCGGGCGATGGACGGCCGCTGGTTCACGGTCATCTGCCTGCTCGTCCTGCCGGTGGTCGCGATCGCCGCGACCATCGCGTGGTTCTCCTCGAACCCGGTCGCGATCTTCGCGGCGTTCTCCGCGATGATCGCGGGGGCGTTCTACCTGCTGACGTACACCGACAGCTTCCAGTAGCCGCGCCCCACGGACCGCTCAGCGGTACATCTCGGGCGACGGGGGTCGTTCGGTCGGGCTCTCCCCGCCCGAGCCCGGCTCGCCGCCGGCCGGATGCGACTTCATGACGGCCCTCAGGGCCTTCTCGATCTGCTCGGCCTGGGCGCGCAGCGGGCCGGTATCGATCTTCAGCTCGGGCAAGAGACGATCGAGCGTCTCGATGAGCGCCGCCCCGGCGCGGTGGTCGGGAAGCCCCTCGGCGATGCGGGCGCTCACCAGCAGCGCCGCCACCGGGACCTTGCGTCCGATGCCCTGGACCAGCAGGGCGCCCGATACGCCCCCGATGACGCCCTCCTCGAGGAGCCGCGCCTTGGCCGCTTCGAACGGCGCCCGGAACTCGGCGTCCGCGCGCGAGAACGTGACCCACACCTGCTCCTCGGCGTCGGCGGACTCCTCCGCCGCGTCGGTATCGTCACCCTCCGGGTGCGGCACCACCCCTTCGAGGCAGATGATCGCGCGCGCCCCGCGCCGCTCGGCGTTGTCGAGGATCGTGCGGGCGATCGCGTTCGCTTGTGATGGCGTCGGGGGAAACTCGGACAGGACAAGACCGAGGTCGCTGCGTCCGTAGACGCGAACGGTCGGGTGGACCTCGCCGCTTTGGATCACGGCCACGGGGGCCGATTCCGGCGAGTCGAACCGCCCGGTGCGAGAGAGCTTGAGCGCGCGGACCATGTAGTGTCCGGCGATGATCGTGGCGAGGCCGGCGCTCGGGAACGCGGACAGGACCATCGCGCCGGGCCCGATCGCGCCGGCTCCACCCGCTTCGTCGTTCCAGGAGTACTCCATGCGCGCCCCGCTCCCTCGGCCGCCGTTGGGCCCGGGGCTACTTTACGGCTCCTCTCGCGGAGGTCCGGCGCCCAAGAAACCCCAAGTACTCGGCGCCGGTCGGAACCGGTCGTGGGACTTCCCCTCCGGGATATCGTCGTCGCGCAGGAGCTGCCGTGGGAGGCGCTCAGCGGCCGGACGCTCGCGGTCGACGGATACAACGCGGTCTACCAGTTCCTCGCGACGATCCGCCAGCGTGATGGGCAGCTGTTCTGCGACCCCGCCGGGCACGTCACGAGCCACCTGATGGGGGTGTTCTATCGGACGACGTCGCTCCTCCGCGAGGGGGTGCTTCCGGTCTGGGTGTTCGACGGCAAGCCGCCCGAGCGCAAGGCCGGGACGATCCGACGCCGCATCGCCGTGAAGGAGCGGGCCGAGGCCCAGTACCAGGAGGCCCTGGCCGCGGGGGACCTCGAGACCGCGCGGCGGAAGGCCGCGCAGACCTCGCACCTCACGCACCCGATGGTGGAGGAGCTCGACGAGCTGCTGCGGGCGCTCGGCGTGCCCGTGGTGCTGGCCCCGAGCGAGGGAGAGGCCCAAGCCGCCGTGATGGCGGCGCGCTCGGTGGTGTGGGCGAGCGCCTCGGAGGACTACGACACCCTGCTGTTCGGTGCGCCCCGACTCATCCGGGGCCTCGCGGCGCGGGGCCGCACCGGGAGCGGGGGGGGCGCGCAGTTCATCGATCGGGACGCCCTCCTGGCGCAGCTGGGGATCGACGGGGACGAGCTGATCCGGCTCGGCGTGATCGTGGGCACCGACTTCAACGAGGGCGCGACCGGGTACGGTCCGAAGAAGGCCCTCAAGGTCGTGCAGCAGCACCTCGGGTTCGACGAGACGATGCGCAGCGTCGGTCTGGATCCCGAGGAGGCCCGCGAGGTCGCCGAGATCTTCCGGCATCCGAACGCGGCCGACGTGCCGCCTCCGGTCTTCGGCCCCGTCGACGAGGCGGCGGTGGACCGGATCCTCGTCGACCGCCACTCGTTCTCCGAGGAGCGGGTCCGGGCCGCGGTCGCCCGGGCGCGCCAGCGCCCGAAGGCCTCGGCGAGCCCGGCCGAGGCGCGGGGCCACCAGACGCTCCTGGAGACGTTCGGGGGTCACCCCGGATGACGCCGTTCGAGTGCGTCCCGAACTTCTCTGAGGGTCGGGACGCCGCGAGGGTCGAGCGCATCGCCGGGGCGGCCCGTGCGGTGCCGGGCGTCACGGTGCTCGACGTCGAGCGGGACGCGGCCCACCACCGGTCCGTCATCACCCTGGTGGGCGAAGGGGACCCGCTCCTCGATGCGGTCGTCGGGATGATGCGCGTGGCGACCGCCGAGATCGACCTGAACCAGCACCACGGGGAGCACCCGCGGATGGGAGCGACGGACGTCGTTCCGTTCGTCCCCCTCGGGGGATCCACGATGGCGGACGCGATTCGGCTCGCCGAGCGGCTCGGCGAGCGGGTCGGTCGCGAGCTCGAGATCCCGGTGTTCCTCTATGCCGCGGCCGCGCGCCGGCCCGAACGCGCGGACCTCGCCCGGGTGCGGGAGGGGCAGTTCGAGGGTCTCCGCACGGCGATCGGATCGGATCCGGCGCGAGCGCCGGACTTCGGGCCGCCGCGCATCCACCCGACCGCCGGCGCCGTCGCGATCGGAGCCCGGCCGGTGCTGATCGCGTACAACGTCTACCTGACCTCGCCGGACGTCGCGCTCGCCAAGAAGATCGCGAAGAAGGTCCGGGCCCGCGACGGAGGCCTTCCCGAGGTGAAGGCTCTCGGGTTCGATATCCCCGACCGCCACGAGGCCCAGGTCTCGATGAACCTCACGGACTACCGGGTCACCCCGGTCCACCGCGCCTTCGACGCGGTGCGGCAAGAAGCGGAGGCCCTCGGGACCGGTGTCGACGAGTCCGAGATCGTCGGGCTCGTCCCGGAGGACGCCCTGTTCGACGCGGCGGAGCATTACCTCCGGCTCGGTCACTTCGACCGGGCCGCGATCCTCGAACGGAAGGTCCGCGCGGTGGAGGCCGGCCGGCCGGGCGGCGAGTCGTTCGCCTCGTTCACCGACCGCCTCGCGGCGCGCACTCCCACGCCCGGGGGCGGCAGCGCGGCGGCGGCCGCCGGTGCCCTCGGCGCGGCGCTCGGAGAGATGGTCCTGGCCTACTCGATCGACGCGAAGGCCCCGGCCGAGGACCTGGTCGCGGTCGCGTCGACCCTCCGGGACGGACGGCGGCGGATGCTCGCGCTCCTCGTCGAGGACTCGGCGTCGTACGACGCCGTTCGCACGGCCCGGCGGACGCGCAAGGAGCATCCGGGCGACGCCGCCGCAGAGGAGGGGTACCGGGCCGCGCTCCGCGGGGCGGTCGCCGTTCCGCTCGAGACGGCCCGCCTTGCGCAGGACCTTTCGGTCCGCCTCGAGTCGGTCCGCGCCCGTACGAAGAGCGCCCTGGCGAGCGACCTCACGACCGCGATCGCGCTGTTCCGGGCGGCGACCGAGGGCGCGCTCGCGAACGTCGCGATCAACCTCGACGACCTCGCGAAGGTCGGCGAACCGACCGGGGACGTCAGCGCCGAGGTCGAGCGCCTCCGCCCGAAGCCATGAACGCGGGTCCGGCCACCGGACGCGCGGGCCGGCGCCCCGTCGTGTGGGTCAATTTCGCGGCGTCCGAGGACGGACGGATCGCGTACGCCGGGGGCCGACGCGCCCGGCTCTCCGGGCCGGAGGACCTGCGACGCGTGCAGGAGATGCGGGCGGACGTCGACGCGATCCTGATCGGCGTGGGCACGGTGATCCGCGACGACCCGTCCCTCCGCGTCCACTGGGACCTCCTCGGACGAGCCCCGGGGCGGTCGCCGACCCGGGTGATCGTCGACTCCACGGGCCGAACTCCTCCGAACGCGCGCGTGCTCGACGGGTCCCAGCCGACGATCGTCGCCACCTCGTCGCGCGCGACGCGCCGATTTCCTCCGACCGTGGACGTGCTCGTGGCGGGACGCGACCGGGTCGATCTCGGCGCGCTGTTCGAGCAGCTGGTCGATCGGGGCGTGCATCGGTTGATGGTCGAGGGCGGGGCCGAGATCCTGACCTCGGTGTTCCGGGGCCGGCTCTTCGATCGCTGCACCGTCTACCACGCACCGGTGGTCATCGGGGGTCGAACCGCCCCGACCGTCGCGGTCGGTCCCGAGACGAGCGACGACGCAGGGGCCGTGCGGCTCCGCCTCCACTCGGTCGAGCGGCTCGGCGAAGGGTACCTCGCGACCTTCGTGCCCCCCTGACCTCACCCGTTATCAACCGCGGCGGCTCCCCGGCCCCGAGGCGGCGCCGTGAAGCTGGTCCATTTCACCCTCGCCGATCAGTTCCACTTCGGGATGATCACGGACGCCAACGAGTTCATCGACCTCGACACCGCCTGCCGCGACTTCTACGGCGTCAACCCGATCAAGGGAGCGGACCCGAGCCGCTTCCGCGACATGCAGCAGTTCTTCCAGGGCGGGTCCGACTCGGTCGAGGTGACCAAGAAGATCCTCGACTACATCGAGCGCCGGCGCAAGATGGGCTGGACGCCGCGCGCGGCGACCGGCGCGCGCTACCTGTTCAAGGCCGAGGAGGGCGTCAAGCTCCTCGCCCCCGTCGTCCGGGGAACGAAGATCTACTGCCTCGCCGCCAACTCGCGGAGCCATCTCGCGGAGAAGCAGCAGGCGACGCCCACCCAGCCGTACTGCTTCACCCGCTTCTTCAACAGCCTCGTCGGCCCGAGCGAGTCGTTCGTGCTGAACGCCGCGGGCACGTTCCCCGACGTGGAGGTCGAGCTCGCCGCGATCATCGGCAAGCAGGGCAAGCACATCCCGGCCGGGCGGGCGATGGAGCACGTCGCGGGCTACACGATCGCCCTCGACCTGGGGTACCGGGACCTCCAGTACCCTCCCGGAGGCGCGGTCGACTGGGTGATGGGGAAGGGGTTCGACTCGACCATGGCCGTGGGGCCCTGGGTCGTCCCGAAGGAGGAGGTCGGAGACGTCTACCCGCTCAAGATGGAGCTCAAGGTCAACGGGACCGTCCGCCAGGCGGGCGACTCCACCGACTACGTCTTCCGGATCCCGCAGATCCTCGCGCACCTCTCGACCGGGATCACCCTCGAACCGGGAGACGTGATCTCGCTCGGCTCGCTCGGTGGCATGCCGGGCTTCGAGTTCGGGAACGAGAGCCGGAAGCTGGCGCCCGGCGACAAGATCGAGGC
>DATJRX010000025.1:0-13244 GCA_035504395.1 Thermoplasmata archaeon | reverse complement strand
AGCTGACGACGCAGCTCGAGGAGTCCCATCGGCGGCGCGGCCCCGTCGCCCGGTCCCGCGCCGGGCCGGCCCAACGCGGTCGCGACATCGATCCGGGAGGCCAGCTCGAAGAGGACCTTCAGGTTCTGGGCCAGCCGGATGTCCTGGCTCTGGGCGAGGAAGCGGGCGAGCGCGGCCTGCACGGCCGGCCCGCCCTCGATCGTCGCCTCCGCCGCGTCGAGGTAACCGCGCTCGTTGAGCGCCCGGAGCAGAGAGACGGTCCGCTCGATCGCTTCGCGGTGCCCCGGCATCTCCCACAGCGCGCGCCACTCCCGGAAGAGCTCGTCGTCATCCGGCGGTCGCACGATCTCGGTCGTGGGTTCCGACATCGATCAGCCTCCGACCAGCGGACGGTAGTCGGACCGTCGCCACTTCTCCTCGACCCGGACCCCGACCTGGGCCGGCGCGGGCTCGCCGCGCCGGAAGTTCGATCGGGGGACGGGGGGTTCGGGCTCGCTCGACGAGCGGAGCTTCTCGATCCGCGCCGGGGTCTCCTTGTAGGCCGGAGTGCCCGCGACCGAGTCCCGCGCCGGGCCGGTGAGCAGATTGACCGAGTCCTCCGCTCGGCCGTGCAGCGGCAGGAAGACGGTTCGTCCGCTCACCCGGTCGCTGACCCAGACGCGGGTCGTGACGGACCCGTTCCGGGAGATCAGCCGCACGGTGTCCCCGTCCTTGAGGGCCTTCTCGCGGGCCAGTTCCGGTGAGACCTCCACGAACATCGACGGGACCCGGGCTTCGAGCGCGGCCGTCTCCGCGGTCAGGTTCCTCCAGTGGAAGTGCTCGAGGAGCCGGCCGTTGTCCACCATGAGGTCGAACTCGGCATCCGGCTCGACCGGCGGAACGAACGTGCTGGGGTACAGGATCGCCTTGCCGTCGGGGAACGCGAACCGATCCGTGTAGAGGAGCGGCGTATCCGTCCCGTCGGCGGCGACCGGCCAGCACAGGCTCTGATAGCCGGCCAGGCGGTCGTGCGTGACCCCGGCGAACAGCGGAACGAGCGACGCGATCTCCTGCATCACCAGGTCCGGGGCCAGCCGTGGCCAGGGCACGCCCATGGCGGCCGCGAGGTCGTACAGGATCTCCCCGTCGGTCTTGGTTCCCGGTAGCGGCGGGATCGCCCGATAGAGGCGTTGGATGCGGCGCTCCGTGTTGACGAACGTCCCCTCCTTCTCTAAGGAGATCGCCGCGGGCAGCACCACGTCGGCGAACTGGGCCGTCCGCGTGAGGAACGCCTCCTGCACGACGAGGAAGTCGAGCTTGCGAAGCGCCTCGGCGGTGCGGTCGACCTGCGCGTCGGCGAGCAGCTTGTCCTCGCCAACGATGTACATCGCATGGATCCGGCCGTCCAGCACCGCATCGACCGAAGCGACGCTGGTGAGGCCCGCCTTGGACGGGAGCGGACCGCCCCACGCCGCCTCGAACCGCTCACGGACGCCCGGGGCGTCGAGCTTCTGGTACCCGGGAAAATAGTTCGGGAGGGCGCCGAAGTCGCTCGCGCCCTGCACGTTGGCGTGGCCCCGGAGCGGGTACCCGCCGGTGCCGGGGCGGCCGTAGTTCCCGGTGACGAGGAGGAGGTTCGAGATCGCGGTGGAGGTCTCGCTGCCGTCCTGGTGCTGCGTGATCCCCATCGCCCAGGCGATCAGGACGCTCGCGGCTTCGTGGACCATGGTCGCGAATCGGACGATCGACTCGACGGGGAGACCGGTGGTCGCGGACGCGTACGGGAGCGTGTACGGCGCGAGGCTCGACCGGAACGCGTCGACGCCCTGGACCCGCTGCGCGAGGAATTCCTTCGCCTCCCAGCCCTGGTCGAAGATGTACCGGGCGGCGGCGTTCAGGAGGACGATGTCCGTGCCGGGCTTCGGCGAGATCCACAGGTCCGCCCGACGAGCCATTTCGTGGCGACGAGGGTCGACGACGATCAATCGGTGGCCGTCGAGCTTGTGGGCCCGCTTGATGCGCGAGGCGATAACGGGGTGCGACTCGGCCGTGTTCGATCCCATCGTGATCACGAGCTCCGCCTTCGCGAAGTCGGCGATCGTGCCCGCGTCCCCCCCGTAGCCCACCGTGCGCCACAGGCCGACGGTCGCGGGCGACTGGCAGTAGCGCGAGCAGTTGTCGACGTTGTTGGTGCCGAGCACCGCTCGGGCGAACTTCTGCGTGAGGTAGACCTCCTCGTTCGTGTCGGTGCAGGACGCGATGACGAACGTCGCGTCGGCCCCCCAACGTTCCCGGACCTCCTTGAGGCGGCGGGCCACGAGGGCGATCGCCTCCTCCCACGAAGCGGTGCGGAAGTGGCCGTTCTCGCGAATGAGGGGGCGCGTGAGCCGTTCCGGGCTGTTCACGTGGCCCCAACCGAACTTGCCTTTCGTGCAGGTCGCGATGCCGTTCGCCGGCGACTCGGGGCGGGGCTTGACCTTGATCACCTCGCGCTGGCGGGTCCAGACGTCGAAGGTGCAGCCGACGCCGCAGAAGGTGCAGACGGTCTTCGTCTTCTTCACGACCGCGTCGCGCATCGCGGCCTCGGCATCGCTGAGTGCGAGCAATGGGCGGAAGTTCCCGTCGACCGCGGAGGCTCCGTCCACGAGCGCGGTCTTCGACGCCTCGGGGAGACCGGTCAGCAGCCCGCCCCGCCCGACGAAGGTCTTCTCAAGGAGGGCGTCCACGGGGCAGACCGTGACGCAAGCCCCGCACGCGACGCACGACGACTCGTTCACCGAGACCCCGGCGTCCCACACGACGCGCGGTCGTGGCGCCGTCCAGTCGATGTGGATCACTTCGTTCACGACCACGTCCTGGCAGGCCTCCACACAGCGACCGCAGAGGATGCACTGGCTCGGATCGTACTGGTAGAACGGGCTCGAGTCGTCGATCGGGTACGGCTTGGGCCGGAATCGTTGCTGATCGAGCCCCAGCACCCCGGCCGCGTTGTGGAGCGCGCAGTCGCCGTTGTTGTTGTCACAGAGCGTGCAGCGGAAGTGATGGTTCTCGGCCACGCGGTTGAGCCCCTCTTTCCGAGCCGCGACGGCCGCGGGCGAACCGACCCGCACGTCGAGCCCCGGCGCGGACCGAGTCTCGCACGCCCGCACGAGGCGCCCGTTCACCTCGACCAGGCACGTGTCGCAGGTCCGGATCGCTCCGAGGGACGCATGGTAGCAAAGGTGGGTCAGCTCGCCCCCGGACCGCTCGATCGTCTCGACGAGCGTCTCGTCCGACCTCGCGCGGACCGTTCGGCCGTCCAGTGAGAGCTCGACTTCGGAGGAGGCGGTAGAGGACATCGGGTCCGCTCCGGGTCCCGGGCCCCTACCGCTCGACCCCATATCATCCCGTCGTTCGCCCCGAGCCCGCCTGGGCCCCGGCGCTCAGCCGGGCCCCGGACCGGATCGATCCGTCGTCTCCTTCGCCGGCGGACCGCGCGCGAGCACCGCCCGGACCCGGGCGAGATCCTCCGGAACGTCCACGTCCCAGAACGTCCGGCTCGGGAACTCCTCGGCCGCGGGGAACTGGACGGCACCCCGTCGATCGAGGTCCGCGACGAGACCGCGGAGGGAACGACCGTGGGCCCACGCCCGGTCCAGGTCGGGGCCCGAGAGGTCGTAGATCGCGTGGAGGACCTCGAGCGTACCGTCCACGTGACGGGGGACGATGCTCGTTCCGGGTCGATGCAGGTTCGTCAGGCGTCGGATCGAGCTGGGATCGAGCAACGGCATGTCCCCCCCGCCGAGGAAGAAGCCACGCTGGCCCACGTCCGGGACGCTGTGGAGCGCGCCGAGCGGTCCTTCACTCCACCGATCTTCGATGAGCGGTGCGGGGGGAGACGCCAACGGTCCGGTCGTGACGATGGTCGCCTCCAGTCCGGCCGCGCGGACCGCGGCCGTGGCGAGGTCGATGACCCGCCCTCCGCGGAGCTCCGCCTCGAATTTCCGGGGAAACCGCGTGGCGCGCCCGGCGAGCAGGTACCCTCGGCGGATCCCCGGGAGGGCTGGATCGGTCATTCCGGCCCGCGGCGAGCCCGATCGTTCCGCCGCCGCATCACGAACGCCTCGATCTCCTTGGCGCGGGTGGTGGCCTCGTCCGGGGAATCGATCTCGAATCGGGTCCCCAACCGACGACGGTGGTACCCTTCGACCAGCACCACGTCCGGACGCAGCCGGCGCGCCCATGCGAGCGCGTCGCCCGGCAGGAAACCGACGGTCCGCGCGGAGGCGAAGAAGACGGCCGTGGCCCCGCTTCGAACGTAGCGGTCGGTGTCGGTACCGGCCAGGTCGATCGCGTGGTGGGAATGCTTGATGACCACGACCGACAGGCGCCTCCGACGGAGCGCGCGCACGACCCGGCTCAGGGCAAGCGTTTTTCCCGAACGGTGGCTCCCGACCAGCTGAACGATGATCGTCACGATCTGGGTTCCTTCCGGTGGTCCGGGCGCGTGACCGCGCCTAGCGCGAATCCCCCATATCCTCTGCTCCGGCTCGCCCAGGTCCGGGCCGAGGTCGCATCGCTCCCGCTGCGGCCGGTGCCGATCACGTGGACCGACTCGGCCGGCAGCGCCGGACTGTGGAGCGCGCGGGAGGTCCGGTCGCCTCGCGACGTCCCGCCGCGACCGGCCTCGGCGATGGACGGGTACGCGCTCGGGATCGGCGGGGGAGCGTTCCTCCGCGAGTTTCGGCTCGTCGCACCGGGTCGAACGGGCCGGCTGCGACCGGGAGAGGCCATGACAATCGTGACGGGGGCCCCGCTGCCGGCCGGCGCGGCGGCTGTGGCGCGGGCCGAATCGGTGCATCGGGAAGGGAACATCGTCCGGCTTCGAACCCCCGCCCGCCCCGGCGTCGACGTCCACGCCCGCGGGAGCTCGCTCCGTCGAGGGACCCGGATCCTCGCGCGGGGGAGCGAGATCCTTCCCTATTCGGTCGCCGGACTGCTCGCGGCCGGCGTCGCTCGGGTCCCGGTCCGTCGGCCCCGTGCGATCGTCCTCGCGACCGGATCCGAGTTGACTCGACCGGACCGGGGGGAGGCCGGTCGATTCGACGCGCTCGGGCCGGCGCTGGTCGCGCTGATGCGCCGCTGGTGCGACGTGGAGTACGCCGGAGTCGTACCGGACGACCGTGCCACGATCCGCTCGGCGATCGAGACCGCCGCCGGCGCGTCCGACCTCGTGGTCACGCTCGGAGGCTCGTCCGTAGGACCTCGGGACCAGACCAAGGCGGCCGTCGCCGAGGCCGGACGGCTCGTGGTCGGGGGGACCCGGGTCAACGTGCTCAAGCGCGCGGGGTTCGGGATGGTGCATCAGACCCCCGTGCTCGTCCTCCCGGGGCAGGTCGAGAGCGCCTTCGTCTCGTTCCACGAGCACGGGTTGGCGATCTTGGAGCGCCTGGTGGGCGCTCCCCTCCGGTCGTTCGTACGGCGGCCGCTCGGCGCCGCGATCACCGTGGCTCACCGGATGGATTCTACGTACCTGTTTCGCGAGGAGGACGGTCGCGCGGTGCCCGTCGGCTGGGGCGTGGCGCGGTACGAGTCGCTGTTGCACGCCACCGGGTTCGCCTACCTCCGCCACGGTCGGACCTACCCGGCCGGACATCTAGTCACGATGCAGCGACTCGAACATTCGGTCGCGAGGCCGGACGAAGCGTCGGGAAGGATCGGACCGGACCCAGGGCGTCGGACCCGGGCCGGAGGCTCGACTTCGCGCCGCAGCGGTCGGGCGGCGGTTCGCGCGGCGTACCGAGCCTCCTCACCGGAGCGCCCCCGCGACACGCCGGCCGAATCGTTTTAGCCTTGAGGTCGGTCGGCGCGCGGGCGGAAGCGACCGATGCCGGACGAGCCTCGCCTGACCATCGCGCTGCCGGGCGGGCGCACGGACTCGGTCGCCCCCGGATCCACCGTCGGCGACGTGCTCGCGCGGGCATTCCCCGAGAAGGCCGGCGCGTTCCTCGCCGCCCTGCTGGACGGCCAACCGGTCGATCTTGCGCATCGGTTGACGTCACCGGGTGCGATCGCCCCGCTGACCTTCTCGGACCGGGCGGGCCGCGACATCCTTGAACACTCGTCGGCCCACCTCGTCGCCAAGGCCCTGGTCGAGACGATCCCGGACGCGCGTCCGACCCACGGCCCCCCGACCGAGGAGGGCTTCTTCTACGACTTCGAAGTTCGCCCGCTCGTCCCCGCCGATCTCGACGCGATGCGCGCGGCGATGGACCGGGCGATCGCGGCGAAGGAGCCGTTCGTCCGCCGGGAACTTTCTCGGGAGGAGGCGGAACGGATCTTCGCCCGAAATCCGCACAAGCTCCGCTACATCGCGGAGACCCCCATGGGCGAGCCGATCTCGGTCTACGAGACCGGAACCTTCGTGGACCTCTGCCGAGGCCCGCACGTCCCGCACACGGGATGGCTGGCGGGCATCCACATCCTGGGGTTCTCGGGACTGGAGCGGGAGCCCGGGACGGACGGTCCGGCCCTGCAGCGGGTCCGGGGGATCGGCTTCCCGACGAAGGCGGAGCTCGAGGCGTACCTGAAGCTGCGGACCGAGGCGGAAGCGCGCGACCACCGGACGATCGGGAGCCGGCAGGAACTGTTCCTGTTCATCGAGGAGATCCCCGGCTTCCCGTTCTGGCTTCCGAAAGGGATGGTGCTCGTCCGCGAGCTCGAGTCGTACGTGCGGGAGCACCTGCGGTCGGCCGGCTACGCCGAGGTTCGAACCCCGCTCCTGTTCCCCCAGAGCGTGTACGAGACGAGCGGTCACTGGGAGATGTATCGCGAGGACATGTTCGTCTCCGAGATCGAGGGGCGGACCTTCGGCTGGAAACCGATGAACTGCCCGGGGTCGATGCTGATCTTCCGCTCCCGTTCCCGAAGCTACCGCGAGCTGCCGATGCGGCTCGCCGAGTTCGCGCCCCTCCACCGCTACGAGGCGAGCGGGACCCTCCACGGTCTCACCCGGGTCCGCGAGCTCGTCCAGGACGACGCCCACGTGTTCGTGACGGAGGAGCAGATCGACGCGGAGCTGAAGACCCTGCTCGACTGGATCCGCGAGGCGTTCACCACCTTCCGCCTCGAGTGGTCGTACGAGCTTTCCACCCGACCTGCCCGCTTCCTCGGCGAGGTCGCCACCTGGGAGAAGGCCGAGGCGACCCTGGAGCGGGCGCTCCAGGCCTCCGGGGTACCATACCGGGTCGCGGCCGGGGAGGGGGGCTTCTACGCACCCAAGATCGACATCCACGTTCGCGACTCGCTGGGACGCCCCTGGCAGACGGGGACGATCCAGCTGGACTACCAGATGCCGAAGCGGTTCGGGCTCGAGTACCAGGGCCCGGACGGCCAGCTCCACACTCCGGTGGTCATCCACCGCACGATCCTGGGGACCTGGGAACGCTTCCTGGGCGTGTTCATCGAGCACTGCGCCGGCCGCTTCCCGCCCTGGCTGGCCCCGGTGCAGGCCCGCATCCTCCCCGTGACCGATCGCCAGGCCGACGCCGCGCGCGCTCTGGCTGACGAACTCACCGCCGTGGGTCTCCGGGCCGAGGTGGCGACGCCCGAGGAGTCGCTCTCGAAGCGGGTCCGCTCCGCCGAGCTGGACCGCGTCCCGTACGTCCTCGTCCTCGGGGATCGGGAGATCCAGGAGGGCCAGGTCTCCCTGCGCGTGCGGGGCAGCAAGGAGAGCCGGACGCTCTCTCGGTCCGAGTTCACGGCCCACGCCTTGGACCGGATCCGGCGCCGCGACTACGATCCCTAGTGCTGGGAACGCCGGGCCCGCTTCGCCTCGATACGCGCGGTCAGGTAGGCGGAGTCGACGTCGGCACTGGTCGAACCGTGCTCCGATCGAAGGTGCTCCCGGAGCCTCGCGAGCTCGACCATTCGACCGCACTGGGAGCAGGTGACCCGCGCCCGGCGCTCGCTCGGCTCGCTGGACGGCGCCGCCGGAATCATCGGGACTGGATTCGGGCCCGCTCAGAATATAATACTCATCCCGCACCGGCGGCGGGCCTCCGCAATGCTTTATTAAGCGCGCCGTTCAGCCGCCCTCGAATTTCGGGGGAGAACGTATGGGCCTCACCACGACCCAGATCGAACTGCTGATCCTGCTCGCCGCGATCCTCGCGCTCGGGTACGCGGGCATCCAGACCGCCCTCGTGCTCCGCGAGGATGAGGGCGACGACCGGATGAAGGAGATCGCCGCGGCCATTCGCGAGGGCGCGAACGCGTTCCTGCGGCGAGAGTACACGATCGTGTTCATCGTCGCCGTGATCCTGGCGGTCATCATCGGGTTCGCCTTCGGCATCACCGGGAGCGGCGCCCGCCTCGCGACCGGCTTCATCTTCGGCGTCGCCGGGAGCGCGCTCGCGGGGGCGATCGGGCTCGTCGTGAGCGTCCGGGCGAACGTGCGGACCGCGGCCCACGCGCGCGGCGGGAGCCTCCCCGCCACGATGGCGTTCGCGTTCCGGGGCGGCAGCGTCACCGGCATGTCGGTGGCCGGGATGGCCCTCCTCGAGCTGGTCGGATTCTACTGGGCCTTCGGCGGGAACGTGCTCGACATGGTCGGGCTCCTGTTCGGGGCCTCGCTCATGAGCCTCTTCGCGCGCGTCGGCGGCGGGATCTACACGAAGGGGGCGGACGTCGGGACCGACCTCGTCGGCAAGGTGGAGGCCGGGATCCCCGAGGACGACCCGCGGAACCCCGGCGTCATCGCGGACAACGTGGGCGACAATGTCGGCGACTGCGCGGGGATGGCGGCCGACCTGTTCGAGACCTACGTCGTCACCGCAATGGCCGCCATGCTGCTGGCCTACCTCATCGGAGCGCCGGGGGTCTATCCGGCGCTCCTCGCGATGTTCCCCAACGCGATCCTGTTCCCGCTGATGGTGTGCGCGTGGGCGATCCTCGCAACGGTCGTCGGCACGCTGTTCGTGAGGATGCGGCCGGGCGGGACCATCATGGGCGCGCTCTACCAGGGGCTCGGCGCGACCACGGCGGTCGGACTGGTGGGGCTGTATCTCCTCGACTACTACTTCATGAACGGCAGCACCGGGGTGTTCATCGCCACGGCCGTCGGCCTCGTGGTCATGATCCTCATCGTGCTGATCACCGACTACTACACGAGCGCGAGCTACTCGCCCGTCCACAAGATCGCCGAGGCGTCCCAGGCGGGCGCCGGACCGACCGTCATCAGCGGCCTCTCGGTCGGCCTCGAGTCGGCGTGGATGCCCGGCCTGGTCGTCGTCGCGGGGACGCTGATCGCGTACGCCGCGGCCGGCTGGAACGGCACCTCGACCTCCCCCAACTCCTATCTCGGCCTCTACGGGATCGCGCTCGCCGCGGCGAGCATGCTCTCGGTCACCGGCATGATCATCTCGATCGACGCGTTCGGTCCGATCACCGACAACGCCGGCGGCATCGCGGAGATGGCGAATCTGCCGCAGCAGGCCCGCGCGATCACCGATCCGCTCGACGCGGTCGGGAACACCACGAAGGCGATCACGAAGGGATACGCCATCGGCTCCGCCGTGCTGGCGGCCCTGGCCCTGTTCGCCGCCTACACGTTCGCGGCGGCGTCGCACTGGGGCCAGCCGTGGGGCGCGTTCACCGCGCTGCTCACCCTCAGCACTCCGCTCGTCGTCGCGGGCCTCGTCATCGGCGCGGTCCTCCCGTTCTTCTTCACCTCGTTCCTGATGAACGCCGTCGGGATCGCGGCCGAGCGGATGGTCTTCGAGATCCGCCGTCAGTTCCGCGAGATCGCCGGTCTCCTCGAGGGGAAGGCGAAGCCCGAGTACGGCAAGTGCGTCGACATCGTGACCGTGACCGCGATCCGCCAGCTCGCGGTGCCGGCCCTCATCGCCGTCGTCACGCCGCTCGCGGTGGGGTTCATCCTGGGCCCGGTCGCGCTCGCCGGTCTCCTCCTCGGGACCATCGTCTCGGGCTTCCCGCTCGCGCTCACGATGACCACGGGCGGCGCGGCCTGGGACAACGGCAAGAAGTACATCGAGGGCGGCCACTTCGGCGGGAAGCACTCCGACGCCCACAAGGCGGCGGTCGTCGGCGACACGGTCGGGGACGCCACGAAGGACACCGCGGGTCCCGCGATCAACCCGCTGATCAAGGTCGTGAACACGATCTCGATCCTGTTCATCGCGCTCATCGTGGCGCACTCCGTGATCGGGATCTAGGGCGACCGATCCGAGCCCGGGGAACTGCGATCCCGTTCCGGGACTAGGTACCGCGCGCCGCCCTTCCCCTCTCCTCCCGCGGACGCCCGGGCGGTCCCGTTCCGCGGGCGGCGCGAGCCGTCGGCCGCGGAGGGCCGCTCAGCCCGAGCCCGACGGCGGGAGGTTCTCCTCGGAGTACTCGGGGACCGGGGCCGACGCGGGGGCGGCGGCCGGGGGGGCTCCGGTCGGCGTCGGGGCCGGCGCGTAGTAGTCGGGGGTCGCCCCGCCTCCGCGGCGGCGGACGAGCAGGGCCGCCACGAGGATCGCAGCCGCCAGGACGACGAGGCCCACGACCAGGCCCTCGAACTGTCCGGTCGAGAGACCGGCGGCGGCCGTCGTGGTCGTCGAGTTCCCCGGTGCGGTGCCGACCCCGACCGAGGCCAGCGCGATCGCGAGGGAGACGCCGTGCGACGGCGCGACGGTGACGTTGTTGAAGTACGTCGCGTAGCCGGACGCCGTCACCTCGATCGCGTACGTCCCCGGCTTCATCTCGACCGAGAATCCGCCGAAGGCGAGCGGCACCGCGGTGCCGTTGATCGAGACGGAGGCGGTCGACGGCGAGACCGTCGCGTTGATGAAGCCCGGGTCCGGCGAATAGAGGACGAACGCCGTGAGGCCGCTCCCCTGGATCGTGAGGAAGCTGGACCCGAGGTGGACGGTGTAGTCGGCGACGTCCTGCGCCCCGATCGAGTACGTCCCGTTCGGCACGCTGAACGAGATCGCCGACGCGTTCGTGGAGTACGCCGTCGACTCGAAGTCGACGGTCCACTCGGTGCCGGCCGGCAGCCCGACCTCCTCGATCGTCGCCGGGTAGTCGGCCACGAACACGCCGCCCGAGGTCGAGAAGCCGATCGTGGCCCCGGTCGACGCGCCGTCGATGTGGATCGTGCCGGACGCGGGCGACGCGAGGTAGCCTTCGACCGCGGTGACCGAATAGGACCACGTGCCGTTCGGGAGCGCGACCACGATGGAGTCGCCGGCGGCGGCGGTCGCGGTGACGCCCGCGACGGTGATCGTCCAGGTCCCGGTGAGCAGCCCGGTCTCCGAGAAGGTGGCGTGGTAGCCGACCGCGCCGTCGGGACCGAACGGGCAGTAGTCGCCGCCGGTCTCGATGAAGGCGCTCGAGCCTTCGATCGCATCCCCGTACGGGAGCGCCTCGCCCGGCACGTAGTCCCACCACCAGTTACCGCAGACGACGGGGCTCCCCAGGATGGACCCGGCGAGCGCGAAGCCGTTCACCTCGTTGACCGTGGATGCGGTCTCCCAGGAGGAGAGGTTCCACGCATCGAGGTTGATCTGCGGGAGGCCGTTGTAGAGGTTGATCGGGGGCGAGTAGGCCCCGATCAGGGTGTCGAAGACGTTGTTGTAGATCAGGTCCCCGCTCTCGAACTCGTAGATCCCGAACTCCGCGGGGTAGGCGATCTCGGGCGCGGTCGCGGCGAGGAACTCGTTGCCGAAGATCGTGTTGCCGCTCCCCTGCATCAGGACGATCCCGACGCCCTGGTCCTGGAACGTGTTGTCCGCGATCAGGATCGAGGAGTCGCCCCACAGGACGATCTCCCCGTCGGGGTAGTACGGCTCCGGGAAGCTGAACTGCGAGTCGTAGAACCAGCCGCCGATGTCGGAGCCGCCGATGATCGTGCCGTGGGAGGCGTCGTAGACCTCGATCTGGAGCTGGTTCGTGTCCGGAAGACCTCCGGCGCCGAGCTCCTCGGCGAGCGCCGGGGGGAGGACGACGGTGAACGACGGGGGCGCGGAGAGCTCCCAGTACGCCGAGGTGCCGACGATCAGGACGCCGGGGAACACCGGGAACAGGAAGTCGTTCATCTCGCCGAAGTACGGCAGGAAGGGATACGACTGGTCGTCGTACAGCAGGTACGGGTTCGCTTCGGTGCCCGCGCCCGAGAACGACAGGTTCGCGAGCTGATCGTTGTTCCACGCGAACAGAGGCGTGTCGACGCCGACATTGAGGTCGAGCGCGAGCGCGATGTCCACGGTATCGACCGTGCCCGCGCCGCCGAGCCAGGTCAGCGATCTCGAGTCGTGGTTCGAGGCGAGCGCGATGCCGGAGTAGATGCCGGCCGGGAGCGTGAACCGGTACGTTCCGCCCGGCAGGATCGGCGCCCAGGCCGCCGAGGTGTTGTTGAGCGAAGCCCCGGGCGAAACGAAGACGAAGCCGTTGTCCGGCGAGAACGTCCCGGTGGCCGTGAGCGTCCCCTGGTTCCCGCTGGGCGTCGCGTTCCAGAGCGGCAGCACGAACGACGGACCGGCGCCGAGATCGACCGTTCCCGCCGTGTTGTACCACTCGGAGATCCCCTGCGCCGTCTCGCCGGTGTCGGTCCCGGCGTCCCAGGCGGTCGGGTCGAACGCGTACCGGCCCGTGGCTCCGTTGAGGTAGGAGAGGGACATCGAGCCGTTGAGCGCGTAGATCTGGGTGGTCGAGCCACCCCCGGGGCCGCCGATCATCAGCTCCGAGTCGTACAGCAGGAAGTTCGTCGGGGTGAGGCTCCCGCCGTTCACCTGGAAGTGCGGCAGGGGGAACGCGGCGCTCGGCGCCTCGTTCGAGTCGAACTCCACCGTATCGTAGATCCCCGACCCGACCTGGAAGCCGCCCGCGCCGACCAGGTCGAATCCGAAGGTGAGGGTCGACACCTCCATCGGGCCCGAGACGGTCGAGACGTTCCGGGTGGTGGCGTTCATGTACAGGTGGACCGTCAACGGGAAGCCGACCGTGAACAGCGCGGGGTCCTCGTCGTAGTAGTAGGATCCCGTCGCCGTCCCGTTCCCCGAGAAGAACGTGCTCGCAGGCTCGGACTGGTTGGTCGCGGAGAAGTTCCAGACGTTGTCGATGAACTGGACCAGGTCCTGGCTCGGCGTGAAGAACATGACGTCCTGGGTCCAGAAGTCGTCGCGAGAGTGGCCCCACACCGTCACGTTGGTCAGGACGGTGTTGAGCTGGATCCCGAACGTGTCGGGCCCGTCGTTGTCGAGATAGAAGAAGTCCCCGCTGTT
>DATJRX010000024.1:0-54932 GCA_035504395.1 Thermoplasmata archaeon | reverse complement strand
ACCGGCAAGCGGAAGTCGGCGGTCGCGCGGGCCTCGGTGCGCAAGGGCGCCGGGCTCGTCCGCGTCAACGGTCGGCCGCTCGAGCTGGTCGAGCCCGAGGTCGTCCGTCTCAAGATCCAGGAGCCGCTCCTCATGGTCGGGGACCGCGGCAGGGCGCTCGACATCGCCATCGAGGTCCGCGGCGGAGGGATCGTCGGCCAGGCGTCGGCGGCCCGCACCGCCGTCGCGCGCGGCCTCCTCGAGTGGCTCAAGGACGCCGAGCTGAAGGAGACGTTCAAGCACTACGACCGCTCGCTGATCGTGAACGACCCGCGCCGCAAGCTCCCGAAGCGGCCGGGCGGACGCGGCGCCCGCAAGCGCCGGCAGAAGTCGTACCGCTGAGGCAGGAGGTCGGTCGGACATGACGATGATGGTGCCGGTGCGCTGCTTCACCTGCGGCAACGTGATCGGCCAGCACTGGGACGAGTACCGCGAGCGGACGGCCCGCGGCGAGCCCGCGGGGGCCGTCCTCGACGGACTCGGGCTCCAACGCTACTGCTGCCGCCGGATGCTGCTCACCCACGTCGACCTCCTGGACGAGGTCGGGCCGTACGGCTAGGGGGGCGAAGGTCGCCCGGAAGGTTCCGGGCGCGGTGGCCGTCCCCGCTCGGGGGACGGTCCCGTTCACTTGTCGTCGTCGAGCTCGTCGTCCTCGTCGGCCGACGGCTTCGCCTTCCCGCGGTCGGACGAGCGGCCGCCGGAGCGGCCCGAGGTCGTTCGCCCGCCGCGCCGGCGGTAGAAGATCACGATCAGCACGATCACGATGACGACCGCCGCTCCGATCGCGACGTACTCGAGCGCCTGGGTGGTGGGGTTCGGGTTCACCGAGATCGACTGGCTGACCACCCCGCTCGCGTAGTTGCCGATGTAGCCGTTCGACGCCGTGACGTTCGCGTACAGCACGAAGTTGCCGGTCGAGCCGGGGGTCCAGTGGATCACCGCCCGGTAGGTCTGGTTGTACGCCATCGTCGGGATGAGCCCGGTGGCGAACGGAACAGTGTTGACGACGCCGACCGCGGTGTAGTTGTAGAACTGGACCGACCCCGGCGAGCTCGCGATGTAGGAGCGCGTCGTGCCCGTCGGGCTCGTCAGGTAGAACGCGACGGTCACGTTCTGCGCGACCGACTTCGTCCCCCCACCCGACGTGAGGTTGACCCAGATCGTGTAGGACGTCCCCGCGTTGTAGCTCGTCGGCGCGGTGAGGTTGGTCGCCTGCATGATCGGGGTGGTGGTCGAGTTGACCGACACCTGCAGCGACGCGGTCGTCCACGCCCGGTTCCCGTTCAGGTCCGTCACGGTCAGGTTGATCGTGTACGCCGCCGACTGGGGCGTGAGCCAGAACGTCGGGTACGGCTTCACCGAGGTGACGTTCGTCGCCCGGACGAGCGCCGTCGAGTTCGAGATCTGCCAGTAGTACTTCGTCAGCGACCCGTTGTTGGGGTCGGTCGAGTTCGCCCCGTTGAGCGAGATCCGCGCCGTGAGGTTCGCCGCGGTGATCACGCCGGAGCCGCTCACCGGCTTTCCGGCCGCGTTCAGGACCTGGAAGGCGGGGACCGGCTTCTGCGTGTCGTTGACGAGGACGATGAGCGACGCCGTGCCGGACTGGCCGCTACCCGCCCAGACGGTGAGCGAGATGTTGTACTGCCAGCCCTTGAAGAAGATCGTCGAACCGTTGATCGTCGTGTGGTTGGTGTAGTAGACGCCCGCGCCGAGGAACGTGTACGAGTAGTTCGAGTCGACGCTCGCGCCCTGGCTGCTCGAGTAGTTCTGGGTGACCTTGAACCCCTTCGCCGTGATCACGAACGTTGCGACCGAGATCACGTTCGCCTGGAGCGCGGTCGGGGAGATCTTCGCCGTGCTCGCGGTCGCATTGAGCGACACCGCGGTGCCCCAGTTCACGAACAGGTACGGAGTACCGCCCACGCTACGATTCTGCGACGCCGTGGCGTTGGAACTGATCGCCGCGGCGACCGGCCCCTGGCCGACCCAGACAAAGAACGTCGTGGAGTTCTTGAGACCCCCGGAGCTCGTGACCGTCAGCGAGCCGTTGTAGGCGTAGCGGCCGCTCGCCGCGGAGTACGTGTGGTTCGTGGTCGCCTGGCCGGTCGTCGTCTGCGCTCCGTCCCCGAAGTCCCAGACGAACTTGGTGCCGTTCGTCCCGGCAGGGTAGGTCGAGTTGAGGGCGCTGAACGTCACGTTCTGGTTGAGCCCGACCACGACCGTGTAGTTGTTGTGCGTCGCGTTGAGGATGTTCGCGGTCGAGAACGCGAAGTTCTTCTCCGTGATGTTGACGTTCGCCGTCAGGTTCGCGTACTTCACGATCGTGAAGGAGAACGAGCCCTGCGGGGTCGGCGAGGGCAGGGAGACCAGGTTGAACTTCGTCCACGTGTCGTCGGGGCCGAGCGGCAGGAGCTTCGAGTTGGACGGGGCGGCGGTGCCCGCGGCGAGCGCGTAGCCCGTCGGAAGGACGACCGTGTAGTTGTACGCGTCCGAGGCGAGCGGGTGGGTGAACCCGAAGTTGACCGTGTACGAGCTCGAGTTGCCCGAGAGCGTCCCGTTGAGCCGGTAGGTCGTGTTCCACCCGAGCTGGATGTCCCCGCTGGTGGACAGGCCGCAGCTCGAGGAGCAGCTCGTCGAGGAGAAGCTCGTCAGGTTCTGGGCGCCCGCCGGCGCGAGGAATCCGGTCCCGTTGATCGCGAGGCCCGCCTGGACGGCCGGGAGGAACGGACCGGACGCGTTCTCCCACGCGAAGAACGGCGCGAGGTCGGACTGGGGGAAGCTGATCGAGTGGGCGAAGTCGAGGCCCAGCTGGGCCCACATCTGGCCGACGCTCGCGTTCGGGAGGTTGGCGAACACCGTGTTGTTGCCGAGATAGGCGCTCGTGTTCACCGAGACGCTCCCCTTCCCCGTCGAGACGTTGATCGTCGAGAAGTTGAGAGTGGTCGTGTACGATCCGCGCTGGCTCGTCAGGAGCGGCGATACGAGGACGTTCTTCTGGAGGGACGAGGGGCTCGAGATCGTCACCGGGACGTAGTTGGTCGCGTACCCGATCGTCGAGAGCACCACGTCGAACGTCTGCGAGCCCGAGTACGACAGGTTCGCGTAGCTGCCGAACGAGTAGTAGCCGCCCGCGGGCGTCGGGCTCGAGTAGATGTAGCCGTCCGTCGGGTCCCAGACGGTCAGATTGCCGCCGTTGGGGACCGGCGGATTGCCGCGGACCCCGGCCTGGAGGACCGAACCGTAGATCAGGAAGTTCTGGACGTTGGGATTGACCGTGACCGTGCCCCGCTTCGGCACCGTCACGCGGGTGACGTTGTAGGCGGGGGGAACGCCCGGGATCGTCGTCTTGACGATCCAGGTGCCGGGGGGCGCCTTGAGCGAGTAGTTGCCGTACGGCCCCGTGGTGTTGTTCGCGAGCGATAGGTCGTCGAAGAGCGGGTAGATCAGTTGGACCGTCGCGCCCGGGACGACCGAGCCGGTCTCGGAGACGGTCCCCTTGATCGTCGACGTATAGTCGGCGACGGTGATGTTGAGCAGCACCGGGGAGGTCGTGGTCGTCAGGTCGGTCGCGTTGTAGTAGCGCGCCGTCGGCGTCTGGTTGACCGGGAAGATCGCGCAGATCGGAGTACAACCGGAGCCGTAGCCCGCGCTGACGTTCGCCTGGGCGGGGACCCAGACGGACCAGTACCCGGGCGCGATCGCGCTCCCCGTGTTCGAGGAGTTGAAGGCGAACGCTCCGCCCGACCCGGTCGTCCGGGTGGTGAAGATCTGCCCCGTGGCGCGGGATTGCAGGTCGACGAGGGTCCCCGAGATGCCCTGGCCGGTGGACGTGCGGGCGTACCCGGTCAGAACATAGTTCGGCGACGATGCGGCCTGGGCTCCTCCCAGCGTTACCAGCGAACCCGCCAGCAACAGCAGTACGACCACCCAGAAAGTGGCGCGCGGCAGGGGGCTATCCAACTGATTCACTTCTCCCGTTCCGGAGCCCCTTCTATCGGGGGCGCGGCGCCGAACCTAGCCTTACTACATATAGCTTGGCCCTAACGGAGACGGCCCCGGCGCGACGCGGCGCGCGCTAGCGGTAGATCGCCTGTCCGGGCTCGTCCCGACGGCGCGCGACCCGCTCTCGCATGAGGTGCTTCTCGAACTCCTCGTAGAACCGGAGGACGTCGGGGTCGCACGACGCGCGGACCTGCTTCAGCGCGGCGTCGAAGTGTGCCCGCGTGACCTTCGCGGCCTTCAAGTTCTCGCGGATCGCGGTGAGCCCGGCCTCGCGGCAGAGAGCGGCGAGGTCGCTCCCGACGTACCCCTCCGTGCGCTGCGCCAGGTCGCGCAGGTCGACGTCCTCCGCGAGCGGCATCTTCCGGGTGTGGACCTTGAGGATCTCGAGGCGCCCGTCGACGGTAGGGGGTTCGACGTACATCATCCGGTCGAACCGCCCCGTTCGGAGCAGCGCCTCGTCGATGATGTCGGGCCGGTTCGTCGCCGCGATGACCAGGACCCGCTCGAGCGACTCGAGGCCGTCGATCGACGTGAGCAGCTGGTTGACGATCCGCTCGGTCACGCCGCTCGAGGTCTGGAGGCCCCGGCGGGGCGCGATCGAGTCGATCTCGTCGATGAAGACGATCGACGGCGAGGCCTGGCGGGCCTTCTTGAAGATCATCCGGATCGCCTTCTCGCTCTCGCCGACCCACTTGCTCATCACCTCGGGGCCCTTGACCGAGATGAAGTTCGCCTGGCTCTCGGTCGCCGCCGCTTTCGCGAGCAGCGTCTTTCCGACGCCGGGCGGGCCGTACAGCAGGATTCCGCGGGGCGGGTCGATCCCGATGTGGCGGTAGACCTGCGGGTTCTTGAACGGCAGCTCGACCGACTCCTCGAGGATGCGGCGGACCCGTTCGACGCCCCCGACCTCGTCCCAGTGCGTGGTCGGGACCTCGACCGCGACGTCCCGGAGGCTCGACGGCTCGATCTGCGTCAGCGCGTCCTTGAAGTCGGAGTCCGTGACCTTCATCCGCTCGAGCAGCGAGATCGGGATCGGCTGGTCGAAGTCGATCTCGGGCAGGTAGCGGCGCAGCGCCCGCATCGCCGCCTCGCGGGCGAGCGACGAGAGGTCCGCCCCGACGAACCCGTGGGACATCCCCGCGAGCTCCTTCAGGAGGCGCTCGCGGTCCTTCTCGCTGCCGTCGATCGGCATCCCCCGCGTATGGATCTGCAGGATCTCGAGCCGGCCCTCCATCGTCGGCACGCCGATCTCGATCTCGCGATCGAACCGGCCGGGGCGCCGGAGCGCGGGGTCGATCGCCTCCTCGCGGTTCGTCGCCGCGATGACGATCACGTTCCCCCGGCCGGAGAGGCCGTCCATCAGCGTGAGGAGCTGGGCCACGACCCGACGCTCGACCTCGCCGACGACCTCGTCGCGGCGCGGCGCGATCGAGTCGAGCTCGTCGATGAAGATGACGCTCGGGGCGTTCTTCTCCGCCTCCTCGAACTTCTCGCGGAGCTCCTTCTCGCTCTCGCCGTAGTACTTCGAGATGATTTCGGGACCCTGGATCCCGATGAAGTGCGCGCCGGCCTCGTTCGCGACCGCCTTCGCGATCAGGGTCTTGCCGGTCCCCGGGGGACCGTAGAGGAGCACTCCCTTGGGCGGCGTGATCGCGAGCCGGTCGAACAGCTCGGGGTGCTTCAACGGGAGCTCGATCATCTCCCGGACCCGTCCGAGCTTCTCCTTCAGCCCGCCGATGTCCTCGTACGAGACGCGCGGAGCCGCGACCTCGGTCTCGCTGACCGTCTCCTCCTTGATCGTGATCAGGGTGGACGGGGCGACCTGCACGATCCCCTTCGGCTGCGTCGCGACGACCATGAACGGCAGCGAGCCGCCCATGAGGAACACGCCGGGGATCACGAACACGTCGCCGCGGACGAACGGCCGCCGGGCGAGCGCCTTGGCCACGAAGCTCTCGAGCCCCGGCCCGAGGTCCATCCGGGCGCTGCCGGCATAGATCGGCGCGATCGTCACCGAGTCGGCGCTCGGGCAGTCGACCCGCTGGACCTGGACCCGGTCGCCGATGCTGACGCCCGCGTTCCGCCGGACCACGGCCTCGATCCGCAGGAGGCCCTTCCCCTCGTCGTCCGCCTGGGCGCGGCTCACGATCGCCGGGGTGACCTTGCGGCCGCGCACCTCGACCACGTCGCCGAGGCCGACCTTGAGCCGCTGCCGGGTCTGCACGTCGAGGCGGGCCGTGCCGAGCCCGATGTCCTGCTGGAACGCCTCCGCGACCCGGAGCGTGATCGCCTCGCTCATCGGCGAGGAACGTGGGACCGGGCGGCGGCTAAAAGGTTACTCTCGTTCGGCGGCGTCGACCCCGGCCGCCAGCGTCCGCTGGCCCGCGCCCCGTTGCGCCGCTCCGAGATCGGGAGCCGGCTCCCCGAGGGCCGTCGCGATCGCCGCGACCGTTCCAGGGCCGTATCCCATGAAGTGGTTGTTCGCGTAGGCGTAGACGGGGTCGGCGGAGCGCGCCTCGTCCTCGAATCGGGCGCGCATCCGGGTGAGGTCGTCGCCACGGTCCCGCTGGAGGCGGTCGAACTTCGTGAGCGCGCGGTCGCCCACGAACCGGGCGTAGACGAACGGACCCGGGATCCACGCGGGGGGCTCGGTCCCCGGCACGACCGACCAGACCAGCGCGGCCCGCCGTTCGTCGAGCATGCGGCGGGTCCCGGGCACCCACCAGGAGCTGTGCCGCAGCTCGACCGCGAGCGGGATCTCGACGGGCACCGAGGTCAGGAGGTGCTCGAGCCGACCCGCACCCGCCGGCGCCCGGAACGATGCCGGAAATTGCAGCACGACGGCCGCGAGCTTCCCGGCCGCACGCAGGGGGGACAGGGACCCGAGAAATCCCGCGAGCACCTCGTCGCCCTTCCGCTCGTCTTCCTCGTGGGTGACGTCGCGGGGAACCTTGAGCGCGAAGCGGAAGTCCGCGGGCGTCCGTTCGACCCAACGCCGCACGAGGAACGGCCCCGGTGCCCGGTAGAAGCTCGAGTCGACCTCGACCGTGCGGAAGACGCGCGCATACCGCTCGAGGAACTCGCCGGGCGGAGTGCCCGGAGGATAGAAGGGGCCGACCCAGTCGTCGTAGGCCCACCCCGAGCAGCCGAGCCAGTACCGACCCACTCCGGTCCCCGCCGGCCGCCCGGGGGTCCGACGCCCCCGGGCGCCCGCTGCCCCACGAACGGAACGCACATAACCCGGGCGCCCGCAGCGCACGTGCGTGAGCCACCCGGCCCCGCCATCGCCGATCCTGGGTCGACTGCTGGAGGCCGCCGGCTATCGGCTCGAGCCGCGAACGCAGGCGATCCTCGCCGTGCGGTCGGTCGACCGTCGGGCGGTGCTCCTCGCGCGGGCGACCCGCTCCCCGGCCGAGGTCGAGTCCTGGTTCCCGGCGGATGCGATCCACCGTACGATCGTCTACGATGACGAGCCCGGCGAGACCGCGCGCGCCATGGCCGCCGACCGCGGGATCGAGATCGTCTCCCCCTCCACGCTCGGTCCGGCGCTCGGGGAGCTCCTCCTCCCCTCGCCCGTCGATGGGACGGGCGATGGGAGCTCGGTCGCGGAGACCGGGCCGTTGTCCCCGCCGCTCACGGTCGTCCCGGAGGGAGAGCGGACGGTCCGCCCCCGGATCGGGAGAGCCGAGGCCGAGACCCTCGCCGGGGTCGACGGGCCCCGCTACACGCTGCGCCTGGTACCGTTCTGGGTCGGGGCGTACCGCATCCGGCCCACCTCCGCCCACGGGGTGCCGGGCCCGGCGGTCCTGAGGGTCGTCGCGGTCAACGCGGTCTCGCGCCGCGTCGAGTTCTGGGAGGACGGGGACCGCGAGCTCGTGGACCAGATCGAGGGCGCCCACCAGCGGCTCGATCCCCAGCTCGGCAACGGCACCGCGACCTCGATCGCGGCCGACGCGATCCGCCGCCACCACACGGTCGACGTCGAGCATACCGAGCAGCACGGGGGGGCGCTCGTGATCGAGACCCGTCGGGTGCTGCCGGCGGTCGACGACTTCCGCCTCGCCGCGCTCGTCCTTCTCTATGTACCGTTCTGGTACGTCGAGGGCGCCGAGGGCCGCGTCGTCCTGGACGCGGTCACCGGTCGCCGCGTCAGCTCCGCGGACACCGGTCCGGCGTAGCGCCCGGGCCCACGGTCAAATACGGGCCGCCGCTCGGTCGACCCGTGCTCCTCGACCAATTCCGCATCGGGCCGTACCTCAACTTCACCTACCTCGTCGCCGAGGAGGAAGGGGGCGCCGGGGTCGTCATCGACCCCTCGTTCGGGATCGACCCGGTCCTCGCGGCGATCGATGCGCGGGGAGTGAAGGTCCGCTACATCCTCAACACCCACAGCCACACCGACCACATCGCCGGGAACCAGGACGTCCGCGACCGGACCGGCGCGAAGATCGTCGCGCACCGGGTGGCCCCCTACCGGGCCGACCTCGCCGTCGACGACGGGGATGCGTTCAAGGCCGGGCGGCTCGCCATCGAGGTCGTCCACACGCCCGGCCACACCCGCGACAGCGTCCTCTACGTATTCGAGGGGAACGTCGCGACCGGCGACACCCTGTTCGTGGGGGAATGCGGCCGGACGGACCTCCCCGGCGGAGATCCCGGCGCGCTGTACGACAGCCTCCAGCACCGCCTGCTCGCGCTCGATGACGCGCTGGTGGTCCTCCCCGGCCACGACTACGGGTCGACCCCGACCTCGACGATCGGCCGGGAGCGACGCGAGAACTACACGCTGCAGCCCCGGACGAAGGAGGCGTTCGTCCGGTTCATGCGGGAGTGAGGGAACGCGATGGCCCCGCTCCCCCCGGTCGGCGAGCGCACCCTGCAGGCGGTGGGAGCGCGGCGACGTACGCCGGGCCAGCCGAGGGTCGGCGAGGTCGTGCGGACGCTGCGCGAGATCGCCGCCGGCGCGGACGTGCTCGTCGCCCTGTTCGATGCCCGGTCGATCGCCGGGGAGCGCCACCTCTACTCCGCGTGGGCGCATCTCGGTCGAGCGCGCGGACGCGGCGAGGTCCGCCTGCGCGACCGCGGGGCGGAGCTCGCCCTCTTCGTCGCCGGCGACGATCAGCTGCCGCGGGCGCTCGAGAAGGTCGGGATCTCGGACTCGAGCGACGCGCTGGTCCTCGTCGCCGAGCGGCCGCTCGAGCCTCGCGCCCTGCTCGAGCGCTTCGGGCTGGTCGAGGATCCGTCGGTCTACCCCCGGACCCCGGACGCGACCACGCTCGATCGTCTCGGCATCGGGGCCGACGAGCGGGCCGCCGTGCCGGAGTCCGCGTGGGAGGGCCTCGTGCTCGAGCGCGTGGCGATGATCGAGCTAACGGCCCCCTCGCGCCGCGCTCCACCGACAAAAGGTTAACCGCGGGTCGCGCTCGACCGACGCGCCTCCGGTCGATCGTGCAGGTGTAATCTAGCGGTAGGATGTCAGCCCTCCAAGCTGACCGCCCGGGTTCGAAACGGCCCGCCCCTCGGGGTCGGCCGCGAAGCTCCCGGCACCTGCATCCCCGGCCGGGGGTCCCCGACCCGAGGTTTTAATCGCCCGCGGGCGGCTCCCGGGGGTCGCGCTGAGGTAGCCTAGCCCGGCAAGGCGCCAGCCTTGAAAGCTGGTGGCGGTCTCGCCACGGGAGTTCAAATCTCCCCCTCAGCGTCCGGCGCCGGTCCCCCTTATCTGTCGGGTCCCGATTCCCGCCCTCCCGATGCCCGCCGCCGCCGCCACGACGCCGCTGATCGAGCAGTACGAGGGGGTCCGCGCCCGCTACCCCGGCCACCTCGTCCTATTCCGGGTCGGAGACTTCTACGAGACGTTCGGCGAAGATGCGCGCCTCCTCGCCCGGGAGCTCGACGTCGTCCTGACGGCCCGGGCGCCCGATGCGACCGGGGCCCGGGTCCCGATGGCGGGCGTGCCGCACCACGCGGTCGAGAGCTACCTCGGTCGGCTGGTCCGCAAGGGGTACAAGGTCGCGATCTGCGACCAGGTCGAGGACGCCCGGTTCGCGAAGGGGCTCGTGCGCCGCGAGGTGACGCGCGTCGTCACGCCCGGCACCGTCGTGGAGGACCGGATCCTTGGCGGCCCGGACCACAGCTTCCTCGCGAGCCTCGTCGACGTGCCCGACGGACCGGGGGGCTACGCCGTCGTCGACGTGACCACCGGCGAGTGGTTCCATGGTACCGGTGATGGACCGGGGATCGTCGGCCTCGTTGGGGCGATCGCACCGTACCAGCCCCGGGAGATCCTGCTGCGGGCCGGCTCGCCCGCGCGCGAGGCGGAGCTCGGTCGGGCGATCCGTCGCGAGTTCCCCGCCGCCCGGGTCGAGGATGCCCCGCCTCCGCTCGAGGCGGGCGAGGCCCCTATCGGGGTCCCCATGGACGCGGTCGTGGCCGTCGTGGCGGACGCCGACCGTCGACTCGCGGGCTATCTGCGCGCGACGCAGCCGCGCCTCCTGCCCCACGTCCGGCTGGTCGAGCGGGGGGCCGCGGCGGAGCGGCTCCGGCTCGACGCCCGGACGCTCCGCCACCTCGAGATCCGCCGACCGATGAACCCGGACGATCCCAGCGGACCGACCCTCCTCGCCACGTGGGACGAGACCGTCACCGCGGCCGGCCGGCGGACGCTCGACCTCTGGCTCTCGAGCCCCCTCGCAGACCCGGCCGCGATCGCCGCCCGCCAGGACGCGGTCGCGGGGCTGATCGAGCGGGTCGCGGCGCGCGCCGAGCTCCGCTCGACGCTCGCCCGCGTCGGCGATCTCGCCCGGATCGCGACCCGCGTCGCCGGGCGACGCGCCCGACCGTCCGAGCTCGGGGCGTTGCGCGACGGGCTGATCGCGGCCGGGGTCGCCGCGGCTGAACTGAGGGACGGACCGCTCCCCGGGCGGCTCGCGGAGCTCGCGGGGGCGCTCGAGCCCCCGATGGATCTCGTGGCGCGGCTGACGACCGCGCTGCCCGAGTCGCTCCCGGCGACCGAGGACGGGGGTCCGCTCTTCCGTGCCGGCCACGCCCCCGACGTCGACCGCCATCGCGCGGAGGAGCGCGCGGTCCTCGACGCGCTCGCGGAGCTCGAGCGCCGCGAACAGGCGGCGAGCGGGATCCGCACTCTGAAGCTCGGGTACAACCAGGTGTTCGGGTACTACTTCGAGATCACGAAACCCCATCTCGCCCGGGCCCCGCCCCACTTCCGCCGCCGCCAGACGGTGGCCCAGGCCGAGCGGTTCGCGTCGGACGAGCTCGACGATCTCCAGCGCCGCATCCTCGAGGCCCGCGAGGAGGCGCGGGCCGCCGAGGGCGCCCAGTGGGAAGCGTTCCTCGCCGAGATCGATCGGTTCGTCCCGGCCGTCCACGCGCTCTCCCGCGCGATCGGCGAGCTCGACGTCCTCGCGACGTTCGCCGAGCTCGCGGTCGCGCGGGGGTACGTGCGGCCGACGGTCGATCGCTCGACGGAGCTGGTCGTCCGGGACGGTCGCCATCCGGTGCTCGAGCGCGGGCTCGGCGCGTCGTTCGTACCGAACGATGTCGAGCTCGATGCGGCCGGGGCGCGGTTGCTCGTTCTGACCGGCCCGAACATGTCCGGCAAGTCGACGTACATGCGGGCGATCGGGCTCATGGTCGTGCTCGCCCAGGCCGGGTCGTACGTCCCGGCCAAGTACGCCCACGTCGGCGTCGTCAACCGGTTGTTCACTCGGATGGGCTTCACCGACGAGATCGGCCGGGGCAAGTCGAGCTTCATGGTCGAGATGAGCGAGGTCGCCGAGATCCTCCGGTCCGCGGACGCGCGGTCGCTGGTCCTCCTCGACGAGGTCGGGCGCGGGACCAGCACGTTCGACGGGCTCGCGATCGCGTGGGCCACCCTCCGCTACCTCCACGACGCGACGCGGGCGCGCGCGATCCTCGCGACCCATTACCACCAGCTGACCGAGCTCGTCGAAGGCCTTGGAGGCGCGCGCAACGCCCACCTCGCGGTCCGCGAGGGCGCCTCGGGCATCGTCTTCCTCCACCGCCTGGTGCCGGGAAGCACCGACCGGAGCTACGGGATCCACGTCGCGCGGCTCGCCGGCCTCCCGGCCCCGGTCCTGGCCGAGGCGGAACGCCTGCTGCGGGCGCTCGAAGAGCCGGGCCTCGGCCCGCCGGTCCGAGGCCGGACCACCGGGCGACGTCCGACCCGCTACACCCAGGGCGTGCTGCTCGACGAGCCGCCGGCCGCGCCGGATCCCCTCCGGGAGGAGCTCCGCGCGCTCGATCTCGATCGGATGACGCCGGTCGAGGCCCACCGCAGGTTGCACGAGATCCAGCGGAAGGCCCGCGATGCCGAGTCGAAGGACGGTGGACCCCTGTGATCGGGGCGGCGTCGGTGCGGGTCCCGATCCGCCGGCTCTCTCCCGCGACCGTGGAGCGGATCGCGGCAGGCGAGATCGTGGAACGTCCGGCGTCCGTCGTGAAGGAGCTCGTCGAGAACTCGATCGACGCGGGCGCCTCGACCGTCGTCGTGCGCCTCGACGGCGCCGGGCTCACCGCGCTCGAGGTCGAGGACGACGGGAGCGGCATCCCGTCGGAAGAGCTCCCCCTCGCCCTCGAGCGGCACGCGACCAGCAAGCTCCCGCCGGAGGGCCCCATCGAGCGGATCGCCGCCCTCGGGTTCCGGGGGGAGGCGCTCGCCTCGATCGCAGGGGTCGCGCGCCTTCGGCTGACCTCCCGCGTCGCCGGGGAGGATGCCGCGGAGGGGATCGCCGTCAGCGGCGGCGGGCCGCCGGAGCGGTTCGCCGTCGGCCGGGCGCCCGGCACCACGGTCGAGGTCCGCGACCTCTTCTTCAACACGCCGGCGCGGCGCAAGTTCTTGAAACGGGCGGCCGCCGAGCAGCTCGAGGTCGTGCGGACGCTCGAGCGGCTCTACCTCGCGCATCCGTCCGTCTCCCTCCGCCTCGAGGCGGAAGGCCGCCCGATCGCGACGTGGCCCGCGGCGCGCTCGCTCGAGGACGCCGCGGCGCACGTGCTCGGTCCGGCGGTCCTTCGGGCCACCATCCCGGTGCGGGCGGCGGTCCCCGGCGGCTCGGTCACCGGGGTCGTCGGACGTCCTTCGACCGCCGTCGCCCACTCCACGGGCCTCTACCTCGCGGTCAACGGACGCTCCATCCAATCGAGGGCCGTGACTCAGTCGGTCCGGGCCGCGTACGGCGACCTCATCCCGCGCGGCCGCTTTCCCGTCGGCGTCCTGGCGCTCGAGCTCGCCGACGACCGGGTCGACGTGAACGTCCATCCCACCAAGCGCGAGGTCCGGTTCGCGGGCGAGCGGGAACTGCTCGACGCGCTCCGGCACGTCGTCCGGGCCGCCCTGGTCGCGGCGCCCCCGATCGCCGAGGCCGGCTCCCTATCGATCGGTCCTCCCGGGCCGTCCGCTCGCGGGCCGGCGATCGCCCGGTCCGTCGGTGCGATCCCGTCGGGGCTCGGCGCTCGCCAACAGCGATTCGACGTGGCGCCGGCGTCGTCCAGGGGGGAACCGCCCCCGGCCCCGGGCGGCCGTTCCCGCCTGAGCCTGCTGGGGTGCCTGGATCGGCTCTACTGGATCGCGGAGTCCGAGGGCGGGTTCGTCCTGGTCGACCAGCACGCCGCGAGCGAGCGGCTGTTCTACGAGGCGCTCCTGCGCGACGGCCGGATCGCGCGGCAGGAGCTCGTCGCGCCGGTCGCGCTCGAGACGACCGCGGCCCAGCGGGCCACGATCGCGAGCGAGCCGGACGCGATCGCCGCGAGCGGATTCGACGTCGAGGCGTTCGGGCCGACCACCGTGCGGGTGCGCGCGGTGCCGTCGTTCCGCGGGTCGCGCGCCTCTCCCGAGGCGTTCCTCCGGCTCCTGGACGAACTGGCGAACGGGGGGCGGCCGGGCACCGGGACCGATCTTCGGGAGCGCCGGGCCGCGACGATCGCCTGCCACGCCGCGATCCGGGCCGGAGACCCGGTCGAGGCCGACACGCTCGCCCGCGTGATCGCGGCGCTCGAAGGCTCCCCGGGAGCCGCGTACTCGTGCCCGCACGGTCGCCCGATCTTCGTGGAGCTGTCGAGGAGACGGCTCGATCGCTGGTTCCTCCGGGCGGGCGCGTGAGCGGGCCGGCGCCGCGGCGCGCGTCCCGGCCGAGCGAGCGCGACCTGGTCCGGGCCGCGCGCGACCACTTGGCCCGTCTCGGGTACACGGTCTGGGCCGACCCGGACGGGCACGACTACTTCGATCTGGTCGCGCGCAAGGGCGAGGTGGTCGGGCTCGTCGAGGCCAAGGTCGCCGACGCCCGCACGGTGGTCGCCCAGGCGCTCCGGCGGCGGGCCTGGGGGGACTGGACCGCGGTGGTAGTCGCCGGCCGGCGGGGCGCCGCGGGGATCGTGGCCCGGACCGACGGGACGCGCGCGGCCCCGATCGGGGTCTGGTGGGTCGACGCGGGGTCCGTGCGCGAGCTCCGCCCGGCCCGGCCGTGGGTCCCGCCGGGCGGCGAGGACCCGTTCGCGGAGCTGCGCGCCCGGTTCCGCCGGGTCCTGGACGCCCTCGCGTCGGGCGATCTCCCCGGAGGGGCGTCGTGGGACGGGGTCGGCCGCGCGATCCGCGCCGCGTCGGGCGGGCGGGGCTTCGCGGAGTGGCGGCTCGATGAGCCGACGCGCGAGCCCTGAACGGGGGTCCGGGCCCGGCGCTCGGGCGAGGTCAGGCCGGGAGGGCCGGCGCGCCGATCGGTCGCAGCGCGTCGGAGATCCCGGCGAGCACACGGTCGGGATCGTACGGGCTCGCGTAGCCGACGCCCGCGGTCGCCAGCGGCCGGCGGGTCGCGGGGTCGGCGAGCAGCTCGGCGAGCGCGGAGGCGAGCTCTCCCGGATCGTCGTCGGCGACCCTCCGCACCGCGTCGCCCGGGTCGACCGGGAACTGGACCCCGGGACCGACCAAGACGGCGCGACCGGCACGTAGCGCGAGGATGACGCCGGGATCGAACCCCGGGACCCGCCGCGCGAAGACCGTCACGTCCGCCGCGGCGAGCGCCCGGGCGAGCGTGCCCGCGTCCCGCTCGGGAGCGACCGTCACGTGCGGGTCGGCCGGGACCGAGGTGCCCGTCACGATGAGGCGGGCCCCGGGGAAGAACGAGCGCACCCGGCGGAACGCCTCCCGGGCCCGGTCCGCGCCGGACGGATCGGGCGCCTCGAACGGGGCCGGCGCGGCGACGACCGGCACGTCGTTCGGGATCCGGAAGCTCGCGCGCGCGTCCTCGGGCCGGGGAAGGTCGGGCAGCCGCGCGACCGGGGGGAGCGCGGTCCGGCAGCGCGACTCCGCGACCCCGTACACCGCGGCGAGCACGCCCGGAAGTCCGGGCGCGTCGCAGAAGAGCCGGTCGGCTTCGCGCAGGGCTGCCTCCTCGAGGCGGCGGATCGCGCGGCGGTCGCGCCAGCGGTCCAGCCGGTCCCGGAAGCCGGCGGAGCCGGGGGGTCGCTCGTGGTCGTAGGCGGTGAGCTCGACGCCCCGCACGAAGCCGGCGACGATCGGCCCCCTCCCCCGGGCCGCGCCCAGCCGGCCGAGGCCGATCGGGTCGCGAAGGACGAGGTCCGCGTCGCGACGCAGGTGCCGGCCCGCGGCGGTCGCCAGCTCGGCGCCCTCGATCGCGGCCCCGGGGTGGCGGAGCGGAAGGTCGACCGGCACGGGCCGTACACCGTCCGGAGCGGCCGAACTCTCCCCGCCGGAGGGGAAGAGGACGGCGACCGAGTCGCCCCGACGGGCGAGCGCGCCCGCGAGCGCCCACGCCGTCGCCCCCGGCGCGTAGGGGTCCGAGGAAGGCCCGGCCGTCGCGACGACGTCGACCGTGCGGGACGCCATCGGCGCGCGCGAGACGGACCGGGCCGAAAATAGTTGGGGTCGAGCGGCGCCGTCAGGCGGCGAGACCCAGTCGACGCCCGAACGACCGTCCGTTCATGGCGGGCGACGGGCTCACGCCCATGCCCTCGAGCACGGTCGGCGCGACGTCCAGCAGGCTGAGGGGGCCGTCGTCGGTCGCGCCCGGACGGACGCCGTCCCCGGCGCCGATCAGGATCCCGTTCATCCGGTGGTTCCCGCAGCCGTAGAAGAACTGCGGCCGGTCGCGGATGAGCGGGCGCGGATAGCTGAAGTCCATCCGGGGCTCGGTCCGCATCCCGTCGACCCGGATCAGCAGCGACGGGGCGCGCACGAAGTTCCTCCCCCGGTAGATCTCCGCCGGGTCGAAGACCTCGACCCGGGCGTCCGAGTACGCCTCGAGCCGCGCCCGGAGCCGCGCCACGAGCGCGGCCTCGGTGGCGGCCGTGACCTCGGGGTTGCGGCGGTTGAGGTAGATCCCCTCGGGGACAGGGTAGGAATACGCCAACGTGCGGTGCCAGTCGATCCGCTCGGCCATCTCCTCGAAGGAGGTGGCGCCGCTGAGCAGCTGGCCGAGGCCCTCGCCCCGGCCCTTCCGGAGCATGCCGGCGATCGGAAGCGCGAGCGCGCGGCCGACCCGACGCCGCTGCGTCCAGAGGAGGATGCGGGCGAGCAGGTTGCGCCCGCCGACGTCCCCGCCTTCGCGGAAGGCGAGGAACCCCTCCTCCGCGAGCCACCGGTTGGTGAAGAAGTCGGACTGGTTCTCGCCGTGCCCGTGGTCGCTCACGACCAGCGTGATCTCGGGACCGCCGATCGCGCGGAACGCCTCGTGGACGGTGCGGCAGGCCGCGTCGACGGTCCGCCAGAAGGTCCGAAGGTCCTCGGGGATCTCGGCCACGGGCCGCATCAGCTCGGACCAGTACTGGTGCTCGAGCCGATCGGTCTCCCGGAACATGGCGAACATGAAGTCGGGCCGGTGGTGCTCGGCGAGCGCGGCCGCGATCTTGGCCCGCTGCTCCACGCTCCGCGTCGCGATGGCGATCCAGCTCGCCCGTTCGGACTCGCGGTGCACGGGGAGCTCGGGGGGATACGGGCCGCCGAGCGTCCGCTCGAGCTCGGCGCGCAGGTCGGTGGGGTACGTCTTCGGCTGCTCGGTGAACATCCCCGGGACGACGAACCCGTGGAGGGGGTACCCCTGGTGGAGAGGGAAGTTGACCACGCCGACCTTCATCCCGAGCCGCGAGAGCCGATCCCACATCGCCTCGGCCGGGCGGAACGTCTGCACGAGCTTCGAGTGCCCCGGCCCGCCGTTCGGTTCGGTGAACCCGTAGATGCCGAGCTGACCCGGGTCCTGGCCGGTCGCCATCGAGTACCACGCCGGGATCGTCTTGGCCGGATAGACCGACATGAGCGGCGCGCGCACGCCGCTGCGGACCATCGACTTGAGGAACGGGAGGTCCCCCGCGTCCATCAGCGGGTCGAGGAGGTCGAACGTCCCCCCGTCGAGGCCGAGGATGAGGAACCTGCGCTGGGCACCCGGCATGGAGAGAGCCGCTCCGCTACGCGGAGTTCGGGTAAATCTCCGGCGGCCCCGCGCTATAAAGCGTTTCGTCCCGGGGTGGGGGAGCGCGCGTCAGAGGAGCCGGATCGCCTCGAGGTTGTACGGGACCCGGGACTCGAGGTTGAACCGCTTGTGGAGGCTCGAAGAGAGGTCGATCGACTTCGACTCCTCGCCGTGGTTCAGGATGACGCGCTGAGGACGGGGGTCGAGCGAGGCGACGAAGTTCATCAGCTGCACGCGGTCCGAGTGGCCCGAGAACCCTTCGACCGTCGCGAGCTCGAGGCGGATCGCCACGGACGACTGGCGCTGGCCGTCCAGGAACGTCGTCTCGGCCAGGCCGCGCTGGAGCCGGCGGCCGAACGTGCCGTCGGCCTGGTAGCCCACGAACAGGAGCGCGTTCTTCTCGTCGGGCGCCCAGCCGCGGAAGTACTCCATCACCGGCCCGCCGCTCATCATCCCCGAGGTGGCGAGCACGATGCAGGGCTCCTTGCTGTCGATGATACCCATCCGCATCGCGGCCGAGTCGACGCGATGGAAGACGTCCGAGAGGAACGGATTGTCCCCCTGCTGGAAGATCTGCGTGCGGAGCTGGCTGTTGAGGAATTCGGGGTACGCGGTGTGGATCGCCGTCGCCTCCGAGATCATCCCGTCGAGATAGACGGGCACGCGCGGGATCCGCCCCTCGCGCATCGCCTCCTCGAGGACGAGCATCACCTCCTGGGACCGCCCGACCGCAAAGACCGGGACGATCAGGTGGCCGTTCCGGCCGAGGACCTTCGAGACCAGGTGCCCGAACTCGTCCGTCGCCTGCTGGCGGCTCGGCTGGATGTCGCGGTAGCCGCCGTACGTCGACTCGAGCACCAGGGTCTCGAGGCGCGGGAACCGGTTCGTGGCCGGGTTGAACAGCCACGTCCGCTCGAACTTGATGTCGCCGGAGTAGGCGAGGTTGTGGTCGCCGTCCCCGAGATGGAAGTGGCAGATGGACGACCCGAGGATGTGGCCGGCGTTGTGCATCGTGAGCCGGATGTCCGGGGCGATGTCGGTCGTCTCGCCCCACCGGAGCGGGATCGTCCGCCAGACGAGCTCGCGGACCTGGGCGGAGTCGTAGAGGCCGCGACGCGCCTCCTGGTTCACGACCTTGATCGCGTCGAGGAGCATGAGGGTCATGAGGTCCCGCGTCGGGGCCGTGCAGTAGATCGGGCCCTTGTACCCGTACTTGAGGAGCACCGGAACGAGTCCGCAGTGGTCCAGGTGCGCGTGCGTCACGACCACAGCATCGAGCGAATCGAGCGGGAGGAGCTCGGGGGCGTTGAAGAACGGCGTGCGGTCCGACCCGGGATCGATGCCGCAGTCGATCAGCACCTTCGAGTTCTGGGTCGTCAGGAGGTGGGCGCTGCGGCCGACCTCGCGGTAGCCGCCCAGCGCGGTGTTCCGCGCCCACAGCTTCTCGGGCAGGGGATCACGGGCGATCCGGATCCCGACCTTCTTGAGGAACGAGCGGCGGTCGTCGAACGAGTTGCGGAGGTGGATGCGGACCTCCTCGACGGTCTTCGAGGGGATCGGGGGGGTGCGGACGACGGTCGGGATCCACCCGATCTTCCGCTTGAGGTCGTTCAGCACCGAGCCCCCGCGGCCGATCGCGGCCCCCGGGTTCGCGGCCTCGATTGTGACCTCGCCGGTCTCGGGCTCGAAGAACAGCTGGTTGATCTCGGCCTCGACCGGGATGAGCTCGCGGATGCTCTTCTCCGCCTCCTTCGGATCGCTCAAGGTCGCGGGGTCGCTGCGGACGACCACGCGCCGGTGGAGGCGCTGCGCGATCTGGCGGAGGAGGTCTCCGCCCGAGAGGAAGGCGTCGAGCTGCTTCGTGTAGAGAACGATGTGCGGGCCCTCCAGCTCGATGTCGGTGACCTCGATACCCTCGGGTAGCACCTCCTTGAGGGCCTCCCGTGTCTGGTCCAGTAACGAGTCGAAACTCATGTGTTCACGGAAGAGGTTCGGGCGAAGGGGTTGGCCGCGGTCGGGCCCGTCCCGGATTAGGGCAGGACCGGTGGCAACGGTATCTTGAGGGCCTTCAGGCGCTTATTAATTTCGTCGTCCGACAGCTCGCGGTAGTCCTTCGCGGTGATCACGTGGACGATGTAGCCGTCCCCGCTCGCGGAGTCGCGGCGCATCGCGACCGTGAGGCCGCGGAGGGCGATGTCGATCCCGTCCGTCACGGCGAGGTCCCGGGAGTACGCCTCCTCGAGCACGCCGTAGGCGAACGTGGATCCCGAGCCGATCGAACAGTACCGGTCCTCGATGCAGCCGCCCGCCGGGTCGACCGAGAAGACGTGGCCGCCCTTCCCGTCGACGCCGCCGAGGATCAACCAGGCGTAGTAGGGGTAGAACCGGCTGCCGCTCAGGATGTTCGCGAGGAGGGTCGCCGCGCCTTCGGCGCTCACGGGGCCGTTGCGCCGGAGCCGGTAGAGCGAGACCTCGGCCTTCAGGTAGCGCGCCAGGACCTGGGCGTCGCCGACCATGCCGGCGATGGTGATCCCGATGTTCTGGTCAATCCGGAACACCTTCGTCGTCTGCTTGTTCGCGATCATCGTGCCGGCCGTGGCCCGGCGCTCGGACGCGAGCACGACCCCGTCCTTGCAGACGATCCCGATGGTCGTCGTTCCCTTCAGCAGGCGGAACTCCTCCTCCGGGCTCACGACGTGACGCATCATCGACGGCACTCCTTCCGCGGACAACGGCAGGCGGACCCGGGCTCGCTATATAAGGGCTCACCGGCCGATTACGCGCGCGTCACCCGAGAACCCCGGCGCACCTCGTGGAGGAGGTTCCGCGCGGGGCCGGCCCCATGCGCTCGCTCGATCCGCCGCCACCCAATTAAACCCGTGCGGCTCGACCCCGCGACGATGCAACGGCACGAGGTCGTCGTGGTCGGCGCCGGTCTCGCCGGCCAGCGGGCCGCGCTCGCCGCGGTCCAGGCCGGGCGCGACGTCGCGATCGTCTCGAAGCTCCATCCGCTGCGCTCGCACTCGGGCGCGGCCCAGGGCGGGATCAACGCCGCGGTCGGGAAGGAGGATTCCGTCGAGACCCACATCTACGACACGGTGAAGGGGTCCGACTACCTCGGCGACCAGGACGCGATCGAGTTCTTCTGCACCGAGGCCGGGCCGACGGTCGTCGAGATGGAGCACTTCGGCACGATCTTCAGCCGCGCGCCGGACGGCTCGCTCGCGCGCCGCGCGTTCGGCGGGGCGGGATTTCCGCGGACGATCTACGCCGCCGACCGCACGGGCCTCGCGCTGCTCCAGGGTCTGTGGGAACGCCTCGGGACCGAGGAGTTCACCCTCTACGAGGAGTGGGACCTGACGAAGATCGTGGTCCGCGACGGACGGGTGCGGGGGATCGTGGCGTTCGATCGCAAGCGCGGCGACTTCGAAGGGATCGCCGCTCCGAGCGTCGTGATCGCGACCGGTCCGTTCGGCCGCGTCTACGGCCGCACGACCAACGCGCACAGCTGCACGGGCGACGGGGTCGCGGCGGCGTACGACGCCGGGGCGCTCCTGAAGGACCTCGAGTTCGTCCAGTTCCACCCGACCGCGCTGCTCGAGTCCGGCATCCTGATCACCGAGGGCGCCCGGGGCGAGGGCGGGATCCTGAAGAACGCCGCCGGCGAGCGGTTCATGAGCCGGTACGCCCCCCACGTCCTCGAGCTCGCGTCGCGGGACGTGGTGTCGCGGGCGATCGTGACCGAGGTCGCGGAGGGGCGCGGCTTCCCGGGCCCGTACGGCCCGTACGTGCACCTGGAACTGATGCATCTCGGGAAGGAGAAGATCGAGAGCCGGCTCCAGGAGATCGTCGACTACTCGCGCATCTTCGCCGGGATCGACCCGATCACCCAGCCGATCCCGGTCTATCCGGGCCAGCACTACATGATGGGCGGAGTGGGGACCAACTCGCGCGGCGAGACGAACCTCCCCGGTCTCTTCGCGGCGGGCGAGGCCGCCTGCGTCTCGATCCACGGCGCGAACCGGTTGGGTGGGAACTCGCTCCTCGAAACGCTGGTCTTCGGCAAGCAGGCGGGACTCGCCGCCGCGGCCCACGCCACGGGCGCCCCGCGGGCCGAGGTCGCGGCCGCCGACGTCGACGCCGCCCAGGCGCCGCTGCGCGCCTGGGCCGCCCGCAAGGACGGCGAGGACCCGTCCGCGCTGCGCACCGAGCTCCAGCAGACGATGGAGCGGTACGTCGGGATCTACCGGAACGAGGCCGACCTCCTCGAGGGCCTGAAGCGCGTGCGGGCGGTCAAGGCCCGGTTCGAGAACGTAAGGATCGTCGACCAGTCGAAGGTCTACAACATCAACCTCACGGACGCGCTCGAGGTCGGCCACCTCATCGAGCTCGCCGAGGTGATCGTGGTCGGAGCCTACGCGCGGACGGAGAGCCGCGGCGCGCACGCCCGGACCGATTATCCCAAGCGGGACGACGCGCACTGGATGAAGCACACGATGGCGCGGAAGACCCCCGAGGGCCCGAACCTCTCCTATACGCCGGTCACGTACACCCGGTGGGAACCGAAGGAGCGGGTCTACTGATGGCGTCGGAAATGGTCACCGCCGCGTTCGACGTCTACCGCTTCGATCCCGCGCGGGACCCGGCGCCGCGCTACCAGCGCTACTCGCTCGACCTCGCCCCGCACACGCCGGTCCTCTCGGCGCTGCTAAAGATCCGCGCCGAGATCGATCCGACGCTCTCGCTCCGCTACTCGTGCCGCAGCGCGATCTGCGGGTCGTGCGCGATGCAGGTGAACTCGAAGAGCCGCCTCGCATGCGAGACCCCGATCGGGCCCGAGATCGCGCGCCACGGCCGGATCGTCGTGGAACCGATGCGCAACCAGCCGGTCGTCCGCGACCTCGTGGTCGACCAGGAGCCGTTCTGGCGGCACTACGAGCAGGTCGAGCCGCACCTGATCCTCGACCCCCGCCACCCGATGCCCGAGGGGGTCGCGAACCCGATGACGCCCGAGGAGGTCGAGCGGTTCAAGGAGACGCCGCGGTGCATCGCGTGCGCCGCCTGCTTCTCCGCATGCCCGGCCGTCGAGGCGGATCCGGGATTCCCCGGTCCGATGGCGCTCGCCAAGCTGTACCGCTTCGTCGTCGACCCGCGCGATCAGGCCCGCCAGGACCGGCTCGTGCGGATCCAGCCCGGCGGCCTCTGGACGTGCCTGCGATGCCACCTGTGCACGGAGGCCTGCCCGAAGGACGTGCGTCCGTCCGAGCGGATCCGCGATCTCAAGGAGATGGCGATCGCCGCCCAGGGCGCGACGGAGGCCGGATCGCGGCACGCGGTCGGCTTCAAGGAGAACATCCGTGAGCGCGGCGTCCTGATCGAGGCGAAGCTGGTGCGGCAAACCTCGGGCGTCGGCGGGATGCTCGGCCAGCTGGGCCAGGGCGTTCGGATCTATCGGCGGAAGCCGGAGATCCTGAAGACGCCCCACGCGATCGAGGGGGCCGACGAGGTCGAGAAGATCTACGAGGCGCTCGACCGACCCAACGAGGACTCCGGATGAAGCTCGCGTACTACCCCGGCTGCGTGGCCCAGGAGTCGGGCAAGGAGCTCGACATGTCGACCCGCTGGGTCTGCCGCACGCTCGGGATCGAGCTGGTCGAGTTCCCGTCGTTCTCCTGCTGCGGATCCGGCTTCGTGGACGAGGCCAACGAGGTGCTTAACGTCGCGATCAACGCGCGCAATCTCGCGATCGCCGAGCGCGCCGGCCTCGACCTGCTGACGATCTGCTCGACCTGCCAGGGGATGCTCTCGCTCGCGAACCTGAGGCTCACCGACCCGAAGGTGCGCACCCGGGTCGACGGGGCCCTGAAGCCGCTCGGCATCGAATACCGGGGCACGACCAAGGTCCGCCACCTGCTCGAGGTCCTCACCAAGGACGTCGGCCTCGACGCGATCCGCGCGAAGGTGCGGCGCCCGCTCGCGGGCCTCAAGGTCGGGGCATTCTACGGCTGCCACCTGCTCCGCCCCGCCGACGAGCTCCAAAGCGAGAGCGCCGAGGAGCCCCAGTCGTTCGAGAACCTCCTCGCCGCGATCGGCGCCGAGCCGGTCTACTACCGGGGCCGGGTCCTCTGCTGCGGTTTCCCGATCCAGTTCGTGAAGCCGGAGGTCGCGAGCCGCATCGCCGGCCGGCAGATCGAGGACGCGAAGGGCCACGGCGCCCACGCGATGGCGACCCCGTGCCCGCTCTGCCACATCTCGCTCGACGCCTACCAGAACCAGGCCGAGAAGGCCGTCGGAAAGTCGCTCGCCATGCCGGTCTTCCACCTCCCGCAGGTCGTTGGGCTGGCGCTCGGGGCCACGCCCGAAGAGCTGGGCTTGTCCCGGCACTTGGTCCCCACGGAGCCCGCCCTCGCCCACATCCGCGCCCCCGCGCGCGCGTGATGGGCCGGCGTTCGCCGGTCCGGGCGCCGCCGTCGGTTTGAAGAAGGTCGGCACTTACCCGGGCCGCGTGGCCGAGACCGAGACGCCGGCAACGTCAGAGGACGCGGCGCCCTCGACGCCGCGCTGGGGCCACCGCGTCCACCGCCTGGACACACGGATCACGGGCGAGGACCTCGGCCGCATCATCTCGCTCAGCGACGGCGTGTTCGCGTTCGCGCTCACACTGCTCGTCCTGTCGCTGACCGTCCCCGTCGCGAAGACCGGTCACTTCACGAACGGCCAGCTCGGCGCCGCCCTCAACCAGGACTACGGCACCTTCCTCGCGTACGGGTTCGCCTTCGTGATGATCGCCCTGTGGTGGGTGATCCACAACCGGACCTACCTCTACATCGCAAGGTTCGACAGCACGCTCGTGTGGCTGAACATGGCGCTGCTCGCCCAGATCGCGGTGATGCCGTTCGTCCTCGACGTCTACGCCCAGTACGGGTTCGGGAGCGGCGCCCAGATGGCGCTGCAGTACGCCGTGGTGTTGTTCGCGTCGGTGCAGATCACGCTCGGCCTCACGACGACGGCGATATGGGAGTACGCCCGGCACGCGAAGCTGGTCAAACCGAACGTCCCCAAGGACGTGTCGAGCTACTTCACCCGTCGCGGGCTCTTGACGGCGCTCGTCTTCGGGGTCTCGATCGGGATCTCGTTCTTCAGCGTGGAGGGGGCCCAGATTACCTGGTTCGGGATTTTCGTCGTTCAGCGGCTCCTGACGGTCAGGGGCGACTAGCGGACGCGGTCGACGCGCTCGGATCGAGCACCTTCGCCCCCTCGCCCTTCGTGACATAGACGTGCAGCCGGTCGCAGGTCCCCCGGAAGTACGCGCCCCCGTCCCGGCCGAAGGCGGTTCGGAGCCGCTCCTCGATCTCGGGCTCGGAGAGCGAGGGCTCGACCTCGGGGGAGAACATGCAGCGGAAGACGAGGAACCGGTGCCCCTCGAGATCGAACCGGTCGGTCTCGGGCGCCCCGCAGAACGGACAGTGGAGCATGATCCGGTCACGACGGGGCGGCCGTAAGAAGGGTGCGGGGGCCGGCGCTAGTCGATGTAGCCGAGCGAGCGCAGCCGTTCCCGAAGGTTCCGCTCGTCCTCCTCGCTGAACGCGCCCTCCCCGGGCCGCTCGAGGAGCCGCGCGAGCACGAACTCCACGTACGCGTCGACCGATTCGAAGCCGGTGCCGCGGATCCGCTCCTCGATCGCCCGGACGACATCGTCCGAGAGGTGGATCGTCCGGTCCCTCGCCGAGGGGTCCGCCGGGCCGCTCACGCCGGGGCGAGGCGGGCCGGGATAGATAGGGTCTTCGCGGCGCCCGCGGTCGCTACTCCCACTCGATCGTCGCGGGCGGCTTGTCCGTGACGTCGTAGAGCACGCGCACGACCTCCCCCGAGAGCTCGCGGGTGATCCGCTCGGCGATGGTCCGCGCGACGGCGCGCGGAAGGTCGAGCGCCGTCGCGGTCATCGCGTCGATCGACTCCACCGCCCGCACGCTGACGGCCTCCCCGTGGACCCGGTTGTCCCCGAGGACGCCGACCGTGCTGACGGGCAGGAGGACCGCGAAGTACTGCCATGGGCGCGGGATCTGGTGCGCGGCGACGGCGCGCTCGATCTCCTCCTCGACGATCGCGTTCGCGACGCGGGCGCGCCGGACCCGGTCGGGCGTGACCTCGCCGTTCACGCGGACCGCGAGGCCCGGACCCGGGAACGGCTGGCGTTCGGGCTCGGGGATCCCGAGCTCGCGGGCCACGGCCCGGACCTCGTCCTTGTAGAGGTCGCGGAGGGGCTCGACGAGCACGAGCCGGCTGTCCTTGGGGATCCCGCCGACGTTGTGATGGGTCTTGATCGTGTCGCGGAGCGCGCCGCCGCTCTCGATCCAGTCCGGCGCGATCGTGCCCTGGACGAGGCGGTCCGTCCCGAACCGGGCGGCCTCGGACTCGAACAGGCGGACGAACGCGGCGCCGATCCGCCGCCGCTTCTCCTCGGGGTCGGTGACGTGGGCGAGCGCGGCGAAGAACTCCTCCGACGCGGGCGCGATCGCGCACGTGAGTCCGGCGCCGGCGAAGTACCCGCTCACGCGGTCGACCTCGCCCCGGCGGAGGAGCCCGGTGTCGACGAAGACGGCCCGCGCGCGGTCCCCGACCGCGCGCTGCGCGAGCACGGCGGCGACCGTCGAGTCGATGCCGCCCGAGGCGGCGACGATCGCGCGCTCGGGGATCTCCCGGCGGAGGCGCTCGACCGCCTCCCGCACGAAGGCGGCCGGGTCGTTCACGGCGGGGCCCCGGTGGGCGGGGACGGCGCCGGTTCCTCCCGCCACTTCGCCCGGTACGCTTCCAGCGCCTTCGTCAGCTCGGGGAACTTGAGGGCGAGGATCTCGGCGGCGAGGAGCGCGGCGTTCTCGGCGGCGTCGAGGCCGACCGCGGCGACGGGGATCCCGGGCGGCATCTGGACGACCGAGAGCAGGCTGTCGAGCCCGAGGCCGCGGTGCAGCGGGACGCCGACCACCGGCTTCAGCGTCCGGGCGGCGACGACGCCCGGCAGCGCGGCCGAGAGACCCGCCATGGCGACGAAGACGTCGGTCGCGGGGTCGCGGACGAGCCGATCGACCTTGTCCGGGTCGCGGTGCGCCGACGCGACGTGGACCTCGCATCCCACGCCGAGCTCGGTCAGCCGGGATCGGACCTTCTCCGCGATCTCGAGATCCGACTTGCTCCCGACCAGGACCGTGACCTTCACGGGCCGTCCGAGCGACGGCGAGACAAATAACTTTGCGAACATGGCGGCGCCCATGGGCCCCCGCCTCCACACGGGCGGTCGCTTCCGCACCTGGCTCGGCGCCCGGTTCGGCGGCGACCTCGCGCTCGGCGACCGGATCTGGCGCCGGATCCTGCACGGCCTCGGGGCGGCCGCCCTGATCTACTTCTGGCTCCCGACCGACTTCTTCGTCGTCGCGCCGAAGCTGTACATCCTCCTCGCCGCGCTCGCGGCCGTGCTCGCCCTCGAGCTCCTCCGCCACGCGATCGGTCTCGACATCCCGACCCTCCGGGACTACGAACGGGCTCGCGTCGGGAGCTTCGCGCTGTTCGCGATCGCGATCGTGGCGGCGATCCTGGTCTTTCCCCTACCGATCGCGTGCGCCGTCGTGCTCGGGACCGCGTTCGTCGACCCGCTCGCGGGGGAACTGCGTCGCCGGCCCGAGCGCCTCGGGGTCCAGCTCGGGGTCCCGTTCGCCGCGTATGCCGCGCTCGCGTTCGCCGGGCTCGCGGGGCTCGGCGGGTGGCCCGCGGGGGCGTCGCTCCCGCTGGCGGTCCTCGCCGGCGCGATCGGGGTCGCCGTGGAGCGGCCGAAGGTCCGGTGGTTCGACGACGACCTCGCGATGGTGCTCGTGCCCGCGATCGTCCTCTACGCGATCGGGGTGGTCGGGCTCGGCCTCGCGGCCTGAGCCGGCCCTACACGACCGGCGTCAGGGTCGCGTGCGGCGCGCCCTTCTCGGGGTCCGGGCTGATCGCGTAGATCGTGGTCCGCGGACGGATCCCGTAGATGCACGGCGCGTTGTCGATGTTGATGATCCGGAAGTACGTGTCCATCATGTTCAGGATCTCGCTCGATACGAGGAGGCCGGGCTTGAGCAGGCCGATCCCGAGGTTCCCGACGTGCTTCGTGCGCGAGACGCCCTGGAAGTACATCCGGATGGCGACCTGGTCGCCCATCAGGCTCTCGAACGTGTCGAACGCCGTGTACTCGATGAACGGCTTGCGGTCGGGTCCGGCGACCGCCTTCTCGGCGGTGACCATCGCCCGCATCGCCTCGTCGCGGCCGAACCGGGCCATCGGCAGGATGTACGGGTCCTCGGTCTCGTTCGCCGTGTAGTCGGGGATCCGGACGCGCGTGTCGAACTGGTTCGTCGGCACGTGCCGCACGAGGGTCTCCCGCAGTTTCTCGGGCGACTCGCCGGCGGCGAGGACCGCGATGATCCCGCGCCCCTGGCTCAGGAAGTTGAGGAACGTCGGCGTGAACAGCATGTAGTAGTCGTCGATGCCGACGTTCACGTCGACCTCGAAGGCGTTGAAGCTGCCGCGCCGGAAACCGCCGCCGAGGAGCTTGTCGAAGTCGGGAATGCCGGTCGAGTAGAACCGCTCCGGGTCCGTCAGGGGCTTCCAGCTGCCGGTGGCGCCAGCGACGTGGTTGTTCGGTCCGATCCCGAGGGCCGCGAACCGCCCGTCGTTCAGCGTGACGGCGTAGCGCGCGCGGCCGATGTTCGTGGCCCGAAGCTTCTCGAGCCGCATGTGCCGGACGCGCCGCTCGTCGAGCTCCTCGCGCTGGATCGAGATGAGCCCGTCGACGAGGTACTCGATCCCGCCGGCCTCGGGCTTCTCGAGGATCATGACGACGTCGGTGTTCGAGCCCTCGACCAGGTCCTTCTGGAGGGCCATGACGAACTCTTCCATCTCGAGTCCGTACTTGTGGGTCACACCCTCGAGCGAGTCGATGACGAGCAGCGACTTCTCCGGGAGCGCCTTCTCGATCCGGTTGTAGACGTTCTCGACCTCGGGCATCGGGCTGCGCTTCAGCAGCGCCTGGAGGTGCGCCCGGTCGACGCGGGTGGGGGGGCCGCGCTCCTGGCCGAAGCTCGAGAGGACCTCGCGGCCTGCCCGGACCTTCCGCTGCTCCACCTCGGGGAGCTCGGGCTCGCGCGGCTTGCCGGACGACTGGATCGCGTCGAGGAACAGCTTCGCGGCGTCGAGGACGCGGGTGCGCATCTCGGTCGACTTCAACCAGGGGAACTGGCGGTAGAGGGCCTCGTCCCCGACGCGGGTCGACAGGTAGAACGAGCGCGTCGGCTGTCCGACCCGCTCGAGCAGTTCGAGGCCGAAGGTCGTCTTCCCCGACCCGGCGCCGCCCTTGACGATCAGCGATCGGCCGCCCTTCCCGCTGAGGAAGGCGACCACCTCGGGCGGAACCCCCCCGACCGTGCTCCCTTCGTTCGCTGTCATGGAATCAGTGGGCGATCGGCCAGCGCGAAGGGGTGAGAGCCCGTCGAACCATTCCGTTTCCCGCTTCGTTTACGTCGGGAGGGGGAGGTAAAGGTTTCGTCTCGGCGGACGCCGGAACGCCGATTTACGCGGTCGCCGCGCGTCGCGCGGCCTCGACGGCGGCCCGGACCGCGTCCTCCAGCGGCGCGCCAGGCTCGCCCACGGCGGTCGCGGCGGCGGGATTCCCCCCGCCCCGGCCCGAGAACGCGGGCAGGGCGGCCCGGACGAGGGCCTCTGCCGGCACGCGCGGGGACGTCGAGCCCACGAACAGCGTCCCGCGTCCCTCGCGCTCGCCGGCGAGCACCGCGACGCGGTCCGCGCCCTTCGTCAGGAGCCGCGAGAGCTCCATCAGCTCCTCGCGTCCGTGCGGCCCCTGGTAGACGACGAGCGAGACGCCGCCGACGACCTCGCTCGCGGAAGGGTCCGTGGCGAGCCGGGCCGCGATCGAACCGAGGTCCTCCCGCCGGCGCTCCCTCGCCGCCTTGCGGGACTCCTCGATCTCCGTCAGCAATCGGTCGATCCCGTCCGGGAGCTGGGCGACCCCCACGCCGAGGCGGCGCGCGGCCTCCTTCAGGATCTCCTCGTGCTCCTCGCGGATCTCGAGCGCCCGCTCCCCGCTCGCGTAGGACAGCCGGACGATGCCGTCCTGGATCCGCTCGACGTCGAGGAGTCCGATCGCCCCGACCTCGCTCGTGTGGGTGCAGTGGGTGCCGCCGCATGCCTCGACGTCGAACCCCTCGATCTCGACGATCCTGAGCTCGCGGCCGGGCACGGCGCCCCCCTGGTAGAGCGTGAAGCCGAATCGGCGCTCGGCCTCGTTGCGCGACTCGAAGTAGCTCTTCACCGGTCGATCCTCGCGGACGACCTCGTTGACCCTCCGCTCCACCTTGCGGAGCTCGTCGCGGGTCAGGGCCCGGTAGTGGGTGATGTCGATCCGCGCGATCTCGGGGCCCTTGTACGCCCCGGCCTGCCAGACGTGCGGGCCGAGGACCTCGCGGAGCGCGCCGTTCAGGAGGTGGGTCGCGGTGTGGTGCTGCATCAGCTGGATCCGGCGGGCGCGGTCGATCGTCCCGCGGACGCGATCGCCCGCCCGGAGCTCGGTCGGGCGCTCGAGCCGGTGGAGCACCCACGGGCCCTGGCGCGCGACCTCGACCACGGCCCGATCGCCGAGCTGGCCGAGGTCCGTGACCTGGCCCCCGCCGGTCGGATAGAAGTACGTGCGATCGAGCACGACGAACGGGCCGTTCGCCCAGACGACGTGCGCCTCGAACGAGAGCGTGTACGGGTCGAGGTAGTACAGCACCTCGGTGGGCGGCGTGCCCTCGGGCGGGCTCGGGAGCCCCTTCTCCTGGCCGGTGTACTCGTTCACGGGCGTCTCGCCCTCGTGGCGGGCGGCCACGCGCGCGTAGAAGTCGTCGGGGATCGGCGGCGGGTCCTTCAGTTCCTCGACGGCGAGGTCGGGCGGCACGCCGAGCGAGTCGTACCACTCGAGCAGGTCCTCCGGCGAGACCCGGTGCCCGGCGGCCCGGGTCCGCTCGTCGAAGCGGCGGATGGTCGCGCGGGCCCGCTCGATCGCCTCGCCGAACCGGTCGACCTCCGCCTCCACCACGCGCCGAAGGTCGTCGCGGTGCGCCCCGACCTCGGGGGCGACGCGCGCGATCTCGCGGCCGACGTCGTCCAGGACGGCGGTCAGCGCGGGCGCCTCGGGCTTCGACTGGAGGATGCGGAGCGCCCGGCGGATGAGCAGGCGCGCGAAGTACCCCTCCTTGCTGTTCGACGGCACCACGCCGTCGGTCAGGAGGTAGTTCAGCGTGCGCGCGTGGTCGACGAGGATCGCCGCCTCCCGCGCGGAGAAGGTCGCGCGGAGGTCGTCGTACGGCCGGCCGAAATTCGCCTCGTACGCCGTCTTCGTCCCCTGGCTCATCCAGACGAACCGCTCGAGACCGTAGCCGGTGTCGACGACCGTGAGGGGCATCGGGCGCAGCGTCTCGCCGTCCCGGACGTACTCCATGAACACCAGCGTGGCGAGCTCGAGCCCCAGCAGGCCCACGCTGAGCGACGGGCCGAGGTTCCCGCCGCCTTCCCAGACCTCCTCCTTGTACGTGATCCCCCGGGCGTCGGCGCCGAGCTCGCCGGTGAGGAGCTCGTGGCACAGTTCGACCGTCCGTTCCTTGAAGTACACCTCGTGGTCGGGCCGGTTGAAGGCGTGGTGGGCCATCATCTCGAAGAGCGTCATGTGCCGGCCGCTCCGGCCGACCTCCTCGATGTCGATGAATCGGACCACGGGCTGGCTGATCGTGAGCGGGTTCGCGGGGGGCGGGATCGCCCCGCTCGTGACCCACGGCTGGAAGTCGTAGATCGACGCCTGGGTGAAGAACACGTCGTTCCGCCACCGGGCGACCGTCGGGTAGCGGCGGATGCGCGTGTGCCCGTGCCGTTCGAAGAAGGCGAGGTAGGCCTCGCGCATCCCGTCGTTCGAGTAGGCGCGCGCGAATCCGGGCCGGCCGATGAAGCCGTACTCCCGGCACGGCGCCTCCTGGCACCGGTCCCAATCCCCGAGGGTCCAGAAGGCGGCGCCGCAGACCACGCACGCGCGGCGATGGAACCCGCCGGCATGGAAGAACGCGAGGTCGTACTCCGTCGGGTCCATGACGGCCGGTCGAGGGGCCCCGGACCTTAAGACGTTCGGACGTTGCGATCGCCGGGAGCCCGCGGCGCGACGGACCGGGGGTCCCGGAGGGCGGTCGCACTGGCGCGCGGTTCGGACGCGGCGCCGCCCGTGGACCCGCGCACCGCGACCCGGGCGACGGTTCTGTTGATCGCCCTCAGGATCGGGTACGCCTACAACTGGTTCGATACGGGCCCAGGGCTCCCCGCCATCGGGTCGACCTTCTCGGTCGGAACCGCCGACCTCGGCCTCCTGGTCGCCGCGTTCCTCGTCGGCGCGGGATTGCTGCAGGTCCCCGCCGGACTCCTTTCGCTCCGGTGGGGGGCGCGGTCGGTCTCGATCGCCGGCGTCGGGCTGCTCGCGGTCGCCGGCGCGGCGAGCGCCGCGGCGCCGACCTTTCCGGTGCTCGTCGCGCTGCGCCTTCTCGCGGGGGCCGGAGCGGGGCTGTTCTTCTCCCCAGCGATCGGGCTGGTCGCGAGCCTCTACCCCGCCGGCCACCGCGGGCTTCCCGTCGGGACGTTCAGCTCCGCCTTCAGCGCCGGCGCGGCGCTCGGGATCGTGGGGAGCTCGGCGCTCGTTCCCGCGATCGGCTGGCGCGCAGCCCTGCTCGTCGGCGGCCTGCCGCTCGCGGTCCTGGCGCTCGCCGCGCTGGCCCTGATCCCGGCGCGCGCCGGCGCGGCGCCCCCGCCGCTCCCGCGGCGCCGACTCCCGTCCGCCCTGCGCCACCCCGCGGTCTGGGCGATCGGGTTCGCGTTCGTCGGGCTCGAGGGCGCCTCGTTCGCCACGGGGCAGTTCATCGTGCCGTGGGGCGAGGCGCTCCAAGGCTGGTCGATCCTACTCGCCGGCGCGGTCGGGATGACCTTCGTCTTCCCGAGCGTGTTCGGCGGCCCGGTCGGGGGATCGATCGCCGAGCGGCACACCAACCACCGGACACAGTTCGCGCTCGCCGTCGTCGGAGGGGCCGCGCTGCTCGCCCTCCTCCCGTGGGCGGGGCTCGCGGCGACGGTCCTGATCGGGCTCGGGTTCTCCTTTGCGTACGGGTTCGTCTATGCCGTGATGTACGTGCTGCCGCACTTCTGGCGCGACCTGCCGCCGAACGAGGTCCCGCTCGCGATCGGCCTGTTCAACTCGATCCAGTTGAGCGGCGGCGCCGCCGTGGCGTTCGCGTTCGCGTGGGTGGTCGGCGCCCGATCGTACGACGTCGGCTGGGAGTTCCTCGCGGCGGCGATGGTCGCGAGCCTCCTCGTCCTGGTCGCGCTGCGGCCGACCGTGGGCCCCGCGGCCGATCCTCCGGGCGCGGCGGCGCTCGCCCCTCGGTGAGCGCGATCCCGGTCGCGCAGACCGTCGCGATCGGACACTCGCCGCACTTCGGCCCGATCGGTCGGCAGACGTTCTGGCCGTGCTGGACGAGCAGCGGGTTCAGGGGGATCCAGTAGCGCGACGGGACGACCTCGCGCAGGCGCCGCTCGGTCTCCTCCGGGGTCCGGGTGCGGACGATCCCCCACCGGTTCGCGATGCGGTGGACATGGGTGTCGACGGGGATCGCCGGAAGCCCGTAGCCGAAGACGAGCACGCAGTTCGCGGTCTTCGGGCCGACGTGGGGGAGCGAGAGGAGCTCCTCCATCGAGCGCGGGACCTCGCCCCCGAACCGGGCGACGATCTCGCGCGCGCAGTCGCGGATCGCCCTCGCCTTCGTCGGGTAGAAGTTGACCGGACGGATCAGTCGCGCGAGGGTCTTCGGGTCCGCGCGCGCGAGCCCGGGGGCGTCCGGGTACTTGGCGAACAGGCGCGCGCTCGCCACGTCGGTCGCCTCGTCGCGCGTCCGCTGGGAGAGGATCGTGCCGATCAGCACCTGGAACGGGTTCTCGGCGTGGTCGCGAAGGTACGGGACCCGCCAGTCGCCCGTATGGTACAGCTCGGCGAGGCGGTCGAGGACGAACTCGAAGTCGAACGCGCGCGCCGGGCCGGTCGTCACGGAACCTCCGTCCCCCGGGCCGCACCGGCCCCGGGGTAGCTGCCTGTACCCGGGTCCGAGAGGTCGGGCTCGTCGTGGCCGCCGTGCGCCTCGCGCAGGAGCTGGCCGACGAGGTAGTCGCTCCCGACGACGAGGGTGAACCCGTCGGGTCCCGTGGCGGCCCGGGCTAGCCGCTGGCCCTCGATCGCCGAGCGGGCCTCCACGATCCGCGGGAACCGGCCGCTCGCGAGCGCGCGGAGCTCCGAGACGGGGATCGCGCGCTCGGAGCGGATCGGCACGACGACGATCGTGCGGGCGAGCGGCGCGAGCGCGTCGAGGATCGGCGCGACGCGCTTGCCCCGGAGGCACCCGAAGACGACCGCGTTCTCGGAAGGATCCGCCAGCGGGAACATCTCCCCGAGGCTCTGGGCGATGGCTCGCGCGCTCTCGGGCGTGTGCGCCACGTCGTAGAAGAGGTCCGGCCGGCGGGCGACCCGGTCGAGCCGACCGGGCCACCGGACCTTCGCGAGCGCCGACCGGAGTCGGCGCTCGTCCGGATCCACGCCGACGGCCGGGGCGAACCGGACGAGCGCCCCGATCGCGAGGGCCGCGTTGCCGGGCTGGAAGCGCCCCTGCAGCGGCAGGTCGATCGCCTCGATCGTCCGGCCCGGCACGCGGACCGCGAAGGTCTGGCCGTCCTCGGCGAGCGTGCGATCGACGACCCGGACCTCGGTGCCGAGGCGCCAGAGGCCGATCCCGAGGCGCGCGGTCGCGCCCTCCACCACGGCGAGGGCGGTCGGCGGCAGCTCGCCCACGACGCCGAGCATCCCGGCGTGGAAGATGCCGGCCTTCTCGGCGGCGATCGCCTCCACCGTCGGTCCGAGGATCTCCGTGTGCTCGAGCTCGATCGTGGTCACGACGCCGACCCGGCTGTCCAGGACGTTCGTCGCGTCGAGGCGGCCGCCGACGCCCACCTCGACGACCGCGGCCTCGACCTTCTCGCGGGCGAACCAGTCCAACGCCACCGCCGTCGTCAGCTCGAAGAACGTCGGCGCGCGCGTGAGGAGGCCGTCCCGTTCCATCCGTGCCGCCACGCCGGCGACCCGGTCGACCGCCTCCTGCACCGCGTCGGGCGGGATCGGGCGGCCGTCGACCTGCATCCGCTCGCGGTAGCTCTCGAGGTGGGGCGACGTGAACAGCCCGGTCCGGACGCCGTGCCCGGTCAGCAGCGCCTGCGTCATCGCCGCGACCGACCCCTTGCCCTTGCTGCCGGTCACGTGGACCGCGGGGAAGGCGCGCTGGGGGTCCCCGAGCTCGGCGAGGAGCGCCCGGATGGTCTCGAGCCCCGGCGCGATCCCGAACCGTCGGCGGGCGTACAGCCCCTCGAGAGTCCGCGTGTAGCCGGCCGGATCGGAGGGGGCGTCCGGGGCGGGGCGTCGCTTCGGCATCGAGAGAGGAGGGGCTCCTTCGGCGCGACCGCGCTCAGTACATCGACCGTTCCCGGTACCGACCGAACACGTCCTGGAAGGCGCGGACGATCTCGCCGAGCGTCGCCCGGGCGCGGAGCGCGTCGAGCACGGCCGGCATCGTGTTGCCGTCCTCCGTCTCGGCAACCCGGCGGACCCGGTCGAGGGCGGACTCGAGCCGTCGCGCGTTGCGACGGCGTCGGAGCGCGGCGAGCCGGGCCGACTGCGCGCGCCGCGCGGCCTCGGAGATCTTGAGCCGCGGGACCCGGACCGGCGCGTCGGTCGCGTACGCGTTCACCCCGACGATCTTCTCCTCGCCGGACTCGACGGCCCGCTGGTAGCGGAACGACGCCTCCTGGATCTCCCGCTGGAAGAAGCCGCGCTCGATCGCGGGCACCACGCCCCCGAGCTCGTCGATGCGGTCGAAGTACCGGCGCGCCTCCTCCTCCATGCGGTCGGTGAGCCACTCGACGTAGTAGCTGCCCGCGAACGGATCGATCGACTCCGCGATCCCGGTCTCCGAGGCGAGGATCTGCTGCGTCCTAAGCGCGATGCGGACGGCGTCCTCGCTGGGCAGCTGGATCGCCTCGTCGTAGGAGTTCGTGTGGAGCGACTGGGTCCCCCCGAGCACCCCGGCGAGCGCCTGGACGGTCGTCCGCACGATGTTGAGCTCGGGCTGCTGGGCCGTGCACGAGCAGCCGGCGGTCTGGGTGTGGAATCGGAGCCAGAGCGACCGCTCCTTCCGGGCGTGGAACTCGTCGCGCATGACCCGCGCCCAGAGGCGGCGGGCCGCCCGGAACTTGGCGATCTCCTCGAACAGATCGTTGTGGGAGTTGAAGAAGAAGGAGAGCCGGGGCGCGAACTCGTCGACGTCGAGGCCCCGGCGGATCGCTTCGCCGACGTAGGCGCGCCCGTCGGCGAGCGTGAAGGCGAGCTCCTGCACCGCCGTCGATCCCGCTTCCCGGATGTGGTACCCCGAGATCGACACCGGGTTCCACCGGGGCATCGACCGGGTGGCGTACTCGATCGTGTCCGTCACGAGCCGCAGTGCGGGCCGCGGCGGGTAGAGGAACTCCTTCTGGGCGATGTACTCCTTCAGGATGTCGTTCTGGGTCGTCCCGCCGAGCTTCGAGGCGGGGACGCCCGACGCCTCCGCCGCGAGGATGTACATGCCCCACACGACGTTCGCGGGGCCGTTGATCGTCATGCTCGTCGTGACGTCGCCGAGCGGGATCCCGCGCAGCAGCCGGCGCATGTCGTCGAGCGAGCCGACGTTCACCCCGCACTTGCCGACCTCCCCGAGCGCCTCGGGATCGTCCGCGTCGATTCCGTACAGGGTGGGGTCGTCGAACGCGATGGAGAGGCCCGACTCGCCGTGCGCGAGCAGGTAGCGGAAGCGACGGTTCGTGTCCTCGGGCGTTCCGAACCCCGAGAACATCCGCATCGACCAGACGCGGCTGCGGTACATGGTCGGGTGGACGCCGCGCGTGAACGGCGGCTGGCCGGGGTAGCCGACGCCCTCGTCGAACGTCGAGCGGGGCGAGCGCGGCGTGTACAGCCGCTCGACGGGGATCCCACCCAGTGTGGTGAACCGCTCCTTGCGTTCGGGGCTCTTCGCAAGCGCCGGGCCCGCGACCTCGGACTCCCAGCGCCGGGTTCGGTCCGCGACCGGATCGCCGGAGCCGGCGGGAGGCCCGCGACGGTCCGGAGAGGGCACCGTGGATCGGCCGGCCGACATCGGCCGGAGAGGAGCGCCGGGGACGATAAGGCCGCCCGGGGTCCCCCGCGGCTCAGCCGGCGAGGCGGGCCCCGACCAGGTCTGTGCCCCGACGCCGGCGGACCACGGCCCGCTCGCGCGCGGCGAACCGGTCGAAGGCGCGGCCGGTCCATCGGGTGTTGTCGGCGAGTACGACGGCGCCCTCGGCCAGCCGAGGTCGGACGGTCGTCAGCTCGAACGTGAGGTGCCGGGGAGTGTGGAGATCGTCGTGGAGGAACAGACGGATCTCGGGGAGCTCCTCGACCAGGCGCGGGAGGAGCTCCTCGGACCGGCCGATCCGCAGGTCCCACCGGCGCCGCAGGGTGGGCGGCACCGCCCATCCGCTCGATCGCCCCGGCGGGACGGCGACCGGTGACTCTCGGGGCCCGAGGGTCGCGTGCTTCTGGAACGTCGGCAGGTCGATCGAGTGGAGACGGCCCGTCCCGTTCCGGGCGAGCGCGGCGAGGAAGTGGGCGGAGGAGACCCCGCTGCTCACGCCGAGCTCGACGACGGCCGAGGGGCGAAGAAGGCGCGCGAGAGCGTAGAGCTCGAGAGGGGCCCGGATCTGGGCACAGTTCGTCCGGCCCGCAGCTCGGTACGCCGCGCGGATGTGCTCCTCGAGCGGGACGAGTGCTTCGCTCTCGGCGAGGACCGCGTCCACGGCGTCCCGCGTGGCGCCGCTCAGGTGGCGGATCCACGTGCGGTCGGGCCGGGCGTTCTGGTCCCCCAGCGCCCGAACCGCCGCGTCGACCGGGTCGACGGTGCGAGGGGGCCCGCGCGGTCGGGCGGGGGTCATCGGCCGACCCCGAGACCGACCGGGGACGACTTGGGAGCGAGCCGCGCCCGGCGCACGACCCAGCTCGAGGACGACCGACCTTCCCGGCGTTCGGCGTCGTCGACCTCGATGCGGCCGCCGAAGAACGGCGCATCGACCACGAGGGTCTCGTACTCCCCGCCCTCGCCGGCGACGTGGGTGGGGCGCACGGTGGCGCTCGCGCGCTCGAGCTCGGCGAGCAGGGCCGCGTCGAGCCGCCGACCCAGGAGATCGGGACCGAGGGGCTCGGCCGCGACGTGCACCATGCGGATGTCGAGCCCCGCCGCGATCTCCTCGACGACCACCCGATGCGGATCCTTCCTCCACAGCGGCGTGTAGACCGGTCGACCCGCTCGTCCCGCGACCTCGATCAGGCGGGACCATTGGTACGACGATTCGATCGCCCCGGCCACGACCCAACCCGAGCCGCCGTCGAGCGCGCGCGCGAGGGCGTCGAGCTCGGCGGACTCCCCGGACCCTTCGACCGGAACGGAGCGGTGGCGCTTGCCCCACGCACGGGCCTGGAGCTCGACCAGTTCGAGGTTCGGGGTGTGGAACAACATCGAGTCCGGGTCGCTCGGTCGCAGCGTGACGAGCTCGTCGACGCTCCGTCCCTGGGTGTCCGCGAGGTAGGCCGCGTAGATCGAGTCCTTTCCGCCGGACACGAGCGCGGAGACCGTCATGACCGCCTCACGGAAGCCCGAGCGACGACCGCCACCGATCGTAGAGAGCCTGGAGGGGCCATCGGACCCGGCGTTCGTCGCCGAACCGGAGCTCGCCGTCCGCTGCCGTGACCGAGCCCAGTCGACGGGTCGGCGTTCCCCGCAGCGTGCGTTCGAACCGTCGCGCGCGCGCTTCCGGCACTTCGACCACGAAGCGCGAACGCCCTTCGGCGACCAGCGACGTCCCGGCCGAGCGCTCTCCGGTCGCCGCGAGATCGACCGAGAAGCCGAGACCCCCTCCGAACGCCATTTCGGCCAGGGCGACCGCGAGACCGCCGTCCGACACATCGTGGGCGGCCCGCACGTCGCCGACCCGCATCGCGCGCAGCAGACCCTCGCCCGCCCGCCGCAGGGACGCGGGATCCGTCCGCGGCGGGCGGAGCCCTCGGATCCCCCGGCGACGGGCCCACAACGAGCCCCCGAGCTCCGGTCCGGTGGTCCCGACCAGGTAGAGCGCATCGCCCTCGGTCTTGAGGTCGCTCGTCACGGCCCGGTCGAGGTCGGCCACGATCCCGGTCGCGAGGAGCACCGGCGTCGGGGCGATCGCGGCGCCCAGGCCCCCGTTGTACAGGCTGACGTTCCCGGACGGGATCGCGAGTCCGAGCGCCCGCGCGGCGGACGCGAGCCCCCGCGTGACGGCGGCGAAATCCGCGAGCACGGCCGGGTCCTCCGGGTTGCCGAAGTTGAGGCAGTTCGAGAACGCGTCGGGCCTCGCCCCGACCGCGTAGAGGTTCCGCGCGGCCTCCTCGACGGTCCACTCGGCGCCGGCCCGCGGGTCCTCGCGGCACGCCCAGGGCTGGGCCGCGGTCGCGACCGCGAGCCCGCGGCGGCTCTCGGCGCGCGGGCGCAGCACCGCCGCGTCCCCGTGCGAGGACGACTCCGTCCGGCCGTGCAGCGGCTTGACGACCGTGCGGCCCTGGACCTCGTGGTCGTAGATCCGGATCACGGGCTCGCGCGACACGGAATCCGGGGCGAGCAGGAGCTCGGTCGCCAGGCCTTCGAGATCGGTGTCGGGAACGGCCGGCGGGGCGGCGAACTTCCGGCCCGTCGGCCGCGTCGGGCGGCGACGGGGCGGAGGATCGACCCGGAACGCCACCTTCAGCTGCGCGACGGGCCGGCCGGCCCACACGATCGTCTCGTACGGCGCGTCGGCCACCTCGCCGATGTCGGCGAACGGGACGTCATAGCGCCGGAAGATCGCTTCGACCTCGGGAACGTCCCGCGGCCGGACGTCCAGGAGCATCCGCTCCTGCGACTCGGAGACCCAGACCTCCCACGGGAGGAGCCCGGGCTCGCGCAGCGGCACGAGGGCGAGGTCGATCCGGGAGCCGAAGCCGCCGGCGTTCACGAGCTCCCCGCTCGCGGTCGCGAGTCCGCCGCCCCCGAGGTCCTTGCCGCCGCGGGCGAGCCCCCGGTCGAACGTCTCGAGGCACGCCCGGATGAGCGGTTCGGTCATGATCGGGTTGCCGAGCTGGACCGCCCCCCGCGACTCGGTCTCGCTGCGGGCGGTCAGCTCCTTGGACGCGAACGCGACCCCGCCGATCCCATCCTTGCCCGTGCGCCCCCCGACGAGGACGAGCCGGTCGCCGGCGGCGGCGGCCCGGTTCCGGAGCAGCCGGCGCTTCGGGAGGAATCCCACGCATCCGACGTTGACGAGCGGGTTGACTACGTACGACGGGTCGAAGTAGATCCCGCCCGAGACCGTCGGGACCCCGACCCGGTTGCCGTAGTCGCGGATCCCGGCGATCACTCCGCCGGCGAGATAGCGCGGGCTCTTGACGCCCGGAGGGATCGAGGCCGGGTCCGTCTCGAGCGGACCGAAGAACAGGGGGTCCGCGAGGGCGATCGGCTTCGCGCCGACGGTCAGCACGTCGCGCAGGATGCCGCCGATCCCGGTCGCCGCGCCCCCGTACGGCTCGACCGCGGAGGGGTGGTTGTGCGACTCGACCCGGAGCGCGTAGGCGTACGGGCCCTCGAAGCGGAGCACGCCCGCGTCGCCCGTCCCGAGCACGCGCGACGGTGCGCGGAGCGGCCCGAAGGCGCGCCGCAGGAACGGTCGGGACGTCTTGTAGCTGCAGTGCTCGCTCCAGCTCTGGGCGAGCCCCGCGAGCTCGACGTCGGTCGGGTCGCGGCCCTCCCGCCGGAAGTACGTCCTCAGCCGGCCCAGCTCGACGCGATCGAATCCGAGTCCGCGCGCGTCCGAGACCGCGGCGAGCGCGTCGAGCGACGCGGCGCGGAACGGGACGACCGAGACGCTGTCCGCCCAGATCGGCCGGGGCGAGGACCCGGATCGCGTCATCCCCTCACCCGGCGATCGGACGGATCGAGACCCGGTGGATCACCGGGTTCGCGAGCAACCGGTCGACGGCCTCCTGCGCCCGCGAGCGGGCCTCGGCCTCGGTCAACCCCGAGAAGTCGAGCTCGTAGATCCGGGCGGTCGACACGCCGTCGAGGGACGCGAGGCCCAGCAACCGGAGCGACTTCAGGATGCTCTCGGCCTCGGCGTCGAGGATGCCGGCCTTGAGCTCGACGCGGACCTCGACCCGGGAGCGGCGCAGCGCGACCAGCCGCAGGACCTCCTCGACGCTCGTGACCCGGTGAAACAAATAACCCTGAGCCCGGGCGCCTCGAGTACTCCGTTCTAGAGGTACGGAGACAACCCCAAATCGTATATAGAGGGACTTTTTCGGGCGCTCGGCGCGGTGGGGGGCCGGCCATCACATGGAGGAGTTCATCTGCAGCGTCGAGTTTCTCCGGGGCCCCACCGAGATCGTCGCCCGCGTGTCGAGCGAGGCGGGGGGGAACCGCGAGTACCGCGGGCCCTCGTCCGGGTCTGTGATCGATCAGGTCATCAACGACCTCCAAGAGGAGTTTGAGTCCGCCCCGGTGACCTAGCGTCCACCGCGCACCGGGCATTCGCGATCGGGGTTCCATCGAGGTCGTTCCGAGAGGTACCGTTCCATGCAGAAATCGGGTTCATCGAAGCCGCCCGTCAGCCGCGCCGTCGAGAGCGCTTTCACGAAGGTGTGGGGGGACGACCACGTCGTCGCGCTGATCGCGCTCAAGGTCGAGACCGCCGAGGCGGACACCGTCGCGGGCGAGGTCGCCCGGTTCGGCGAGGTCGAGGACGTCTTCCTCGTGACCGGGGACACCGACATCTTCCTCAAGGTCCGGTTCCCGCACTATGACGAGCTGAAGGACTTCGTCCTCCATCGCCTCCCGAGCGTCCACGGGATCCGCGAGACCAAGACGCTCCTCGTCGTCACGGCGTACAAGGAAGCCGGGGAGACCCGCTCCTCGTGACGCCGTCCGCTCCCGCCGGCGGCGCGTCGCCGCCCGCGACCGCGCCTCCTCCCGAGCTCGAGTCCCCGGCCCTCCAGCCCGTCTTCGAGTCCCTCGCCGAGCTGGCGGACGACTCGACCGTGCCGCGCAACATCCGGCGCGGCGCGCAGTCGGCCCGCGAGGCGCTGCTCAAGCCGCGCGTCGCGCTCGACGTCCGGATCGCGAGCGCCGTGTACGTGCTCGACGATCTCGCGAACGATCCGAACCTGCCGACGCACGGCCGCACGGCGATCTGGTCGATCATCTCGAGCCTGGAGAGCCTCGCGTGACGTGCGTCAGGGATACCCTGAAATACGGGGGTCGGGTCCGTTCCGAACGGAACGGGTTCGGGCCCGTAGCTCAGCTAGGTTGGCCGCGCGGAGCGCCCGCCGGCCCTACACAGAGCAGCTGGCTTTTAACCAGTTGGTCGGGGGTTCGAACGAGCCGCCCCGCGGACGACGCGGAGCCGCTCCGGGCGTCCCCCCGGGCCCGGTCCGTTCCCGCGAGGTCCCCATGAGCCCCACCCGAGCGCGCTCGGCGCGCAAGAAGGAAGCCGCGACCCCGGCGAAGCCGGCCCGGCCGTTCATCGCCCACCGGCTCGCGCCGCCGCACGAGCTGCTCTCGGAGGAGGAGACCCTCCGCGTGCTCGAGGAGCTCGAGACCGTGCCCGAGCGCCTCCCGAAGATCCTCTCCTCCGACCCCGGACTGCAGACCGATCCCAAGTTCCAGGCCGCGCGCGACGCGGGCGAGAGCTTCGTGGGCCGGCTCGTCCGGATCCGCCGCCCGAGCGCGACCGCGGGCGAAGCGGTCGCCTACCGGCTCGTGATCGCGTCGGCCGGAGGGAGCTGACGTTCCATGCGCGAGATCGTTGACGCCTTCTTCCGCGAGCGCTCGATCGTGAACCACCACCTGGCCAGCTTCAACGACTTCCTGCCGACGGAGGACAACCCGAACTCCCGGATGCAGCGGATCGTCGACGAGGCGCGGGTCAGCGAGGACTCGACCGAGCGCGGGATGATCCGCCTCGACGTCCAGAAGACGAAGAGCTCGATCCAGGTGCGCGTCGGCCGCCGCCGCGACGCGCGCGGCTACGTCAGCCCGTCCGCCGAGCCGACGATCCGGATCGGCAAGCCGTTCGTCAAGGAACCGGTCGGGTCGAAGCCGACGCTCACCCCGATGGAGGCCCGGCTCCGCAACCTGACCTACCAGGCCCCGATCTACCTCGACGTCACGGTCGTGGAGAACGGCGTCGAGCGCGCGAGCGAGACCGTCCACATCGGCGATCTCCCGATCATGGTCAAGAGCCGCCAGTGCAACCTCGCGAAGGCGAACATCGAGTCGGACGGCCAGATCGCGCTCTCCGACGAGGAGTACCGCGCGAAGCTCGTCGAGTACGGCGAGGACCCCCTCGACCCGGGCGGGTACGCGATCATCGGCGGCACCGAGCGCGTCATCATCAGCCTCGAGGACCTCGCCCCGAACCGGATCTTCGCCGAGTTCAACGAGCGCTACGGCACGCCGATCGAGAGCGCGAAGGTGTTCAGCCAGCGCGGCGGGTACCGGTCGCTCACGGTCGTCGAGAAGAAGAAGGACGGGATCCTGCAGGTCTCGGTCCCGACGGCGAGCGGCCAGATCCCGCTCGTGATCCTGATGAAGGCGCTCGGGATGAAGAACGACGAGGAGATCTTCCAGGCGGTCCTGGGCGAGCTCCTCCCGCTGGACGAGCCGTTCGTCCAGACGATGAAGCACCTCCTCAACGTCAACCTCGAGGAGTGCGTCTCGAAGAAGCTCTACCCTCCCGAGGGGATCCTCTCGACCGAGGACGCGCTCATCTTCCTCGAGAAGAAGTTCGCCACGGGCCAGGCGAAGGAGTACCGGCAGCGCAAGGTCGACGGGATCCTCGACCGCTCGCTCCTCCCCCATCTCGGCGACACGCGCCACGACCGGCTGAAGAAGGCGCTCTATCTCGCCCGCATGGCGCGGACGGTCCTCGAGCTCCACCTGCACGTCCGCGGGGAGGACGACAAGGACCACTACGCGAACAAGCGCCTCAAGCTCGCGGGCGACCTCATGGAGGACCTGTTCCGCGTCGCGTTCTCGCTGCTCCTCAAGGACCTCAAGTACCAGCTCGAGCGCTCGTTCGCGCGGAAGAAGGACCTTCGGATCGCGAGCGCGATCCGGCCCGACCTCCTGACGCAGCGGCTCGTGCACGCCCTCGCGACCGGGAACTGGGTCGGCGGCCGCGCCGGCGTCAGCCAGGTGCTGGACCGGACGAGCCACATGTCGACGATCAGCCACCTCCGCCGCGTGACGAGCCCGCTCACGCGCAGCCAGCCGCACTTCGAGGCGCGGGATCTGCACCCGACGCAGTGGGGCCGGCTCTGCCCCAACGAGACGCCCGAGGGCCAGAACTGCGGCCTCGTGAAGAACTACGCCCTGTGCGTCGACGTCTCCGAGGGATGCGACGAGGAGGAGGTCACCCTCATCCTCCGCGACAACAACACCCGGGAGATCGGCCCCGAGGTCCTCCAGGAAGCCGCCGCGCCGCGCGGCCGGCGGGCCGCGCGCGTCTACGTCAACGGCAACCTGATCGGACTCCACTCCCAGCCGCTCGAGCTCGTCCGCGACCTGCGCGAGCGCCGCCGCACGCGCACCCTCAGCTCCACGCTCGAGGACAAGACCTACGAGATCAACGTCCGCTACGACGCCGAGATGAACGAGGTCATCGTCCACTGCGACCCCGGTCGGCTCCGGCGCCCGCTCGTGGTCGTCCGCACCGGCGTCCCCCGCGCGACCCGGACCGACCTCGACGAGCTCGCCCGCGGCACCCGCTCGTTCACCGACCTCATCCGGGAAGGGAAGATCGAGTGGCTCGACGCCGAGGAGGAGGAGGACTCGTTCATCGCCGTCGAGCCGTTCGTTCCCCCCGACCGCTGCCCGAAGTGCGAGCGCGCGCTGAGCCGCTCGGACATCCGCTGGCTCTCGATGGGCGACAAGCGCGATGAGGCGATCGTCGAGTGCGGCCACTGCAAGGCCGAGTTCCCGACGACGAGCCTGCTCACGGAGCGGCACTCGCACCTCGAGATCGACCCGAACCTGATGCTCGGCGTCTGCACGGGCCTCATCCCGTACCCCGAGCACAACAGCGCGCCGCGCAACACGATGGGCTCGGGAATGGCGAAGCAGGCCCTCGGCGTCGAGTCGGTGAACTACCGGCGCCGGCCCGACACCCGCGGGCACCTCCTGCACTACCCGCAGGCCCCGCTCCTGCAGACGCAGACGATGCGCTACGTCCACTTCACCGAGCGGCCCGCGGGCCAGAACTTCGTGGTCGCCGTGCTCTCGTACGAGGGCTACAACATGCAGGACGCGCTCGTCTTCTCGAAGGGCGCGATCGACCGCGGCCTCGGCCGGTCCTCGTTCTTCCGGACGTACCGCGGCGAGGAGCGGAAGTACCCCGGCGGCCAGGAGGATCGCTTCGAGATCCCCCGGCCCGACGTCGCGGGGGCTCGGGTCGACACGGCCTACCGCAACCTCGGCGAGGACGGCCTGATCTTCCCCGAGCTCGAGGTGACCGAGGGCGACGTCCTCGTCGGCAAGACGAGCCCCCCGCGCTTCCTCGAGGAGAAGACCGACCTCCTGACCCCGCAGAAGCGGCGCGAGACGAGCGTCACGGTCCGCTTCGGCGAGTCGGGCTGGGTCGACAACGTGATCCTGACCGAGGGCGAGAACATCTCGAAGCTCGTCAAGGTCAAGGTCCGCAACCAGCGGATCCCCGAGCTCGGCGATAAGTTCGCGAGCCGCCACGGCCAGAAGGGGGTCATCGGGCTCATCGTCCCGCAGGAGAACCTGCCGTTCACCCGGGACGGCGTCACGCCGGACCTGCTGATCAACCCGCACGCGATCCCGTCGCGCATGACCGTCGCCCACGTGCTCGAGATGCTCGGCGGCAAGGTCGGCTCGCTCGAGGGCCGCACCGTCGACGGCACGGCGTTCAGCGGCGCGCGCGAGGAGGCCCTCCGCGAGGGCCTGAAGGCGGCGGGGTTCCACCCGTCCGGCCGCGAGACGCTCTACGACGGCCTCACGGGCCGCCGGTTCGAGGCCGAGATCTTCGTCGGCGTGATCTACTACCAGAAACTCCACCACATGGTCGCGGGCAAGATGCACATGCGCTCGCGGGGCCCCGTCCAGATCCTCACGCGGCAGCCGACCGAGGGGCGCTCGCGCCAGGGCGGCCTGAGGTTCGGAGAGATGGAGCGCGACTGCCTCATCGGCCACGGCGTGGCGATGGTCATCAAGGACCGCCTGCTCGACGAGTCCGACGGGACGATCCAGTACGTCTGCGGGAACGCCGACTGCGGGCACATCGCGATCCCGGACACGCGCGCCGGGTCGCTGCGCTGCCCGAGCTGCGGGAACACCTCGTCGATCTATCCGGTCGAGATGAGCTACTCGTTCAAGCTCCTCCTCGAGGAGCTGATCAGCCTCGGCGTGATCATGCGGCTGCAGCTCGAGGAGATGCGGTAGGAGGATCGACGATGGCGCAGGGACTCTCCAAGCGGATCAAGGCGCTGCAGTTCGCGTTCCTCTCCCCCGACGAGATCCGTCGGATGAGCGGCGTGAAGATCATCACCGCCGACACCTACGACGACGACGGCTATCCGATCGAGATGGGCCTGATGGACCTCCACCTGGGGGTCATCGAGCCGAACCTGCGCTGCCGCACGTGCGGCGGGCGGGTCAACGAGTGCCCGGGCCACTTCGGGATCATCGAGCTCGCGATGCCCGTGATCCACGTCGGCTACGCGAAGGAGATCAAGCGGCTCCTCCAGTCGACGTGCCGCGCCTGCGGCCGGATGCTCCCCGACGCCCCGAGCCCCCGCGCCGAGGCGGTGGCCGACGACGACGCGCCGACGCCGGCGGTCCGCACGCGCGAGGCGAAGGAGGAGCGGAGCTGCCCGCACTGCCACGAGGTCCAGCAGCGGATCGTGCTCGACAAGCCGACCACCTTCCGCGAGAACAGCCACAAGATCACCCCCAAGGAGGTGCGCGCCCGCCTCGAGCGGATCCCCGACGAGGACGTCCGCGCGCTCGGCCTGAACCCCAAGTTCGGTCGGCCCGAGTGGATGGTCCTGACGGTGCTCCCGGTGCCCCCGGTCCAGGTCCGCCCGTCGATCACCCTCGAGAGCGGGGAGCGGAGCGAGGACGACCTGACGCACAAGCTCGTCGACGTGCTCCGCATCAACCAGCGGCTGCGCGAGAACCGCGACATGGGCGCCCCGCAGCTCGTGGTCGAGGACCTCTGGGAGCTCCTGCAGTACCACGTCACGACCTACTTCGACAACCAGACGAGCGGCATCCCGCCCGCCCGGCACCGCTCGGGCCGCCCGCTGAAGACCCTCGCCCAGCGGCTGAAGGGGAAGGACGGCCGCTTCCGCTCGAACCTCTCGGGGAAGCGGGTGAACTTCTCGGCGCGCACGGTGATCAGCCCCGACCCGCTGCTGTCGATCAACGAGGTCGGGATCCCGGCCGAGGTCGCGCGCGGCCTCACCGTCCCGCTCGAGGTCACCCTCCACAACCAGGAGGTCGCGAAGGAGCTCGTCAAGCGGGGCCCGACGCCGGCCGCCGACGCGGACGCGCGGTACCGGTGCGGGGTCAACTACCTCGTGCGCGAGGACGGCCAGCGGATCAAGGTCATGGAGAAGAACGCCGAGGCGTGCGCCGAGCTCGTCACGCCCGGCTCGATCGTCGAGCGGCAGCTGATCGACGGGGACATCGTGCTGTTCAACCGGCAGCCGAGCCTGCACCGGATGAGCATGATGGCCCACTTCGTCCGGATCCTGCCCAACAAGACGTTCCGCTTCAACCTGTGCGACTGCCCGCCCTACAACGCGGACTTCGATGGCGACGAGATGAACCTGCACGTCCTCCAGAGCCAGGAGGCGCGCGCCGAGGCGAAGGTCCTGATGAAGGTCGAGGAGCACATCCTCTCCCCCCGGTACGGCGGCCCGATCATCGGGATGCTGCACGACCACATCACCGCGGCGTTCCTGCTCACGTACATGGACCCCAAGTTCTCGCGGGCGGAGGTCACCTACCTTCTCTCGAAGCTGAACTACCCGGTCCCGCCGCCCGCCGGCAAGGACAAGGACGGGACGCCGTTCTGGTCGGGGAAGCAGCTGTTCTCCCTCACGCTCCCGAAGGACCTGACGCTCGAGTTCCGCTCGAACATCTGGGCCGGGTGCACCGACCCGCCGCTCAACTGCAAGCACGACGCGTGGGTCGTGATCGAGAACGGCGTCCTCAAGGCCGGCACGATCGACAAGAAGGCGATCGCGTTCGAGAAGGGCGCGGTCCTCGACGCGATCGCGCGGAACGACGGGATGCCGCGCGCGCGGCAGTTCCTCGACGAGATGAGCCGCCTCGCGATCACGGCGATGGGCCTCAAGGGGCTCTCGACGGGGATCGACGACGAGGACGTCCCCGAGCCCGCGCTCCACGAGATCCAGTCGTCGCTCGACGCGGCGCGCGAGAAGGTCGACGAGCTCGTCGAGCAGTACCGCAAGGGCAAGCTCGAGCAGATGCCCGGCCGGTCGATCGAGGAGACGCTCGAGGTGATGGTGCGCCGCGAGCTCGGCCAGGCCCGGGACAAGGCCGGCGAGATCGCGGGCCGGTTCCTCGGGCTCGAGAACCCCGCGGTCATCCTCGCGAAGTCCGGCGCGCGGGGCTCGATGCTCAACCTGACGCAGATGGCCGGCGCGGTCGGCCAGCAGTCGGTCCGGGGCGAGCGCCTGATGCGGGGCTACTTCAACCGAACGCTCCCGCACTTCGAGCGCGGCGACCTCGGCAGCGCGGCGCGCGGCTTCGTCAGCTCGAGCTACAAGCGCGGGCTCTCGCCGACGGAGTACTTCTTCCACTCGATGGGCGGCCGGGAGTCGCTGGTCGACACCGCCGTCCGGACGAGCCGCTCGGGCTACATGCAGCGCCGCCTGATCAATGCCCTCGAGGACCTCAAGGTCGCCGAGGACCGCACCGTGCGCAACACCGCGGGCACGGTCATCGAGTTCGACTACGGGGAGGACGGCATCGACCCGACGCGCTCGTACCAGGGCGCGGCGGTGTCGCTCGACGAGGTCGTGAGCCAGATCCTCGGACGGCGCGTCCGCTCCTCGGACGAGCGCCGGCCCGACGGCCCGGCCGGCACCCCGCCGGTCACCGAGGAGGAGATGGACCTCCAGGCCGAGGCGCAGCTCGAGGAGGAAGGCGAGGAGGAGGAGACCGAGGAGTTCGGGGCGCCGGAAGAGGGCCCCGAGTTCGGAGGCGAGTGACGATGGCCGAGGAGAAGAAGGTCGTCCCCGGCGAGGCCGCGAAGCGGATCCTCGAGATCGCGCGGAAGGAGGGGGTCGAGCTGCCGCCGCTGGTCGCGGAGGAGCTTCGGACCAAGCTCCACAACCTCAAGCTGCCGCCGGGCGACGCGGCCAAGATCGTGCGCGAGGTCGCGCGGCGCTACCGCCGGGCCGAGGTTGACGCGCACGAGTCGGTCGGGATCCTCGCCGCCCAGTCGATCGGCGAGCCCGGGACGCAGATGACGCTGCGGACGTTCCACTACGCGGGGGTCGCCGAGATGAACGTCACGCTCGGGCTTCCCCGGCTCATCGAGCTCGTCGACGCCCGCCGGGTGCCGTCGACGCCGATGATGACGGTCCACGTCGACAAGAAGCTGAGGGCCGACCGCGACGCGGTCCAGAACATCGCCCTCCAGATCGAGGTGACGACGATCCCCGACGTCGCGTCGATCGGGACGGTCGTCGAGGACCTCAAGGTCGTCATCACGCCGATCGCGGCCCGTCTGGCCGAGCGCGGGATCCGGCGCGCGGAGCTCGAGGCGGCCCTGCAGGAGAACCTCGACCTCCGCCTGTTCGAGATCGCCGCGAGCGGCGGGGGCGGCGAGACCCGCCCGATCGAGATCCACCTGAAGGAGTCCGCTCCCGGCGCGACCAAGTCGAAGAAGGAGGAGCTCGTCGAGGAGATGCCGTTCAAGAAGCTCCTGATCGCGAGCGAGGAGGCGAAGGGGATCCGCATCAAGGGGGTCACCGGGATCCGCCGCGCGCTCATCCGGAAGGAGAAGGACGAGTACGTGATCTACACCGAGGGCTCGAACCTCGAGTCGGTCCTCGAGATCCCCGGGGTCGACCCGGTCCGCACCACCACGAACTCCGTCTTCGAGATCTACCGCGTCTACGGCGTCGAGGCGGCGCGGGCGGCGCTCATCCACGAGGCGAACCGCACGCTGGCCGAGCAGGGGCTCGGCGTCGACATCCGCCACCTGATGCTGGTCGCGGACGTGATGACCAACGAGGGCGACATCCGCGCGATCGGCCGCCACGGGATCTCGGGCAAGAAGACGAGCGTGCTCGCCCGCGCCGCGTTCGAGATCACCGCGGCCCACCTGCTCCGGGCCGCGATCACCGGCGAGGTCGACGAGCTCAAGGGGGTCGCCGAGAACATCATCGTCGGCCAGCCGATCACGCTCGGCACGGGGGCGGTCAACCTGGTCTACAAGCCGCTCGGCCCGGGCGTCGTGATCCCGCAGGCCGCCCCGAACGCGCGCCCGCCGGCGACCGAGGTCCCCGCCGCCGACGCGCCCCCCGAGGAGGCGTAGATGGACCTCGCCCACGCGCTCAAGGTCGCCCTCGAGACCGGCAAGGTCCGCATCGGCGTGACGGAGACGCTCGACGCCGCGCACGCGAAGAAGGCGCGGCTTTTGATCGTCTCGAACACCTGCCCTGACGCAGGCCTGCGCGCCGAGCGGGCGATCGGGAAGATCCCGATCTACCACTACGACGGGACCGCGGTCGACCTGGGCCAGGCGTGCGGCAAGCCGTTCCCGATCAGCGCGATGGCCGTCCTCGATCCGGGATCGAGCGCGATCCTCACCCTGCAGACGTAGGAGCCCGGGCCGCGCGAACCCCTTCCGAACGATGCCCGAGATCACCCTCGACACCGAATCCCTCGGCTACATCCGCCTCTTCGAGGAGCGGACCGGCGCCCGCGTCAAGGACTGCCTCCCCGCCGAGGACAAGCTCGTGTTCCTCGTGATGCCGGGCGAGGTGCACAAGGCGGTCGGCCCCGGCGGCGTCCTCGTCGACCGCCTGAAGGGGATGCTGAAGAAGGAGATTCAGGTCGTCGAGTGGTCCGACGACCCCGAGACCCTTGCGCGGAACATCTTCTACTGGTACTCGCCGAAGCGCGTCGACCTCGTCCCGAAGGGGAAGGGGCGGCACGCGACCGTGACGGTCGACCCGGCGTGGAAGGCGCGGGCGATCGGCAAGGCCGGGAAGAACCTCAAGGTCGCGCGCGCGATCCTGATGCGCCACACCGACATCCAGAGCGTCAGCGTCGCGTGATCCGACCCGGGCCGTCAGCGTAAAATCGCGGGTCCGTTCGTCCGCGCGTGCCAGCTCCGCCCTCCCGGATCCGCGCCGTCCTGTTCGATCTCGGCGGCACGCTGGTCGACTACCACGACTTCGCCCACTGGACCGACCTCGCGCGCCACTGCTTCGTCGCGACCGACGAGGAACAGGTCGCGCACGCGTTCTTCGACGTCGAGCGGGAGACCGACCGCCGGGAGCGGGTCGACCAGGTCGAGTTCTGGCGGCGCGTCCTCGGGCGCGCGAGCGAGCGCGAGCTCGACCGCTCGACCGCGGAGCGGTTCCTGGGGCTGCTGCGGGAGCGCCCGGGGTTCTACCGCCTGTACTCCGACACCCGCCGGTGCCTCGAGGACCTGCGCGCCGACGGCCTTCGCCTGGCCGTGGTGTCGAACAGCTCGAGCGAGGCGCACGTCCGCTCGATCCTCCACGGGACGGGGATCCTGCCGTTCTTCGAGCGGGTCGTCTCCTCTGGCACCGAGGGCATCGAGAAGCCCGAGCCCGAGATCTTCCATCGGACTCTCGCGCGGATGCATCTCCCGCCCGCGGAGGCGCTCTACGTGGGGAACCTTGCGTTCACCGACGCGACGGCCGCGCGGGAGGCGGGCCTCCACTCCGTCTGGCTCAACCGGGCCGGCACCGGCTTCGGCGACGACCCGCCCGAGATCACGTCCCTGCTCGAGGTGCCGCTCTGCGTCTGGCATCTGGAGCGCGGGCGCTAGATCCGCGGCGGCCGGACCGTCCGACGTCCTCAGTGGGACTCGCGTAGCTCGCGGGACATCGCCCGGAACTCGTCGGCCCCGATCTCCCCGCGCGCGTAGCGCCGCCGCAGGATCTCCTCGGCCGGCGCCGCCGCGGATTCACTCTCCCCGTAGCCGCGGCCCCGCCCGCCCCAGCCCCAGCCCCATCGTCCGCACGGACCGGCGACGGCCCACACCAGGACGACCAACACGAGGAAGCCGAACGGGAACCAGGGCCAGAACCCCGGGGCCGGCCCTCCACCGTGCGCCGGCCCGACCAGGACGAACGCCACGACCACGGCCGCGAGGAGAACGACCGGGACGATCCACAGCCCGCGGCGGGGACCGCGGGCCCTGCATCCATCGGGGTCCGGTTCTCGGAGCGGAGCGTCCGGGGGAGTGCTCGGCATCGGCGCGCCTAACCTCCCGCCCCGCTCCGCGCGGACGCGGCCGGGACGTCGGTCGACGAGGGGAACGAACGGAGGAAGTAGGCGGCCTCGAGCACCATCCCGAGGAACCCCGCGCTCATCGCGTACGAGGCACCGTCCGAGCCCCCGGCGAAGGTGAAGGAGAGTCCGGCCCCGAACGCCACCGCGCCCGAGAGCAGTCCCAGCGATGCGACGAGGACGTCGCGTCGCTGGCCATCCCGGAGGGCGGTCCGAAGGATGTTCGCCGCGAGCCCGAGGAGCAGGACCGCGACGATCACATGGGCGACCAGGGTCGGGCTCGAGGCCAGGATCGCGAGGGGAGCGCCCCCCGGCAGCGTGACGAACAGGTTGAGACCCATCCCGAGGAGGAACTCCACGGACAGGAGCGCGACCAGCGGGAGGCCGAGGAACCCCAGCCGCGCCGCGGCGGCGGTCCGCCCGGCGGTCGCGCTGGCGGCCATCAGGCCCACCCCGCCAGCCGGCCCCCGTCCACGAACACCGTGGCCCCCGTGACGAACTTCGCCTCGTCGGAGCAGAGCCACGCGACGACCGACGCGACCTCGTCCGGCTGCCCGATGCGACGCATCGGGACGGAGGCGCGGATCGGCTCGCGGTACGCCTCGGGGAGGGCTCGGATCCGATCGGTCTCGATCGGTCCGGGCGCGACGGCGTTGACCCGCACGCCGCGCGCCGCATAGTCGATCGCGGCGCTCTTGGTGAGTCCGAGGATGGCATGCTTCGCCGCGATGTACGGCGCCCCCCCCGCGAAGGCACCGACCCCGGCCGTCGACGACATGTTCACGATCGCCCCGCCGGACTCGAGCATGCGCGGGAGCTCCTCGCGCATCGCCCGGAACGTCCCCTCGACCGTGGTGCGGACGACTCGCTCGAACGTCTCGGGGGGCACTTCGGCGAACGGCTGGGGAGGGGCTCCTTCCCCGGCGTTGTTGAACGCGATGTCGAGACGGCCGCCGGCCGCATCGATCCAGGGGCCGAGTCGGGCGATCGACTCGGGGACGGCGAGATCGACCCGCAGCACCCGGCTCTCGCCGCCCGCGTCGCGGATCTCGGAAGCGACCGTCTCGAGGGCGGGCACGTCGCGCGAGGCGAGCAGGACGCGCGCGCCGCGTCGACCGAGCATCCGGGCCGTGGCCGCGCCGATGCCCCGGCTCGCCCCCACGACGAGCGCGGTCCTTCCGGCGAACGGTTGGGTCGTCTCGGCCGCGGGAGGGGGGGTCGGGTCCGTCATACCAAATTAGACATACTGTAAGACTAAATAAGCTCGAGCCGGCATGAGATAACCGATGGCGCCTACCCGACCCGTGCCCCGGGCCTACGATTCGAGCCGCCGGCGCGCGGCGACCGAGGCGACGCGCACGCGGATCCTGGAGGCCGCCCGGGCGATCATCGGCGGGAAGGGGAATCTCGACGATTTCTCGATGGAGACCGTCGCGACGCGAGCGGGCGTGTCGCGGATGACGGTCTATTACCAGTTCGAGTCCCGGGCCGGCCTCCTCGACGCGCTCGCCGACCATCTGGCGCTCCGAGGCGGGATGTTCCGGATGCGGGAGGTGTTCCTCGAGCCGTCGCTCCCCTCGGCGTTCCGCAAGCTCGTGGAGACGTTCGTCGGCTTCTGGGCGTCGGACCGCGTGACGCTGCGGAGGATGCGCGCGATGGCGATCCTGTTCCCGAAAGACGCCGCCGGTCCGCGCGATCGCGACGCATGGCGGCGCGAAGCGATCGCGAACCTGCTCGCCCGCCACCGACATCGGTCCTCGGGAAGCCGCAACGGGGCCTCCGAGGATCGGCTCGATCTCCTCGCGACGCTCACGAGCTTCGAGGTCTACGACCTGCTCGCCCAGGGTTCGCGGTCGTCCGAGCAGATCGTCGACCTGCTGGTCGACCTCGGGCTCCGCGAGCTCGGCCTCGCCGCCCCGGCGCGCAGCCGGGGTCGCCCTCGTTAAATACCGACCCCGACTCCCTTTCCGGGCCGCGCCCCCTTCCTCGGAAGCGGGGTGCGACGACGCCGCCACGGCGGGCCGGGGATCCGTGATCCGGTCTCTTCCAGGGCAGCGCCACAGATGGCCCGATGGGGCGTGGAGCCCCGAGATCCCCTCCCTGGAAACGGGGAGCGACCTCTCGGGACTGACGGAGGAGAGAAGTACGCGAAGTACGCAATAGCTCAAAGGTAAGCAAACGAGCAATTCCGCCAGTCAGCGAGATCGGTCTTCGACACACATTCCCCGCACGCCGAGAGTCGGCGTGCCAACAAATCCGGTTGATCCTGCCGGCGGGCACCGCTATTGGAGTTCGCTTAAGCCATGCGAGTCGAGAGGGGTAAGCCCTCGGCGCACTGCTCAGTAACACGCGGACAATCTACCCTCGAGACGGGGATAACCCCGGGAAACTGGGGATAATACCCGATAGGCCGGAGATGATGGAAGGCTCTCCGGTCCAAATCTTTCGGGGCTCGAGGATGGGTCTGCGGCCTATCAGGTAGTAGGGGGTTTCACGGACCCCCTAGCCGAAGACGGGTACGGGCTTTGGGAGAAGTCGCCCGGAGATGGATTCTGAGACACGAATCCAGGTCCTACGGGACGCAGCAGGCGCGAAACCTCCACAATGTGGG
>DATJRX010000023.1:0-3097 GCA_035504395.1 Thermoplasmata archaeon | reverse complement strand
CGCGGGACCCACCATTCTTCAACCGGGGGGTGCGTGTGAAGCCTGGACCGTCTGCGACGAGTACAACTCTCCTTGGGAATGGTTCTCGGTCGAAGAGATCCAGTCGCAAGGCACTTTCAATATCTCCTGAAGTTGACTCGCGGGGGATGAAGAGAGTGCTCCCGGGGGGGAGTTTAACCCGATCGAACTCCTCCGACCCTGTTCATTCCTCAGGTTGACTTTCTGCCCGACTTTCCTCACGGCACCATGGTCCAAGCATTAGACCGGGCGATGCCCCATCCAGGCGCAATTGACGGATTGTTCCGCCGAGACTTAGGTGCCAGCTGGTACGTCCAACGGTGAGCAACCCTTCCGGAACGGTCCACCGGGCCCGCGAGGACATCTCGGGGCCTAGGGCAACATAATCAATCCGATAGGCTCGAGTCGGGCCGGCGGGTCTCGGGGTTGGATCTCTTCACGCACGTCATCTTCGCCTACCTTCTCTCGTTCATCATCTGGGGACCGGCGGCGCCCCAGTTCATCGCCGCCGGGGCCCTCGCCGGCGGCCTCCCGGACGCGGACATCCTCCTGTTCCCGCTCACCCGGTGGTTCCCGTCCCTCTACCATCGCGGCATCGTCCACTCTGTCCTCGGCGTCACGGTCATCGCGGTCGCCGGCGCCTTCCTCGTGCCGTACCTCCCGTTCTTCACGCCCGCCTCGACATTCCTCTACTTCGTCGCGATGGAGATCGGCGGGCTGTCCCATCTCGTGCTGGACGGCTTCACCAACTACGCGGTGCGGCCCCTCGCCCCGTTCTCGGGGCGGGCCCTGCGCCTCAACGCCGACGTGGCGGTGAGCCTCGTGACGATGGTCCTCACCGGCGGCACCCTCGTCGTCCTCATCCTCGAGCACGGAGCGGTGCCGCTCGGCGTCTGGGAGGAGACCACGTGGATCCTGGTCGGGATCTACGCGGGATACCTCGTGTTCCGCGGCATCGCCCGCTGGCGGGCGGGTCTCGCACGGCGCCGCCTTGGCTACACCGAGATCCTGCCGAGCACGAACCCGCGGCGCTGGCTGCTCCTCCAGGAGGACGACACGCCGGATCGGTACCGCATCCGGTTCCGACCGCTGATCCTCGGCGAAGGGGAGGCCGGCCCGGACCGGAGCCTCGAGGTTGCGAAGCTCGCCCCGGCCCCGGGGCCCGTCCGCTCGGCCCACGAGGCGCTCGAACGGACGTACGTGGCCGCGATGGCGAAGAGCGAGTGGCTCGCCGAGAGCCACCACTTCGGCGAGGCGGTCGAGAAGGGGCCGGTCTTCGAGGTCTGGTGGTACATCGTGACCCAGGCGCCGGGCCGGCGCGCCTACGGAGTGCACGGCGAGATCGACCGGAGCTCCGGCGCGGTGCAGCTCAAGTCGGGGTTCCTGCGCCCTCCCTCGATGACCCCAACGTGAGCCGGGGGTTCGGCCCGTCGCGGCCCCGGGCGTCGGTCCGATGGAGCCTTCTGCCCCGGCGGGTCCGGCGTCCCGACGATGAAGGTGATCCTGTTCGGAGCGTCCGGGATGGTCGGGAGCGGCGTGCTGCGGGAGTGCCTCGCGGACCCTTCCGTCGTCCGGGTGCTGTGCGTCGGCCGGCATCCGCTCGGGCGCACGGACCCGAAGCTCGCCGAGATCACCGTCCCCGACCTCACCGACCTCGTGCCCGTCGCCGACGCGCTCCGGGGGTACGACGCCGGCTTCTTCTGCCTCGGGGTGAGCTCGGCCGGTCTCAGCGAGGCCGACTACCGACGGGTCACGCACGACCTCACCCTCTCCGTGGCCCGAACGCTGGCGCCCCTCAACCCCGGGATGACGTTCGTCTACGTCTCCGGCGCCGGCACCGACAGCACCGAGCGGAAGGGCCGCATGTGGGCCCGGGTGAAGGGTGAGACCGAGAACGACCTTCTCCGCCTTCCCTTCCGGGCCGCGTACATGTTCCGTCCGGGCGTGATCCAGGCCCGCCACGGCATTCGTTCCCGAACCCGGGTCTATCGGATCCTCTACGCGATCCTGTTTCCCTTCGTGGCCTTGGTCGGCCTCGTCGCTCCGAATTCGATCACCTCGACCGATCGCCTCGGGCGGGCGATGATCCATGTCGTGGAGCGCGGCGCTCCCCAGCCGTGGCTCGGGACCCGAGAGATCAATCGGCTCGCGGCGTGACCGCCGGGCCGCCCTCGAACGTCGCGTCCACCTCGCCCAGCGGCGCCGCCGCCCGAGCCGCGCCCCCGGCGACTACCCGAGCTGTTCGTAGGAGGTCGCGAACGGAAGCAGGACCGCGTACGACGGGTCCGCCGGGTCGTACAGGACGACGTTCTTCGCCCATCCGAGAAGTCCCTGGTACGAGGCGCTCGAGTTGAACGCGTCGGGGAACGCCGCCTGGACGTCGGATCGGTGGTCGTAGACGAGCATCAGGGCGTAGTAGTACCCGTACGGGGCAAGCGTCGCGGCGGAGCTGTCGGGGAACGCGCCGGAGACGACCTCGCCCGCCCAGTCTACGAGCTGCTCGTACTCGCTGAAGTTGGTCGTGGCGTTGGGGAACGCCGCCTGAAGGTCGGCCCGGTCGTAGTACACCCCCATCAGCGTGGCCCGATAGTCCGCGGCCGGCTCGAGCGGTGGTGTCTCCAGAGCCAGCACGAACGCCGAGCCCGGTCCGTACGGCGGAGCTAGGCCCTGTTCGGGCGCGCCCGCGACAATGCGATTAGCGTCCTCAGCGACCGACCATCCGAACTGGCCACCGCCGTACTGGACCGGTCCGTAATAGCGGTCCTGAATGAGACCCGTCAGCGCGTCGAAGACGTAGACGTTACCGGCACCCCGATGGTCGACGGCGGTCTCGTCCGGGGCTCCGACCAACACCGTGGCCCCGTTGGTGGCGACCGAGGCGCCGAACTCCCCGCCCGTCAGGGGAGTCGGGCTCACGAGGGCACTGGTCAAGGCACCTGTCGACGCGGAGAACACGTCGGCCGTCCCGGATCCGACGGCGCCGGAACATGCCGTGGCGCAATCCGGCGCCCCGACGACGACGGTCGCGGCGTCGATGGCGACCGAGTACCCGTAATCTCCGTAGCTAATGTTGATCGGG
>DATJRX010000022.1:0-9011 GCA_035504395.1 Thermoplasmata archaeon | reverse complement strand
GTCCGGAAGTGGCCGGGCATGTCGACGAGGCCGACGGGGCAGCCCTTCGCGCAGTCGAGCGTCGTGCAGTCCCGACAGACCTGCCGGTCCCGCACCTTGAGCTTGAAGAAGCCGACCTTTTGGAACGCCTGGGCGATCGTGCCGGTGTAGCACCAGCCCATCGTGACGCAGTTGTAGTTGCCCACGTACGGGATCGACACGAAGAGGACGTACCATGCGACCGAGAACGAGGCGACGAAGAAGAAGACGGACGGGTCGTTGCCCTGGATCGTGACGTTCGCGGCCCCGGTCGTGTCGAGATACGAGAGGATGGACGTGCCCACGAGGGCCGCCATCACCGCGCCGGTCGTCACCGAGTAGGCCGACGAGAACCGACTGCCGAGATACTTGTGGCCGATCTTCGTGGACCGGTTGAACGACTTCATCGCGTCGATCGTCGTCCCTTGGTACATCAGCGGGGCGGTACAGAACACGGAACAGATCACGCGACGACCGAACATCACGGTCAGCGCGCCGGTGATGACGTAGGTAAGGAGCAGCACGCCGAAGACGCCGATCGCGAGCGGGTACGAACCGATCCCCATGCTCCAGCCCAGGACGGGGACCGTGCTCGGGTCGGGGGAGTTCGGGAACACGAGGGCGAAGTAGATGCTCGGGTAGAACACGGCGAACGCCCCATAGGACCCCATCATCAGGCCCAGCCGGATCCGGTTCTCGAGGTTCTTCGTCTCCCGGAACTTCAGGACGACGAGCGCGCCCATCTCGAGTCCCATCATGATCAGGAACCAGGACGATGCGGCGGCGGTCGCGAAGAACCAGAATCCGTTCGACAGCGCGTCCAGGACGATCGTGCCCGCGGCTCCCGTGAGCGGCAGGAACGGGAATCCCCCCAGGTAGTCCGCCGGATCCAGCTGGACGCTCAGCACGGCGCCCATGCACAGCTCGGCCACGAAGACGAACGACAGCAGGGCGAATGCCCAGTGGCTCCTCAGCTGCCACGGGGTCCCTGGAGCGGCGGAGAACCCGCCGGGCCGGGCCACCGCCGCGTAGAAGACCACCATCTCGAGCAGGATCGAGACCGCGAAGATCGTCCCGTCGCCGAAGTAGAGCCAGGTGAACAGGCCCAGCATCATGAGCCCGTAGACCCCGACCAGCTCGACCAGGTAGTTCGAGAGCGCGGGGGAGAACTGACGGTGCCGGTAGAGGAACTCGAACAGGTAGACGAAGAGCCCGATCATCAGGGCGCTCGAGACGTAGATCGCGAGCGCGGGCCAGATCGATCCGCCGAGCGCGGGCGGGGAGAACAACATGATCGCGGCCTGGGCCAGCAGGATGGCGAGGACCGACCGCGGGAGCCGGTCGCGGAGGAGGACGGCCGAGAGGAACATCTCGACCGCCATGGTGAACAGGAACCAGGGCGAGTCCACGACGCCGACGAGCACCGGGAGCGCGCCCCCCGATCCGAAGACCGAGCCGAGCGAGGCCTGGATCCCCCAGCTCATCAGGAACTCGTTCGCGAGCACCAGACCCGCGACCCCGAGCCCCATCGGGACCGAGAGCGCCACCCCGGTCCCGGATCCGGTCGGAGGGGTCTCTCCGGGCCACCGCTCGCGGGCGAGCGCGAGAAAGAGCGGCACGACGGTCGCGATCATCAGCACGCCGCTCACGGCGAGGCCGATGACCAGGGTACGCGCCGAGGGGTCGGAGAAGTAGATCACGGCCGAGACCCACATCTCGCCCATCATCGCGAGGACGAACATCGCGATCCAGGACTGGGCTCGCCGCTCCGCTTCGATCACGTAGCGGACGAGGACCGCCGTGAGGACGGCCATCAAGAGGGCGATCGCCGCCAGCAGTTCGATGGTCGCGTTCATCCGCTCGACCGGGTCCGGACCGTCGTGGGGGCCATCAAGGTTCGGCTTTAGATAAGCGAGTACTTACTACGAATCTCGTAGGCTCCTTTCGCCGCCGTCGCCCCGGCCCGGTCAGCGGTCGACCGGCGAGGGAAGGGACGTCGCCGGACGGGCCGGGCTCGCCGGCGCGGGCGCGTCCGCGCCGAACCGATGGGGCTGCACCACGGCCTGCAGGAACACGAGCATCTGGATCAGGACCCCGAGCGCGAACAGCCCTACGTCCCCGGAGATGGCCCAGAGGGCCAAGCCGGCCGCCATGACACCGAACGCCACGAACAGTCGCAGCACGAACCCCATCGCCGCGCGATCGTACCGGACGCCGCGGTAGAGCCCCCACAGGACGAAGCCGAGCGCGGCGGCCATCGCGACGCTCGCAGCGACGGCCGACGCGACGACCCACGTCGGTCCCAGGAGGGTCGGGGGGGAGGCCACCATCACCACCGGCTGGAGCGCGAGGAGCCAGCGCACCGGCCCGCGGAGGTCTTGGGCGAGCAGCGAGAGGGTGATCCCCATCTCGAGGGCCATCGGAAAGACGAACCAGGGCGAGATGAACACGTTCGAGAGCAGTGGCAGTACCCCGCCGCCCCCGAGCCAGATCGGGCCCCCGGCGGCGCGCTGGAAGACCCATCCCATGAGGAGCTCGTTGCCAACGACCACGGCGAGCACGTAGGAGGCGAACAGATTCGGGCGTCGGATCGCCACCGGCCGGTAGTCCGGCCCCGACTCCGTCGCCCGTCGAGCTTCCCGAAGGACCTCGATGAACACGATCGGCACCGAGGCCGACATCACGATGCTGGCGATCCAGAACCCCTCGACGAGCGCGCCTGGGGAGGGGTCGACGAAGTAGAACGCGGCCCCGATGAGCATCCCGGTCATCATCACGAGTAGGAAGAGGACGACCGACGCCCGGAGCTGCGCGACGGCGAGCGCGGCCCATCGGAGGAGTCCGCCGGTGGTCAGGACCATCGCGACCGCGATGGACGCCAGGATCGCGAGAACGACGACCGAGCTCACCGGTCCCCCTATCCCGCCGATTCCGCTCGGGTTCTTGAGCCCGCCTGCGTCCGACCCCGACGGCTCCGTGAGGGCCACGGAGGTGGGCCCTGCGCGCGCCGCTCGGGGACGGCCTGGGCCCCTACGACGGCACCGCCGGGCGACGGGGGGTCCGGGAGGCGAGCCGGTCCCAGACCCGTCGGGCCCGCGCTCGGAGCGGTTCGTAGAACACGACCGCGACCCAGGTGGGGTAGAGCCAGTAGTTCCGCTTGAAGACGAAGAAGGTCCACGGGTGTCCCACGCACCCTGTCCCGGGGTCGCCGATCAGTACGTGGCAGTAGACGCCCTGGGCGTCGATCAGGAGGAACGGCACCAGGATCAGGAACGTGATCGCGATCGCGGCGGCGGCGCGGAGATACTCGCGTCGTGCGAGATGGTACAGGAAGACGACCACGTTGGCCAGCTGCTTCAGTGCGAGCGCAAACGCCTCGGCCGGCCAGCGCCATCGCCCCAGCGGGATCGTCAGGGCGAGGGTGAGGGCGAAGATCGGGACGAAGTCGTTCTGGCCGTTCGCGGCCAGGAGGGGGATCCAGGGCACGGCCATTCCGCTGAGCGCGATCGACCGCTCCCGCAGGAGGTAGAGGGATCCGACCCAGGCGACGAGGGAGGTCCATCGGTAGTCGACGCCCGGGAGCTGGACGAACGCCAGCGCCGGAAGGTAGACGTCGTACGAGTTCTCGAAATGGACGGTCCCGTACTGCGAGTAGTAGAACGCGACGGGGTGACTGTAGAGCCCCCACCCGAGCGCGGCATACGCCGGCGTACCGTACGGCTCGTCCGAGAACCCGTTCAGGAATCCGGTCAGCACCGACGCGACGGCGATCGCACTTCCCACGGCGAGCAGGGCCGGAATGGCCCACGCGACCTCGGTGCCGAGCCGTCCGAGGCCGCGGGCGATGACGACGGTCAGAAGGACGATCGGAACGATGAGGAACGTGAATCCGCTGAACGTCGTTCCGACGAGCAAGCCGACGGTCGCGAGCCCCCCGAGCAGGTAAACGACGACCTCCGCTCGCGCTCCCACGACTCCGGTGTAGACCGGCCGGCCGATGAGGCCTTGCCGCCGCTCTCTCGGGAAGGCCGGGCACACCGCCCGTCCTGCGCTCGCGCGAACGGGCGGCGACCCGCGGGGCCCGCGCCCTACGTGCCCCGATCCACCTGGGTCGGCGGAGCGCTGGAGGCGTCCCGGCCCCAGGCCCGGGCGGACGGAACTCCCGAAGTCGCCTCGGCCCAGCGATCCGGATTCGGAACGCTCGGGGACCCGGCGACGAGTCGACCGAGTACCCGCTCAGGGGCGAATGCGGCCGCGAGTCCGAACCCGCCCAAGAGGACGTACTGGAAGGCCCATCGCGCGAACAGGGCGATGCCCGGGGAGTACACCGGGGCGACGGCACCCCAGCTCGCCGGAAGTCCCGCCGCTCCGAAGAGCTCGTTCAGCAGTCCCGGAGCCCCTCCCGCGGCCACGGCGGGAGGGGTCCAGGCGAGCAGGGAGAGGCCCGCGACGAGCAAGGCGCCCCGGAGAACGACCACGGGCGACGTCCGGGCGCGCACGACAATCCCGCGCCCCACGATCGATGGGACGAGCGCCACGGCGACCGCGAAGTCGCCGAGAAGTTGGTGCTGGAAGAGCCACTGGAACCAGAGCGCGCCGGAGCCCATCGGAGGGGAAGCACCCGCCCACTCGGCGAACATCCCCAGCGACCAAGTGATGCCGGCGAGGAGCAGGAGTGCCCTCAGACCGACGACTCCGACGGTGGTCGGGGTGAGACGCGGCGGCGACACGGGCGCCGCGGCCGCGGCGGTGCCGGGCGCGAGACCGAGCAGACCGCCGTAGACCCGCAGGACGAGCTCCTGGGCGATCAGGGCGACGTACATCACGCCGATCTGGAAGACGTCGAGATACCAGTTGTTGATCAGCAGATTGTTGATCGTTGATCCGCTGGCCTGGGCGACGATCCCCACGCCGGCGGAGGCCGCCGCCGTCGTGGAGCAGCAGGCGCCGAGCGTGACGAGCGCGATCATCGCCGGGGTGAGCCCGGCGATCGACCCGACGCTGCCGGCCCCCGCCGCGGTCCGTCGCCGATCGCGGACCAGGCGGACCGTGATCAGGATCGCGACCGAGACCCCGATCCCGACCCCGATCGACACGATGATCATCGCGAGCGTCGCCAGGAAGGGGAGCGAGACCACGCCCCACGGCGCGACGATCAGAAGGCCCGGATAGTTCCAGGAACCCGTCCCGAGGGCGTTCCCCCAGAGGACCTCGGTGGTGTATCCCCCCGGCACCCGGGCCAGGATGAGCATCCCGCCCAGCACCATCGAGCCGAGCGCGTACAGGATCGCGAAGAACACGACCATCATCCGCGAGTGCGCGGCCCGGATCATTCGACGGGTCTCGGACAGCGCGAGCGCCGAGGCCCCCCGGACCCAGGGGTGTTCCTCTGACAACAGGTCGTAGGTCGACTCTCCACTTATAAGTCGTAGGTTCGGACCTAAGTCGCGGGACCGGCGGGCCGGGCCGGCCGTCGAGCCCTCGACCGCGGACGCCACGTCTTATTCCGGGCCGGCTCGCCACCGGCCGATGCGCGCACCCTCGCGACGCTCGGCGATCCTTCGACCGGTCTCGCTCGCCGACACCGAGGAGGTCATCCGTCAGCGACTCGACCTCTTCCGCGCGATGGGCGACATACCGGAACGGGACCTGCCGCCCTACGTGCCGCGATTCCGCCGATGGTTCCGTCGAGAGCTGCGAGCGGGCCGACTCTGGGGATTTCTGGCCGTGGGGCCGGTCGGTCGGCCGGTCGGAGGCGGGCTCCTCTGGCTCCAGCCGCGTACGCCGAGCCCACGGTTCCCCGAGTCGGTCGCCCCGTACGTCTTCTCGGTGTTCGTCGAGCCGGAGCACCGAGGACGAGGACTCGGGACCCGGATCATGCGCGCCCTGATCGAATCGGCCCGAGCGCGCGGATTCGCCCGCATCGAGCTCCACTCCACCGATGCGGGGCGCGGGCTCTACGAGCAACTCGGGTTCCGGCCCACGACGCAGCTCCGCCTCGCCCTCCGCCGGCCCCACCGGGTCTCGACGCGGCGCCGGACGGTCGCCGGCCGTCGGCTCGTAGCGGAACCGAGAGTTAACTAGACCTAGCACGTCCCTCGGTCAACGAGGGGCGACCCCGCCGGACGAGCCGGTCCGCGCTCCGCGGCGGGCCCCCGCTGAGGCGAGATGACCACGCCCGCGAGCGCGCGAGCCCACGCCGACGTTCCCGACCTCCCCATCGCGGCGGAGATCCTGAGCGCCGACGCGATCGAGTTCCTGGCGCACCTCCACGCCCGCTTCGACGATCGCCGCCGCGAGCTTCTCACCGCCCGAAGTCGCTTCCGAGCGGCCCTGACCGCCGGTCGACCTCCGGCGTATCCGGTGGAGACCGAAGGGTTGCGGGCCTCGGAGTGGAAGGTCGCTCCTCCGCCCGAGGAGATCCGGGACCGGCGCGTCGAGATCACCGGTCCGGTGGACCGGAAGATGGTGGTCAACGCCCTCAACTCGGGCGCCTCGGTCTACATGGCCGACTTCGAGGACGCGCACTCCCCCGTCTGGTCGCAGACGGTCGCCGGCCAGGCGAACCTGGTCGACGCGATCCGCCGGCGGATCGACTTCGCCACCCCCGACGGGCGGGAGTACCGACTCGGGCCTCGGACCGCCGTTCTGATGATGCGACCCCGGGGTTGGCACCTCGAGGAACGGCACGTCACCTCGGGAGGGCGGCCACTATCCGCGAGCCTCGTCGACTTCGGCCTCTACATCCACCACAACGCGCGGGAGCTCGTCGCTCGGGGCAGCCGACCGTACGTCTACCTGCCCAAGATCGAGCATGCCGAGGAAGCGCGACTCTGGGACGACGTACTGGACGAAGCGGAGCAGACGTACGGGCTGCCCACGGGAACGATCCGGGCCACGGTACTGATCGAGACCCTTCCCGCCGCATTCGAGATGGACGAGATCCTGTATGCGCTACGCGCCCACTCCGCCGGGCTCAACTGCGGTCGATGGGACTATCTGTTCAGTTGCATCAAGCAGTACCGGGACGCGCCCACCGTCCTGTTCCCCGACCGTCGTCGTCTCACGATGTCCACCCCGTTCCTCGCGGCCTACTCGCACCGCCTGATCCAGGTCTGCCATCGGCGGGGAGCGCACGCGATGGGCGGCATGGCCGCCCAGATCCCGATCCGGGACGATCCTGCGGCCAACGCCGCGGCCCTCGCGCTCGTCGTCGCGGACAAGGAGCGGGAGGCGCGGGCGGGCCACGACGGCACGTGGGTCGCTCATCCCGGCCTCGTGCCGGTAGCGCGCGAGGTGTTCGACCGCTTCATGCCGGGGCCCAACCAGATCGACTCCGCTTCGGGGAGCCCCGAGGTCGATGCGCGCGAGCTCACCGTCCTCCCCTCCGGTCCGATCACCGAGGACGGGATCCGACGCAACGCGCGGGTCTCCGTGCGCTATCTGGACGCTTGGCTCCGGGGCACGGGCTGTGTTCCCATCGACCACCTCATGGAGGACGCGGCGACCGTAGAGATCTCGCGCAGCCAGCTCTGGCAGTGGGTCCATCACGGGGCCCAGCTGGAGGACGGTCGGGCGGTGGATATGGACCTGGTTCGCCGGTGGATCCGGACGGAGTCCGAGGAGCTCCTGGCGGAGCCCGGCGGAGCGGCCCACCGTGATACCGTCCGCGCGGGATCCGAGCTGCTCGACCGGGTCGTCGCGGCGGGGTCCCTAGAGGAATTTATCACGGTGGAGGCGTACCGGATCCTCGAGGCGCCCGCGGGCGGTCGGACGTGAGCGAGGTCCTCTCGGCCGCATGGAAGACGGACCCCCGATGGCAGGGCATCGTTCGACCGTATCGACCGGAGGACGTCGCCCGTCTCCGCGGGTCGGTCGCGATCGAGTCGACGCTCGCCCAGCTCGGGGCTCGCCGGCTCTGGCGTCTCCTCCAGAGTGAGCCGTTCGTCCCGACGCTCGGGGCGATGACCGGGACCCAGGCGGTCCAGATGGTCGCCTCCGGGCTCCCGGCGGTGTACGCGAGCGGCTGGCAGGTCGCGGCCGACGCCAACACCGCCGACCAGACCTACCCCGACCAGAGCCTGTATCCCGCCGACTCGATGCCCGCGCTCGTTCGACGCATCAACAACGCGTTCCGGCGCGAGGATGAGAAGCAGCACGCCGCGGGAAAGGACGAGATCTACTGGTTCGCGCCGATCGTCGCGGACGCGGAGGCCGGGTTCGGCGGGACCCTCAATGTCTTCGAGCTGACGAAGCACCTGATCGAGGCGGGGACCGCGGGCCTCCACCTCGAGGACCAGCTGGCCTCGGTGAAGAAGTGCGGGCACATGGGGGGCAAGGTCCTGGTTCCGGCCCGGGAGTTCAACCAGAAACTGTGGGCCGCCCGTCTCGCCGCCGACATCATGGGCGTGCCGACGATCCTCGTCGCGCGGACCGACGCGCTCAGCGCGAAGCTGCTGACGAGCGACATCGACCCGCGCGACGCGCCGTTCCTCACGGGGAAGCGGACCCCCGAGGGATTCTACGAGATCACCGGCGGACTCGACATGGCGATCTCCCGGTCGCTCGCCTACGCTCCGTATGCCGATCTCCTCTGGTTCGAGACGTCGAGCCCGGATCTTGACGAGGCGGAGCGGTTCGCCCGGGAGGTCCACCTCGAGTTCCCGGGGAAGGTCCTCGCGTACAACTGCTCGCCCTCGTTCAACTGGCGGAAGAAGCTCTCCCCCGAGGTGATCGCGGAGTTCCAGACCACGATCGCGGAGATGGGCTACAAGTTCCAGTTCGTCACCCTCGCCGGGTTCCACGCGCTCAACCTTTCGATGTACCGGCTGGCCCGCGGCTACGCCCAGCGCGGCATGGCCGCCTACTCCGAGCTCCAAGAAGAGGAGTTCCTCGCCGAGACCGAGGGGTATGCCGCCGTGAAGCACCAGTCGTTCGTCGGCGCGGGATACTTCGATGAGGTCGCGCAGGTCCTCTCGGGCGGGCTCACCACG
>DATJRX010000021.1:0-3395 GCA_035504395.1 Thermoplasmata archaeon | reverse complement strand
CGTACTACGCCCGGCACGGGTTCGTCCGCTCGGGCGCGTGGATGCGCCGGCCGCTCGACGCGCCGATGCAACCGACTTGCGCGCCGTGCGCGTCGTAACCCTTAAACCCGCACCCGGCTCCGCGGTCCGAGTGACCCCGATGCCCCGGAATATTGAGGTGGAGCCGCTTCGGACCGTGCACATCGAAGACCAAGAGGTCGAGATGGTCGAGCGCAAGGGCCTCGGCCACCCGGACTCCATCGCGGACGGGGTCTCCGAGTCGGTCAGCCGTGCGCTCTCCCGCCTCTACCTGGACGAGTACGGCCGCATCCTCCACCACAACACCGACGAGACCCAGGTCGTCGGCGGAGCCTCCGAGCCGAAGTTCGGGGGCGGGAAGGTGACGAACCCGATCTACATCCTCCTGGTCGGTCGCGCGACGACCGAGGTCAACGGGCAGAAGCTCCCGTACCGCGAGACCGCGATCGACGCGGCCCGCAAGTACGTCCAGTCGGTGTGCGCCCACGTCGACGTCGACAAGCACCTCGAGTTCGACTGCCGGATCGGACAGGGGTCGGTCGACCTGCGCGGGGTCTTCGACCAGAAGTCCGTGCTCTCGAACGACACGTCGTTCGGCGTGGGGTTCGCGCCGCTCTCCGACCTCGAGCGCCTCGTGCTCGAGAGCGAGCACTTCCTGACCCTGAAGCTGAAGAAGAAGGTCCCCGCCCTCGGGGAGGACGTCAAGGTGATGGGCTACCGCCAAGGCGGGAAGATCCACCTCACGATCGCCGCCGCGCTGGTCGACAGCGAGGTCGCCGACCCGGCCGCGTACCACGCGGTCTGCGAGGAGGTCCAGTCGAAGCTCGCGGACCAGGCGGCGAAGCTCACGCAGCGGGAGGTCGGGATCGACGTCAACACCGCCGATGACCCCGAGCTCGGCCGCTTCTACCTCACGGTCACCGGCTGCTCGATGGAGGCCGGCGACGACGGCTCGGTCGGCCGCGGCAACCGGGCGAACGGGCTCATCACGCCGTGCCGCCCGATGAGCCTCGAGGCGTCGGCCGGCAAGAACCCGGTGAACCACGTGGGGAAGATCTACAACCTCCTGGGGAACCTGATCGCGAACGACGTCGTCCGCGAGACCGGGGGGAACGTCAAGGAGGTCCACGTCCGCATCCTCTCCCAGATCGGAAAGCCGGTCGACCAGCCGCAGGTCGCGAGCCTCCAGATCCTCCCCGCGGAGGGCGTGAAGCTCTCGGCCGTGAAGTCGACGGCCGAGGGCGTGGCGAACAGCTGGTTCGACCAGATCGACTCGATCCCCCGTCGACTGCTCACGGGGAAGCTGACGGTCTTCTAGACCGGTCCGGCGGCCGCGGCGGTCGGCCTAAATAGGAGCGGACCCCAGTTACGTCACGGTCCCCCGCCCGCCGGTGGGCGTCGGGGCGGGCTCCGGGTCGGTCGCGTGATCGAGCTGTATCTCCTCATCACGGTCGTCGTGGTCCTCGCGATCGGGATCGCCGCGCTGTTCCTGCTGGTGCTCCGACGCCTTCGCGCCCGGAAGCTCCAGCTGCTCAACGAGCTCAGCAGCTCGCCACGGCTCGTCGCCGATCGGGCGTTCAACCGGCTCGCCATGGCGCGTCGCGATGCGGACCTTCTCGGCCGGCAGGGGACCGACACGGGCCGGGCCCGCGAGCTGATCGCCCAATCCCAGGCCGCCTTCGACCAGTCCCAGTACTCCCGCTCCTACGAGCTGGCCCAATCCGCCCACGAGGCGCTCGTGCACGCCCGCCAGACCGGCGCGCTCGCGTCGTCCCCCGCGGCGTCGACCGCGGTCGCCGCCGCCCCGGCGGCCCCCCCGTCCCCCGCGGGCGCGCCGCGCGGCCCGGACGCGCCCGGCGGATCCCCCTCGTTCCCGGCGCCCGTGCCCCGGCTCGCCCCGAACCGGGCCGAATCGCAGTTCCAGATGCACCTCCTCGACTCTGATCTCGACCGGGCGCGGGGCGAGCGCACGTCTCCCGCGACCCTCGGAGTGGCGTCGGCCCTGCGGAACCAGGCCCAGGCCGCGTTCGACGCCGGACAGTACACGGACGCGCTCCGCTTCGCGCTCAAGGGCCGTCGCGAGCTCGGGGGCCGGGTGGAGACGCTCGCGGCGAGCCCGACGCCCGCCGGGCCGGCGGCCGACGAGGCCCCGGTCGACCCGACGGCCGGGGACCCGGCGACGGCCGCGGAGCGGACCGCCGGAGGGTCGCGGTGCGCCCAGTGCGGGTACCCGACCCGGTCGGACGACACCTTCTGCCGCGGGTGCGGTCGACCGCTCTCGTCGCCGACCTGCCCGACGTGCGGCGCCCCCCGTACCGCCGCCGACCTCTTCTGCGGGCGCTGCGGGGCCCGGTTCAGCTGACCGGGTCCGTGGCGGCGAGCGGCCGCGGCAGCCAGTCGTCCAGACGTCGCTGCGTGCGCGCCTCGTGCAGCACCGCGCTCGCGCCCAGCCAGCGGGGGAGCGGGATCGCGAACGTCTCGGAGATCGTGCGGGAGAGCTCGCCCAGCGAGGCGAGACGCTCGGCGGGGCGTTGCATCGCCGCGCGCACGTACTCGCGCACGTTCCAGACCCCCAGCGGGAGGATCTCGCCCGGGTGCACCTCCCGCAGCACGACCACGCCCGCCTGGCGCCCCCGGTCGAGCAGGGCCTCGCTGGTCGCGAGGCGCGCGGCATAGTAGCATCCCCCGATCGAGGCGTAGGTGGTCCTCCCGTCGTGGCCCTCGTGGTCGCCCATCACGACGATCCGGTTCGGATCCGGGTTCCAGAGCGTGTTCGGATACCACGCCTCGATCGACTCGTACCGATAGATCCCCGGGAGGAGCGCGATCAACCAGCGGTTGTCGAGCGCGGTCAGCCGATGGACCTCGATCTCCGCGAGCTCGGGGAGATCGCGGACCCTCTCCAGGTTCCGCTTGGAGAGCAGGTCGTCGACCGCCGTGATCGACCATCGGGTCGGGACGAGGCGGCGTCGCCCGTGCCGGCCGAGCACGCCCACGCTGAACGCCCGCTGGATCCGGCTCACCCGGACCCCGCTCTGGTACAGCTCGCCGACGGCGACCCGGGCGTTCGCGTCGGTGTCGGCGGCCAGCCGGTCGAGATGCGGGTCGACCCGACGGACATCGAGCCGGAACCGCTCAATCGGGGCGGAGGGGCCGAACGGCGGCGCCGAGTCCGAGAGCGCGAGGTGGCCCCGCGGGGGCCGTCGGAAGTGGGCCTCGGTCTCCGCCGACTCCCCCGCGACCGCGAGGAGCTGCATGTCCTCGAGGAGCCGGATCGGCTGCTCGGCGTCGGTCACCCGGATCGGGGCGGTGCCCCGGACGAGCCCGAGGCGGAACGAGACGACCTCGGCGACCGACCGGCCGACCCAGTCCTCGGG
>DATJRX010000020.1:0-10038 GCA_035504395.1 Thermoplasmata archaeon | reverse complement strand
TCGAACTCCGCCCGCGCGAGGGCCGCCCCCGCGACGGTCGCCTCGAGCTTCCGACGGGAGATCTCGAGGCTCCGCGTCCGCAGGCCGCAGTCGGGGTTGACCCAGATCCGCGTCGGATCGCCGAGGTACCCGGCCGCGCGGCGGATCCGGTCGGCGACGAGCTCCGGCGACTCGACCTCGTCGCGGTGCACATCGACGACCCCGAGGCCGACCTCGCGGGTGTCGCCGTACTCCCGCAGCGCCTTCAGCACTTCGTAGCCGTCGCGGCCGTCCCGGTCCCGGTTCGCGAACTCCCACGCCCATTGCGAGCAGCGCTTCGCCTCGAGCAGCGTCGGCAGGAGGTCCCGGTACTCCGAGTAGCAGATGTGCATCGAGAACTCCGCCGGAAGCCCCTCGGTCGCGGCGTTGAACCCCTCGACCACCAGATCCGCCTCGTCCGGATGCGTGCCCGCCGCCGGCTCGTCGATCTGGATCACCCGGCACCCGTGATCGATCAGCGCGGCCAGCGTCGGCCGGATCGCGCGCCGCGCGAGGTCGACCACGAACTCGCGCTGGGCGGCCCGGCGGGCGCGCCGGCCCTTCCATCCGGGCTGCCGGGCGAGGTAGTGCTCGTTGTACGACCAGTCGGCGAGGGTGTACGGGCCCGTGATCGGCAGCTTCGGCTCCCCGCGCGCGTGGCGCCGGACGAAGTCGAACTCCTCGACGTGGTACGGGTGCTCGAGGCGAACCTCGTCCGTCACCGCGGCCTTGAGGTAGTACTTGTTGTCGAACGAGCGGACGTGGCCCTGGAACTGGAATCCGCGCATCTGGCGGATCGGGTACTCGTACATCTCGATCCGGCGCGCCTCGCCGTCGTAGACGCGCTCGAGGCCGGCGGTCTCGAGGAACCTCAGCGCGAAGAGCGCGCCAAGGTCCCGGACCGCCTCGGCCCCGACCTCCCGCGCGCGGCCCGCGAGGAGCGCCTCCGAGGCGGAGGGGAGCGCGTCGGCGAAATGGGTCCGGGCGTTCTCCGCATCGAACTCGGCGCGCGCCGTCGCATCGAGCGGGGTCGCGTGCTGGCCGAGGATCTGCCAGCGCGGCTTCATCAGGCTCCCGATCTCCTGGGCCGGGAACAGCGCGCGGCTCATCGGGCCCCTCCGGCACCGTCCGCGAGCGCCTGGCGCGCGGCCGCGAGCAGGTGGAGCTTGCGCGTCGCGGGCTCCCATGGGAGGAGGTCGAGCGGCCCGCCCGGCCCGAGGATCACGAGGGACGGTCGGCGACGCTCGTAGAGCGCGCGGACGATCCGCGTCACCTCGGCGGGCTCCTCGACGAGCGTCGTCCTCGGATCGAGGATCCCGAGTCCGAGGCCCCGGCGGTCGGGCGCGGCGGGGATCGACTCCCAGTCGGTCTCCGCGAGGTCGACGCCGACCGCCGTGACCGGCAGCCGGTCCAGGAGCGGGAACGCGGGCAGCGCGCTGTCGCCGTAGGTCCAGACGATCGTGGTCGCCGTGCCGCTCGCGGCGTGGATCGCGCGGTACGCCGCGACCACCGACTCGGCGAGCGCCCCCTCGGGGGGGCGGTCGACCAGGAGCGGCTCGGAGAGCTCGAACGTCGCGAACCCGTTCGCCGCGAGCTCGCGGACCTCCTCGCTCAAGAGCCGCCCAAGGCGGTGGACGAGCGCCTCGGTCGTCTCGCCCGAGCGGTTGTCGAGGAGGCCGGCGAACGTGTAGGGGCCCGGGAGGTGGACGCCCCCCCGCGCCGGGTGGGCGCGGGCGGCCGGCGGCAGGCGGCCGAGGATCGCGCCCGCCGCGCGTTCGGGGGGAGCGTGGAGGATCGGCTGTCGGTAGAAGGTGTTCGTCTCGAACCAGCGCGTGAGCGGGCCGACCGTGAACCCCTCCCAGGTCTCGGCGATCGGCCGGAAGAGATCGGCCCAGCGGAGGTAGCCGCCGGTGATCCAGTCGAGCCCGAGCCGCTCCTCGAGCGCGGCGACCTCGCCCTCCGTCGCGGCGAAGACCTCCTCGACGCTCTCGGGCGTCGCCCGCCCACGATCGAGGTCGCGGGTCGCGGCGACGAGCGCCTCCGGCCGGGGGAACGGGCCGGTCAGCCCGGTGCGGACGATCATCGCGCGGGCGACCGCCCGGGGAGTTTAACGGTGCCGTGGTGCGAGCGAAGAAATCGCGTTGCGTCGGGGGCAATCCCCGTCAGGCCGAGAGGTTCTCGCGGACGATCCGGTCGAAGTCCGCCGGCTTCGGGGGCCAGCCCTCGGTCATGTACGTGAGGAACGCTTCGCGCGTCGGTTGGGCCAGGGCCTCGTTGGCCGCCCGCTCGAAGCCGAGCGAGGAGACGTACCGCTCGGGAAGCGCGTGCCGCGCGCCGTAGTGCGCGGGGTACACCTCGGTCTCCGGCGGCAGCTTGAGGATCTTGTCCCGCAGGCTGTCCCAGAGCAGATCGGGCGAGCCGTCGCCGAGGTCGGTCCGGCCGCACGAACCGAGGAGCAGCGTGTCCCCGGTCAAGATCCGATCCCCGACGTGGAGCGTCAAGTGATCGCGCGTGTGGCCGGGGGTCTCGAGGATCGTGATCTCCTCCCGGCCGAACGCGATCCCTTCGCCCTCGCCGAGCGAGCGGTGGGGATACGCCGCCGGCGAGCGGCGACTGACGTAGATCGGCGCGTCGGTCGCCGCGTGGAGCCGAGCATGGCCCGCGAGGTGGTCCGCGTGGGTGTGGGTCTCGACGATCGCCGCGAGGGTCCAGTCGCCCGCGCGCAGCAGCTCGAGGTATGGCGTCACGTCGATTCCGGGATCGACGAGCACCCCGACGCGCTCCACCGGGTCCGCGAGGAAGTAGGATAGGCAGCCGGTCTCGGGCCGCGGGATCTGGCGGACCAGGAGCTCGGCCGAGTCCCCGGCGCGGTCGTACCGGGGGATCGACGGATCGGCGGTGCGCGCGTACTCATCGATCCCGCCCTCGAGCGCGACCGCGAGCGGGAACCCCCGGTCCTGCAGGAGTTCGGCCGCCCGACGGGCGCGGTCGCCGAACTGGTCGTAGACCACGATCGGCCGGTCGTGCGGGAGGTCGCCGAGCGCTTGCGGGAGGGCGTCGAGCGGGACGTGGTGGTCGTGGGGGATCGCGGCGAGCCCCCGTTCGCGTCCGCCGCGCACGTCGAGGAGGTACGGCGGGGCGTCGCCCTCGAGAAGGCGCTGGAGCTCCCGGGGCGCGACGAGCGGGGCGGCCCCCAATCGCGGCGGGCGGAAGAACGGATGCGGCAGCGTCGACGCGCCGGCGGCCACGGCCCTCTCGGAGGGGGACCGGGCCCCGCGGTATTTAGGTTGAGGCTTCCGCGCGGATTCCGTCGGGCCGCTCCGTCCGAGGAGATATGCGACAATCGCCGAACTCCCCCTACGTCTCCGAGAAAGGGTTAATAGACGGAGCCTCGGTCGCCGGAGACGCATGGCCGAGAGCACGGCGGCGCCGGTCGAGCCGGGCCGGGCGGCGCGCCGGCCCGCGCGTGCCCGGCGCTCCAGCTCCACCCGGAGCGAAGGGAAGACGACCGCGCTCGGGCACCGCGCGGTCGCGCTCTCCCGGTTCTACCAGGGCAAGATCGAGACCGTCCCGAAGGTGCCGGTCCGCTCGCTGCGCGACTTCGCGCTATGGTACACGCCCGGGGTCGCGGAGGTCTCGCGCGCGATCCAGGCGGACCCCGACCTCGCCTTCGAGCTCACCGGCCGCTGGAACACGATCGCGATCGCGACGGACGGCTCCCGCGTCCTCGGTCTCGGGGACATCGGGCCGCGGGCCGCGCTCCCGGTGATGGAGGGGAAGGCGCTCCTGTTCAAGTGGCTCGGCGGGGTGGACGCGATCCCGCTCCCGATCGCCGCGAAGACGCCCGAGGAGTTCGTCCAGGTCGTCGAGAGCCTCGCGCCGGCGTTCGGGGGGATCAATCTCGAGGACATCGCCTCCCCGAAGTGCTTCGGCATCCTCGAGACGCTGCAGCAGCGGCTGCCGATCCCCGTCTGGCACGACGACCAGCTCGGCACGGCCGCCGCGACGATCGCGGGCCTGCTCAACGCGCTCGCGCTGACGCACCGGTCCGTGCGCTCGACGCGCACGGTGCTCCTCGGTGCGGGGGCCGCGAACCTCGTCACGGCCCGGCTCCTCATCGCCCTCGGCCACGACCCGCACTGCCTGACGCTCGTCGACCACCGCGGCATCCTCGACGCGGAGCGGAACGATGTGGACGAGCTGATGCTGCGCAATCCCTGGAAGTACCGCCTCGCGCTCCGCACCAACGGCGGGGGTCGCCGCGGCGACCTCGCCGCGGCGCTCGAGGGCGCCGACGTCCTGATCGCGGCGTCCACCCCGGTCCCGGGAACCGTCCGCCCCGAGCACGTGCGCGCGATGGCGCACGACCCGATCGTCTTCGCGCTCGCGAACCCGGTGCCCGAGATCTGGCCTGAGGTCGCCCGCGAGGCCGGCGCGGCGATCGTCGCGACCGGCCGCAGCGACTTCCCGAACCAGGTCAACAACTCGCTGATCTTCCCCGCGGTGTTCCGCGGGGTCCTCGACGCGCGGGCGCGCGCGATCCCGGACGAGATCGTGATCGCGGCCGCCCAGCAGCTCGCGCGGCATGCCCAGGACAAGGGGCTGTCGCCGTCCCATCTCCTGCCCACGATGGAGGAGGTCGAGGTGTTCCCGCACCTCGCCGCGGCCGTGGGGGACACCGCCGTCTCCCTCGGGATCGCCGGCCGTCGCCGGACGCATGACGAGTTCCTCGAGCGCGCGCGCGCGATCATGGGCCGTTCGGCCCGGCTCGTCCGCGCGCTCGCCCGCGCGCACCTCACGCCAGCGATGCCGAGCGCCCGGGCCCTCGGGGAACGGAAGGTCGCATGACCGCGAGCAACGAGCCCGGCGCGAGCCCCGGCGGACCGAGCGAGACCCCGGCGATCCCGATCCACCTGAGACCGGCGCGCGCCGCCGACGTGCCGGCGATCGTGCCGCTCCTCCTCCGGTTGAAGCGGCTCAACGAGGAGTTCGACCCGCTGCTGAAGGTCCGGGACGACGCGGAGGCGCAGGCGAAGAGCGTCCTCGCCGCGCAGCTCGACGATCCGAAGTCGGTCCTGCTCGCCGCGGAGGGGGTCGGCGCGGACAAGGACAAGGTCGTCGGGTTCGTGCGGGCCGTCGTCCGGGAGCGGCCGTTTTACACGCCCGAGTTCGAGGGCGTGATCACCGACATCTACCTCCTCCCGCTCTACCGCCGGCACGGCGTCGGCGAGTACCTCCTCAAGGAGGTCTCGACCGCGCTCAAGGCGAAGGGCGCCGGGGTCGTGGTCGCGGAGTTCCCCGCGCAGAACGAGATCGCGATCCGGTTCTACGCGAAGCGCGGGTTCCGGCCCATCCAGCTCCTGCACGCGCGATCGCTCTGATCGGGGCACCGACGCGACGGGAAGCGGCATAAGTCGCCGGCCCCTCGGGGGCCGATGACCGACGCGGCGGCCAAGGCGGAGGCGTTCCGGCAGCTGCACCTCGGGAGCCGACCGTTCGTGCTCCCGAACGCATGGGACGTACCGAGCGCCCGCGTGTTCGAGGACGCCGGGTTCCCGGCGGTCGCGACCTCGAGCGCGGGCCTGATGGCGTCGCGCGGCTATCCGGACGGCGAGACGATGCCGAAGCGGGAGTTCTTCGAGACGGTCGGCCGGATCGCCGGCGCCCTCGCGATCCCGCTCAGCGCCGACGCGGTCGCCGGGTACGGGCGCGGGCCGCCCGCCGTCGCCAAGACGGTCCGGCGCCTGATCGAGGTCGGCGCGATCGGGATCAACTTGGAGGACCTCGCGCCGGCGCACGACGGCCTCCTCCGACCCGCGGGCCAGGTTCGGAAGATCCGGGCGATCCGCGCCCTCGCGCAGGAGGTCGGCGTTCCGATCGTCATCAATGCCCGGACCGACGCGCTGCGGCAGGCGCCGGGCGAGCCGCCCGCGCGCCTGAAGGAGGCGATCCGCCGGGCGAGCGCGTACCGGGACGCGGGCGCGGACTGCGTCTACCCGATGGGGCTCACCGACGCGGCCGACATCGACACGTTCGTGCGCGCGCTCGGCTGTCCGGTGAACGTGATGGTGCGCCGCGGGCTCCCCGGCCTCCCCGAGCTCGAGCGGCTCGGCGTGAAGCGCGTGAGCTTCGGCCCGGGCGCGTCGTACGCGGCCCTCGGGCTCCTGAAGCGGGTGAGCGCGGACGTCCTCGAGCGGAGCAGCTTCGAATCGCTCCTCGAGGGGGCGATCTCGTTCGACGAGCTCAACCGGCTCGCCGTCCCCCGCGCGCCCCCCTCGCCGCCCGCGAGCTGAGCGCCGTCCTGCCCTCGGCCGGAGCGAACGTTAAGCGACCGCGCTCTTCTCGGTCGTCCATGATGAAGGCCCCGAGCCCTCCGGCCTCGCCCCCGCCGAAGTACCTGCGCCGCGGGAAGGTCAAGGAGGTCTACGAGATCTCTCCGACCGAGCTCGAGTTCCGGTTCACCGACGACATCTCGGTGTTCGACAAGCACATCCCGAGCGAGATCCCGCACAAGGGCGAGACGCTGGCCCGGACCGCGGCCCACTGGTTCCAGGTCTGCTCGCGGCTCGGCGTGCGGCACCACTTCCTCGGCCTCTCGGGCCCGACCTCGATGCGGGTGACGCGCGTCCAGGTCGTCCCGCAGCCGAAGACGCTCGGCCCCAACCCGAAGGGCTACCTCGTCCCGCTCGAGCTGATCGTCCGCTACTACCTCGCGGGCTCGATGTGGGACCGCGTGAAGTCCGGGCAGGTGACCGCGAAGGACCTGGGGTTCCCGGCGGACGCCTCCCTCACCTACGGCGCGCGGCTCCCCGAGCCGCACTTCGAGGTCACGACCAAGCTCGAACCGATCGACCGGCTCCTCACCTTTCCCGAGGCGCTCGCGCTCGCCGCGATCGACCGCCGCCAGCTCGACGAGCTCCGGGAGACGATCCTGAAGATCGACGAGGCGATGCAGCGGGAGATCGGGCCGCGTGGTCTCCTCCACGTCGACGGCAAGAAGGAGTTCGCGATCGACGACGCGGGCGCCCTGATGGTCGTCGATACGTTCGGCACGGCCGACGAGGACCGGTTCTGGGACAAGGACGCCTACGAGCGCGGCCGCCAGGTCGACTTCTCGAAGGAGTTCGTCCGGCAGCATTACCGCCAGACCGGCTACTACGATGCGCTCCAGGCGGCGCGCGCGGCGCACCAGCCCGAGCCCCCGATCCCGCCCCTTCCTCCGCTCCTCGTGGACGAGGCGAGCCGGCTCTACACCACCGTCTACCAGCGTTTGACCGGAGAGCCGTTCGCCGCCGCGAGCGCCTAGGGTACTCGAGGCCGATGGCCGCCCGGTCGGGCCGGGCCCGACTTCCGCCCGACCACCGCGGGATGCACGAGGCGGTCTGGTCCCGGCACCACGCCATCGCGGCGCTCGACGACCCGGCGCGCCCGGGCTGGGAGGACCCCCGCGCCCTCTGGCGCCGGGTCGGGCTCGCGCCCGGCATGACGGTCGTCGATGTCGGGGCCGGGACCGGATTCTACGCCTTCCCCGCCGCGGAGCGGACCGGACCGGACGGACGGGTGTTCGCGGTCGATCGGTCCCGGGCGCTCGTCGCGCTCGTGCGCGCCCGGGCCCGGGCGCGCCACCTCGCGAACGTCGTCGCGGTCGGTTCCCGGCCCGACCGGATCCCCCTGCGGGGCGGGATCGCCGACCGGGTCCTGCTCGCGAACGTACTCCACGGGCTCCCGCCGTCGACGATCGCCGAGGCGGTCCGGCTGCTCCGACCCGGGGGCCAGCTCATCGACGTCGACTGGAAGCGGTCGTTCCGCCGACCCGGGCCGGACGGGCCCCCCGTCGCGCACCGGCTGAGCCCGGCGGCCGCCCGGGCGGTGCTCCAGCGCTACGGCCTCGCGCCGGTCCGGTCGGGCCCGTTCGGCCCGTACCTGTACGTGGTCGTGATGGAGCGACCGGCGCGTTTGCGCCGCTAGGCACCGTTCACCGTTTCAGGACCCCTCCCGCACTCTTATCCTCCCTCGACCGGTCGACGGTACGTGCCGACGAAGAGCCCGAACCGGGGCGCCGCCGGGGCGGACGCCCCGCCCGAGCCCAAGCCCGAGATCGCCCTCGAGGATCTGCCCGGGATCGGGACGACCACCGCCGACAAGCTCCGCGAGGCCGGCTACACGGACCTGATGGAGCTCGCGGTCGCGTCGCCGGGCGACGTGGCCGAGGCGGCGGAGATCGGCACGGCGATCGCGCAGAAGATCATCGGCGAGGCTCGCCGCAAGGCGGACGTCGGCCAGTTCGAGAGCGGCACCACCCTCCTCGAGCGACGGAAGAGGCTCGGCCGCATCACGACCGGCGCGAAGTCGCTCGACGAGCTCCTCGGGGGCGGCGTGGAGACCCAGGCGATCACGGAGTTCTCGGGCGAGTTCGGGTCCGGGAAGACCCAGCTCGGGCATCAGATCGCCGTCAACGTCCAGCTCCCGGCCGACCAGGGAGGGCTCGGCGGCGAGGTCGTCTACATCGACACCGAGAGCACGTTCCGCCCGGAGCGGATCGTCGACATGGCGAAGGGGAGCGGCCTCGACCCCCAGGAGGCCCTGCGCCGCATCCACGTCGCGCGGGCGTTCAACTCGAACCACCAGATGCTCCTCGTGCAGAAGGCGCAGGAGCTCGCGCGCGAGCGTCCGATCCGCCTGCTCGTCGTCGACTCGCTCACCGCCCATTTCCGCAGCGAGTACGTGGGCCGGGCGGAGCTCGCGCCCCGCCAGCAGCAGCTGAACAAGCACCTCCACGAGCTGCTGAGGTTCTCCGACACCTACAACGCGGCGATCGTGGTCACGAACCAGGTCTCCGCGCGTCCCGACATCCTGTTCGGCGACCCGACCCGCCCGATCGGCGGGAACATCGTCGCGCACGCCGCGACCTACCGGGTCTACCTGAGGAAGTCGAAGCCGCCGCGGCGCATCGCCCGGCTCATCGACTCCCCGAACCTCCCCGAGGGGGAGGCGGTATTCTCGCTCACGACCGAGGGGATCCGCGAGTAGGGCCGCTGGGCTCAAGCGGCGCCCGGCCCTCGCCCGGGACGTGCGCCGCAACGGGGTCTGCTACGACGTCGGCCGCGAGATGCTCGGGCAGAACTGGCGCCCCGACTTCGATCCGGCTGCGGTCCGCCGCGAGCTCGCGATCGTCCACCAGGACCTACACTGCAACGCCGTCCGGCTGCAGGGCCGGTCGATCGAGCGGCTCGACCTCGCCGCCGACGCGGCGCTGCGGGAGGGGCTCGAGGTCTGGTACTCGCCCGAGCTGTGGGACCACACCCCCGAGGAGATGCTGGCGTACCTCGCGCGCGCGGCCGAGTCCGCCGAGCGCCTCCGGCGCGACCACGGCGACCGCGTGATCGTCAGCGTGGGCAGCGAGGTCTCGTTGTTCTCGCAGGGCTACGTGCCCGGACAGAACGTGCTCGAGCGCCTCGCGCACCCCCGGTTCCGCGAGATCATGATGAGCGGGCGGTTGAACGCGCCGGTCAACGCGTTCCTCGGTGCCGCGTGCCGCACGGTCCGCGCGACGTTCCGTGGCCCGCTCACCTACGCGTCGGTCGGGTTCGAGCAGGTCGACTGGGCGCCGTTCGACTTCGTCGGCGTGGACCTCTACCGGGACGGACGGTACTTCGCGCAGTATCCCGACCTCCTGCGCCGCTATCTCGCCCACGGGAAGCCGGTCGCCAACCTCGAGTTCGGGTGCTGCACGTTCCGCGGCGCCGAGCAGCTCGGAGGCCGGGGCTGGGAGGTCGTCGACTTCTCGACGATGCCGCCCCGGCTCAAGGGCGACTACGTCTACGACCAGGCGACCCAGGCCCGCGAGGTCGCCGATCTCCTCGGCGCCAACTTCGAGGCGGGGGTGGACGCGACGTTCGTGTTCACGTTCATCGACAGCGCCGGCGTCGACCTGGGGAAGCTACCCCTCCTCGCCGAGCTCGGATTCGATCCCGACCTCCCCCGCTACGGCCTCGTGAAGATGTTCTTCGACGGACGGCA
>DATJRX010000019.1:0-2210 GCA_035504395.1 Thermoplasmata archaeon | reverse complement strand
AACCAGTACGAGAACCAGGCGAATCCCGAGGCGCACTATCGGACCACCGGGCCCGAGATCGACCGCGACGGCGGGCCGGAGCTCGCCGCCGTGATCGGGACGATCGGGACGGGAGGGACGATGAGCGGCGTGGGCCGGCATTTCAAGGAGCGGCGCCCGTCGGTCCGGATCGTGGGCGTCGACCCCGCGGGCTCGATCCTGGGACCGTACTTCCACACCCACGAGCTCGCCAAGGCGACCCCGTACCTCGTCGAGGGGATCGGGGAGGACATCATCCCCCAGTCGATCCACTTCCAGTATCTCGACGAGGTCGTCGAGGTGACCGACGGCGAGTCCTTCCTCATGGCCCGACGGCTCGCCCGGGAAGAAGGGATGTTCGCGGGCGGGTCCTCGGGCTCCGCCGTCGCGGGCGCGGTCCGGTGGCTCACGAAGCGGCCGATCCCGGAAGGGGCGACGGTCGTGGTCGTGCTGCCCGACTCCGGCGACCGGTATCTCTCGAAGTTCTACTCCGACGATTGGATGCGGGAGAAGGGGTTCCTCGACATCGGGTCGACGGCCCGAGACCTGCTCGCGCGGAAGGCAGGAACCCCGGCGCTCGTCGCCGCCGACCCCACGACCGTCGTCCGGGACGCGCTGGCGCAGCTGCGGCATCATGGGATCTCCCAGATGCCGGTCCTGGCGGGAGCCCAGAACGTCGGGAGCCTCCAGGAGGACGAGATCCTCCGGCGCGGCCTCGCGGACGAGACGGTGCTCGAGCGGTCGGTCGCGACCGTCCTCCAACCCCCGTTCCCCGAGATCGGAGCGGAGACCCCGGTCGCGGATGTCCTGCACCGGCTTCGGGAGGAGAAGGTCCTGCTCGTGCGGGATGCAGCCACCGGAACGCTCATCGGCCTGCTGACCCGCCACGACCTCGTCGGGTTCCTTTCCGAGCAGGGAGGGACGCATGCGGTTTGACACGCGGGCGATCCATGCGGCCCAGCCCCCGGACCCGCTCACCGGTGCGGTGAACGCCCCGATCTACCTCTCGAGCACGTTCCAGCAGACCGCACCGGATCGGAACCGGGGGTTCGTCTACAGCCGTACCGCGAACCCCACTCGGTCCGTGCTCGAACGGGCGCTCGCGGCGCTCGAGGGCGGTCGCGCGGGGCTCGCGTTCTCCTCGGGCCTGGGCGCGCTCGCGACCCTGCTCGAGGCGTTCCCCTCCGGCAGCCGGATCGTGTCGGTCGACGACCTCTACGGCGGCACCTGGCGCCTCTTCGAGCACCACCGCCGCCAGTTCGGGATCCGGATCGACTACGTGGACATGAGCCGCCCGGAGGCGCTCGCGGCCGCCCTCGAGGAGGGACCGACCTCGCTGGTCTACGTCGAGACTCCGACCAACCCACTCCTTCGTCTGGTCGATCTCGCGGCCGTCGCGGGCCTTGCGCACGCGCACGGGGCGGTGCTCGCGGTCGACAACACGTTCGCCTCCCCGGCGCTGCAGCGTCCGATCGAGCGCGGGGCCGACGTGGTCCTCCACTCCACGACGAAGTACATCGGCGGCCACTCCGACCTGATCGGCGGCGCGCTCGTGCTGCGGCGCGCGCGGGACGCCGCGCGGTACGCCTGGCTCCAGAACGCGGTCGGCGCCGTCCCCGGACCGTTCGACTGCTTCCTGACCCTCCGGGGCCTGCACACGCTCGGAGTCCGGATGCGCGCCCACTCGGCCGGGGGCTTATCGGTCGCGCGGGAGCTCGAAGGGCGGGCGTCGGTCGACCGGGTCCACTACCCAGGGCTCCCGTCCCATCCACAACACCGGTTGGCGCGGCGGCAGATGGACGGGTACGGAGGGATCGTCTCGGTCGAGATCAAGGGCGGCCGGCGGGCCGCCCTCCGCTTCCTCAAGGGTCTCAAGCTGTTCACGCTCGCGGAGAGCCTCGGCGGGGTGGAGTCGCTGGCGGAGCACCCCGCGTCGATGACGCACGCGAGCGTGCCCCGCGCCGAGCGGGAGGCGCACGGGGTCACCGACGGGCTCGTCCGTCTCTCCTGCGGCGTCGAGGACCCCGAGGATCTCGCCGCCGATGTTGCGCGGGGACTGGGCCGGGTGTGACCGTGCGGCGCGTGACGATCTACGACACGATGAGCCGCTCCGCGCGCATGTTCGCCCCGATCACGCCGCCGCGCGTCGGGATCTACGTCTGCGGGCTCACGCCCTACGCCCCGGCGCACCT
>DATJRX010000018.1:0-3597 GCA_035504395.1 Thermoplasmata archaeon | reverse complement strand
CCGGGAGGCGCGCCGACCCGACCTCGACACGCTCGCGGCCTTCTGGGCGAACGAGCGCGAGCGACCCGAATGGAGGTCCGCGCTCGAGATCCTGTGGTCCCACCCGAACCCCGGGGAGCGCCTGCGGCCCGTGATCGCCGAAGGCCCGGCGGGCCCCGTCGCCGCCGGGCTGGTCTACTGCCGGGGGGCGGCCGCGGGCATCTACGCGGTCTCTACCCAACTCGGGGCCCGGGGTCAGGGCGCGGCGTCGGCGGTCGCCGCGTTCGCGCGGTCGGACGCGATCGCCGGGCCGGACTCCGCCGTGTCGATCTTCGCCGACTCGGCCCGCCTCCGGTCCCGGCTCGAGCGGTTGGGGTTCCGCACGATCGCGCGATTCACCGAGTACGTGCTGCCCGCGGAAGCGCGCCTCGAGATGCCGTCCGTAGGGCCGCCGTCGCCCCCGCGATGGCGTCCGCCCCGGCTGGGCCCGCCCGGATCGCCCTAACCGGCGCGCCGCACGCTCGCGAGCTTCATGCGCTCCTCGAGCGATGCGATGGTCCGGATCGTGGTGACGACCGTGTCCGCGTTGAGCGAGATCGAGTCGATCCCCTTGCGCACGAGGAACTCGGCGAACTCGGGATAGACGCTCGGCCCCTGGCCGCAGATGCCGACGGTCCGTCCCTCGGCATGGGCCCCCTCGATCAGCATCTCGACCGCGTGGAGCACCGCGGGATCTCGCTCGTCGAAGTAGCCCATCCGCCCCAGGGTCTCCGAGTCCCGGTCGGCGCCGAGGACGAGCTGCGTGAGGTCATTCGACCCGATCGAGAACCCGTCGCAGTGCTTCGAGAACTCGCGGGCGAGAAGCACCGTCGAGGGCACCTCGGCCATGAGGTACAGCTGGAAGTCGCGCGACCGCCGAAGGCCCTGGGCCTTCATCATCTCCGCGATCTCCTCGAGCTCCCAGGTGTTCCGGACGAAGGGCAGCATGACCATGGCGTTCTTGAGGCCCATCTCGGTCCGGACGCGGTGGATCGCTTCGAGCTCGCAGAGGAATGCGGGCTTGTAGACCGGGGAGATGTACCGGGAGCAGCCGCGCCACCCGATCATCGGGTTCTCCTCCTCGGGCTCGAACTCCTCGCCGCCGGGCATGCCGCGGTACTCGTTCGTCTTGAAGTCGGAGGTCCGGATGATCACGGGGCGCGGGTGGAACGCCTGGCAGACCTTCCCGATCCCGTCCGCGAGCCGCTTCACGAGCTCGTCCTTGCGTCCCTTCTTGAGGAGGGCGAGGGGGTGCTCGCGCACGTGGGCGGTGAAGATGAATTCGATCCGAAGGAGTCCGACGCCCGACACGGGGAGCCGAGCGTACTCCTCGGCCTTCTCGGGAACTCCGACGTTGACGTAGATCTTGGTCGCCGTGACCGGCACGGCGGCATGCGTGTGCGCCGGGCCGAGCCCGCCGACCTCGGCCGCCGCCGGGGCGGCCGCCTTTCCCTTGCGCACCGCGCCCCGGTAGACGCTTCCGGTCTTCCCGTCGACGGTGATCAGCTCCCCCTCGGAGATCAGCTTGGTCGCCTCGCGCGTCCCCACGATGCACGGGACGCCGAGCTCGCGGGACACGATCGCGGCGTGGCAGGTCATCCCGCCCTCGTCGGTCACGATCGCCGCCGCCTGCGACATCGCCGGCACCATGTCCGGCGTCGTCATCGTCGTGACAAGGATCTCCCCGGTCGCGAGCTTCTCCATGTCCGCCGCGCCGCGCAGGATCCGCGCCGTGCCGCTCGCGACCCCCGGGCTCGCCCCGAACCCCCGGAGGATCGGCGCCTCGTCGTCGCCCGACGCGGCCGGGGCGTCCTTCGGCGCCCCGCCGGCGGTGGAGGTCGGGATCGTCGTCACGGGACGCGCCTGGACGATGTAGAGCGCGTTCGCGTCGCCGCACCACTCGACGTCCATCGGACGCCGATAGTGGGACTCGATGAGGCGGGCGAGGGAGACCAGGCGGCCGAGCCGGTGGTCGGAGAGCTTCTGCTGACTGCGCTCGCTCGCCGGTACGTCCTCACGTACGTTCCCTCCCCCATCGGCCCGGATGAGTCGTACCTTCTGCTCGGATATTTGCTTGTGGACGACCTTCTGGGTCGCCCCGTCCACGACGTAGTGATCCGGGGTGACCTCCCCGCCGACGATCGCCTCGCCGAGCCCCCAGCCAGCCTCGACGATCATGTGGTTCTCGCCGGTGTTGGGGTCGCGGGTGAAGAGGATCCCGCTCACCGTCGCGTCGACCATCTTCTGGACCAGGACGGCCAGCTTGACCGCCCCGTGGTCGAACCCCTTCTTCTGGCGGTACACGAGGACGCGCGGCGTGAACAGCGACCCCCAGCACTTCCTAATCGCGGTGAGGATCGCGTCGACCCCGGTGACGTTGAGGTAGGTGTCCTGGAGTCCGGCGAACGAGGCACCCTCGAGATCCTCGGCGGTAGCGCTCGACCGGACCGCCGAGAACCGCACGTGGTGGGACTTCGCGAACCGCTCGTACGCCTCCCGAAGGGTCGTCTCGAGCTCGGCCGGAAACGGGGCCGACTCGAACCCGGCTCGGATCCGCTGGGCGGCGGCCTCGACGGTCGCCGGCTGGTCCGGCCGGATCGAGGCGAGCGCCTCGGGAATGGTGCGCGCGAGCGGGGTGGCGTCGACGAACGCCTGGTACGCCTCGGTGGTGACGACGAACCCGGGAGGGACCGGCAGACCCTCGCGGATCAGCTCGCCGAGCTTGCCCGCCTTCCCGCCCACCAGCGGGAGATCGCTCTCCGAGACGTCCTGCAGATCGACCAGGTAGGTCATGGCCGGCCGTCCCCCTTCCGGGTCCGGTCGAACTCGAGCACGATCAGGTCCGAGGCGGGCGAGTACGGGTGGACCACATGCCAAGGCAGGACCGTCCAATCTTGGGGTCGTTCGAACGAGCGCACGATCGTCTCCCCCCTGCGCTCGCGCTCCGTCCGAGGGGTCACCTCGTAGTAGTAGAGCCGTCCGCCCGGGGCGACCACGCTTGCTACCGAGGGTAGTTACTTAATTCCTTCGTGAGGGAGATTCAGGATCACACGCTCGACGGGCTCCGCGGCTGCGCAGAAGCGTCCGACGTCTTCCTCCCGGGCCTCGACGCGGTCCGCGTGAGGCAGACGGCGCAGGGTCGCCCGGAGCAGCTCGATCGCCGCCGGATTCGAGTCGACCGCGGTCACGCGGGCCGCGCGGCCGTCGCGGGCGATCGTCGCGGCGAACGGACCGACGCCGCAGCAGAGGTCGTAGACGCCCTCGCCCGCGCGCACTTCCGAAGCGACGCGCTCGTGTTCGTGCGCGAGCCTCGGCGAGAAGTAGGCGCGCTCGACATCGACCTCGAGGTCGATCCCGTTCTCACGGTGGCGCGTTCGCCACGGCCCCTCGCCCGCGATCCGTTCCAGGGAGCGCTGCCGGGCGCTTCCCTTCACCCCGTGATCCGCCCCCACCTGTCGGGCGCCGGGCACGAAGCGGAGCAGGGCGGAGCCGATCTCGCGCCCGCGGTCCTCCAGTTCGGGCGGAATACGGACGATCACCAGGTCGCCGACCACGTCGAAGGAGCGGGGGAGTAGCGAC
>DATJRX010000017.1:0-67764 GCA_035504395.1 Thermoplasmata archaeon | reverse complement strand
ACGGTCGAGGAGCAGCGGCGGCTCGGCGCGAACCCCGACATCTGCTCCGTCTTCGCCCTCTGGAAGACCCGGTTCGCGGAGAGCGACGCCCGGCTCGCCGAGGTCGAGCGGGACTGTCGGTCGGGAGCGCTCCTCTGCGGGGAGTGCAAGCAGTCGATCCTCGAGCGGATCCACCCGTTCTACGACACCCACGCCGTCGCCCGTGAGAAGGCGAAGGAGTGGGCGGAGAGCGCGATCGTCACCGCGGCGCCGAAGCCGATCTGACCGCGCCCGCTACGACACCTCGGGGCGGGCCGGCCCGGGGGGCGGCGGCTCGCTGCCGACGGTCGTGACGAGACGCAGCATCGGACGGAACAGCGACGCGCGCGCCCGGGCCGGGTCGAGCGTGTACGCCCGCTCGTAGGCGGCGATCGCCTCCTCCTGGTCGCCGAGGGAGAGGAGCGAGAGCGCGAGGTCGAGCCAGCTCTTCGCCTCGCGCCCCCCTTCCCGCTCCCCGAGCTCCTCGACGTGGTCGTCGAGAAGGGAGGCGGGCCGGGCCGGCGGGGCCGCCTCGGCGGACGGCACGTCCCGGGAGAGGACGAGCGCCCGCTCGAACGCGGCGGAGGCGCTGCTCTCGTCGCCGGACTCGGCGCAGGCGACCCCGAGGCGGTGCCAGGCGACGACGTCGCCCGGGGCGAGGGCGACCGCCCGCCGGTAGGCGGAGGCGGCGTCGGCCCACTCCTCGCGGAGCCCGCGGGCGATCCCGAGGTGGAACCACGCCTCCCCGTTCTGGGGGGCGAGCTCGACCGCGCGCGACAGCGCGGCCTCGGCGTCCGCCGCCCGCCCGAGGTGGGCGAGCGCCATCCCGTAGAACGACCAGGCGGCGGCGTTCGCGGGGTCGCCGCGGAGGACCTCCCGGAACGCCGCCGCCGCCTCCTCGTACTGGTGACGGAGGTACTGGGCGATCCCGAGGTCGAGCGCGTGCGACACGGCCCTCGAGGACCGGCCGGAGAGGGAAAAGCCTACCGCGGGACCGGACGGGGGCGGCCCGGGCCCGGGCGAGCGGCTACGACGGCGTTATATGGGGCGGCCGGCCATGGGCGGCCAAGGAATCCCCGAGCCCGGCTCGAATCGAGCGTCCCGCCCGTCCTACTTTTGCGACGAGTGTCCGCACGACTTGGGTAGCTCCTCGATTCCCCCAGCGAAACGAAACGCGAAACGAGGCGACCGACCGATGGTAGACAAACCCCTGACGAAAGTGCGCGACCTAACGCCGAACTCGAAGCAAGTGAACGTCCTCGCGAAGGTGATCAACGTAGGCGAGGCGAAGGAAGTGATGGGCAAATTCGGAGACCCCCGTAAGGTCTGCGAGGCCGTGGTCGGCGACGACACGGCAACGATCATCCTCTCCCTCTGGAACGAACAGATCGGATCGATCACCAAGGACGAGACGATCCTGGTCGACAACGGCTACGTCTCCCTCGTCCGGGGCCACATGCGCCTCAACGTGGGGCGCTACGGCAACCTCTCGAAGTCGACGGACTCCGTGGCCGAGATCAACACCGGTCTCGACATGAGCCAGCAGGAGTTCGAGAGCGAGCGCCGGTCGTTCGGCGGCGGCGGCTACCGTGACCGCGGTGGATACGGCGGAGGCGGCGGCGGCGGCGGGCGCAACTACGGCGGCGGGAGCTCGAGCGGCGGAAGCCGCGAGCGCTCCGACAGCTACAAGCGCTACTGAGCCGGGTCCCCGACCCGACCCCGAGCGAACCCTTTCCCCCGCCCTCCGGGCGGGGGACCTTCGTGCTGCCAATTCGGATTATATAGAGCGGCACGCCTCGCGGAATCCGCCGATGGCCGACGAGTCCCGCGAGCTCACGCTGTACGTCCAGTCCAAGAAAGCGGTCACCACGTTCTACCAGCCCTCCACCACCCGGGTCGGCGGGGGAGCCGCGCCGGCCCTCAGCTCGCCGACGTACGACGCGGGCGCGTCGCCGCCGTCGACCAGCGCCTCCCAGTACGAGGCGCGGGCGGACGAGTCGGTCCATTTCCTGTCCGACGACCAGGCGCGGTGCGTCGCGCTGGTGGAAGAGGTCGCGCAGCGCCGCAGCTACAAGGTCACCCTCATCGACATCGAGAAGGCCGGCCGGGTGGAGCGACTGATCGCCGAGCACCTCCGCGGCGTCCAGAACTTCCCGGTCCTCGTCTCTCCGAAGGGCGGGCGGCTCGAGGGGACCGCGAGCTTCACCGAGGAAGCGCTCTCGGCCCTGATGCCGACCGAGCTCAAGAGCGTCCGCGCGCTCTCCTACATCAAGGTGCGCGGCGGCGACCTCGACCGCATCCGCGCCCAGCTCGAGTCGCTGGACGAGGTCAAGGAGCTCCACTTCCTCACGGGCGACTGGGACATGCTCGCGGTCCTCGACTTCCCGCCCGCCGCCGGGACGAAGCGCCGGGTGCTCGACTTCGTGACCGACCGGATCCGCGGGATCGCCGAGGTCGTCGACACCTCGACCGTCGTCCCCGAGTACTCGATCACGAAGTTCCCGATCCCGTAGGGGGCCGGGGGCTCAGCCGCGGCGGCGGCGTCGCCGCCGCCGACCCGGGACGACCGGCAGCTGGGGGTGCGGGGCCTCGGGCTCCTCGCCCGGTTCGGGCGAGCCGTAGAGCGGCTCGACCGTGAGCGGGTGGTCCTCGAGCCAGGCGACCCCCTCGACGTACGCCGCGAACGCCTCGAGGCTCGTGAACAGCGGGATCCCGAGCTCGATCGCGCGCCGCCGGAGGATGTACTCGTCCTCCAGCATCCGCTCGAACTTCTCCTGGGTCAGGGAGAGCGGGACGTTGAGGAGGAGATCGATCTCGCCGTGGTCGAGCGCCTCGACCACGTTCGGCCGGCGGTCGGGCTCGCTGACCTTGTGCAGGATGCGCACCCCGCGGATCCCGTGCTCCGTGAGGAACGCCCCGGTGTCCTCGGTCGCGGCGATCCGAAGCCCGAGCGTGCGGACCCGCTGGGCGACCGGGAGCAGCTGCTCCTTGAGCGCCGGTCCGCCCACCGACAAGAACGCGGTGCCCCGGCGCGGGACCAGGCGGACGCCCGTCGCCACCAGCGCCTTGACCAGCGCGTCGGAGAACGTGGGGCCAAAGCACGCGACCTCGCCGGTCGACTGCATCTCGACGCCGAGGAGCGGGTCGGAGCCGGCGAGCTGGAGGAACGAGAACTGCGGCACCTTGACCCCCCACCGGCCCGGCGGGAGCGGCGCGAGGCCCTCGCGCGAGATCGGGCGGCCGAGCATCGCCCGGGCCGCCTCGCGCAGGAGAGGGATCCCGGTCGCCTTCGCCAGGAACGGCAGCGACCGGCTCGCGCGCAGGTTGAGCTCGATGATCTGGTAGGCGCCGTCCTTCACGAGGAACTGGACGTTGAACGGACCGCGGATCTCGAGCGTGCGGGCGAGGCGCCCCGCGGCCTCGAGGAGCTGGAGCTGGACCCCGGGCGAGGTGTGGCGCGGCGGGAGGCAGAAGATCGCGTCCCCCGAGTGGACGCCGGCCCGCTCCACGTGCTCGAGGATCCCCGCCACGAGGACCCGCGTGCCGTCGGAGATCCCGTCGAGCTCGACCTCGTCGGCCCCCTCGACGAACTTGGTGATCACGACCGGATGCTCCGGCGAGACCCGCGTCGCCTCCGAGAGGAAGCGGCCCAAGTCCGCCCGCCCGGCGATCACCCGCATCGCCTGGCCGCTCAGCACGTACGAGGGCCGGACGAGGACGGGGTAGCCGACCTCGTCGGCGAACGACGCCGCCTCCTCGACGGTCGTGAACGCCCGCCACGCCGGCTGCGGGACCTTCAGCCGCTCGAGCAGCCGGGCGAACCGGGCGCGGTCCTCCGCGGCGTCGATCGATTCGGGGGCGGTCCCGAGGACCGGGATCCCGCACATCTGGAGGAGGGGCGTGAGGTTCTGCGCGAGCTGGCTCCCGACGCACGTCACGACCCCGCCGAACGACTCGAAGTCGACCAGGTCGCGGACGCGCTCGAGCGTGATCTCCTCGAAGTAGAGCCGGTCGGAGCGATCGTAGTCGGTGGACACGGTCTCGGGGTTCGAGTTGAGGAGCGCGACCCCGGGGACGCCCTCCGCCTTGAGCCCGTCCACGAGGTTCATCGTCGACCAGTCGAACTCGACGCTCGACCCGATCCGGTACGGGCCGGCCCCGATCACGAGGATCGAGCCCGCGGGCATCGGACGGACGTCGTCCGCGTCCGCGCGGTACGTGAGATAGAGGTAGTTCGTCCGCGCCGGCCACTCCCCCGCGAGGGTGTCGATCATCCGCACCCGCGGCCGCACCCCCGCGTCGAGGCGTGTCCGGCGGACCTCCTCCTCGTCGCGACGGGACGTCCGCGCGATCGCGCGGTCGGAGAACCCGAGCTCCTTCGCGCGCCGCAGGAGCTCGACCGGGACCTCGCGCCCGGCGCGCGCGGCGAGCTCGCGATCGGCCGCCTCGATCCGGGCGAGCTCGTCGACGAACCACCGGTCGATCCAGCTGACCCGGCTGATCTCACCGGGGTCGATCCCGGCGCGGATCGCCTCGAGGACCCGGAAGAGGATCTCGGGCGTCGGCTCGGCCAGGTCGGCGAGGATCGCCGACCGTTCCCGCACCTCGGCGGGCGGCAGGAGGTCGGACCGGGGATCGCCCATCCGGACGGCCTTGCCGATCGCCTCGGGGAACGACGCCCCGATCCCCATCACCTCGCCGACGGACTTCATCGCGGGGCCGAGGCGGCGGTCGGCGCGCTCGAACTTGTCCAAGTCCCAGCGCGGGTGCTTGACGACGACGTAGTCGAGCGCCGGCTCGAAGCAGGCGGTCGTCACGCCCGTGATCCGGTTCTTGAGCTCGGGGAGCGAGTAGCCGAGCGCGAGCTTCGCCGCGACGTACGCGAGGGGATAGCCGGTCGCCTTGCTCGCGAGCGCGCTCGAACGCGAGAGCCGGGCGTTGATCTCGATCGCGTAGTACTCCTCGCTCTCGGGGTCGAGGCAGAACTGGATGTTGCACTCGCCGACGATGCCGCACTCCTTCACGGCGCGGAGCGCCGCCTGGCGGAGCATCTGGTACTCGAAGTCCGTGAGCGTCTGGCTCGGGGCGATCACGATGTTGTCCCCGGTGTGGACGCGCATCCCGAGGACGTTCTCCATGTTGCACACGGTGAGCGAGTTGCCCTTTGCGTCGCGCACGACCTCGTACTCGAGCTGCTTGAACTGGCCGACGTACCGCTCGAGCAGCACCTGGCCCACCGGGCTCGCCCGGAGGCCCCGGCCGACGACCTCCCCGAGCTCGGCCCGCGTCCGCGCGACCCCCCCGCCCTTGCCCCCGAGCGTGTAGGCGACCCGGACCATCACGGGGTAGCCCAACTCCTCGGCGGCCGCCGAGGCCGCCTCGAGCGAGTAGACGGCCCGGCTCGGGAGCGTGGGGACCCGCGCCCGCGCCATCGTGCGCACGAACTTCGCGCGGTCCTCGGTCGCCCGGATGCCGGCGAGCGGGGTCCCCAGCACGCGGGTCCCGGCCCGGCGCAGCGCGCCCGAGTCCGCCAGCTGGACGCCGCAGTTGAGCGCGGTCTGCCCGCCGAACGAGAGGAGGATCCCCTCGGGGCGTTCGGCCTCGAGGATCGGCGCGACGAACTCGGGCACGAGCGGCTGGAAGTACACCCGGCCGCGCCGCGTCGGGTCGGTCTGGAGCGTGGCGATGTTCGGGTTCACCACGACCGTGTAGACGCCCTCCTCCTCGAGCGCCTTGAGGCACTGGCTGCCCGAGTAGTCGAACTCGCCGGCCTCGCCGATCTTGAGCGCGCCGCTCCCGAGGAGCAGCACCTTGCGGGGCAGCGCGGGGGTCACGCGCGCCTCCGGACCTTCTCCGCGAACCGGTCGAAGACGAAGCCCGCCTCCTGCGGGCCCGGGTGGCCCTCGGGGTGCCCCTGGAGCGCGAGCACCCGGCCCGCGGCGTCGCGGAGGCCCTCGACCGTCCCGTCGTCCGGGTTCGTCGCCCAGACCTTGAGGCCGGTGGAGCCGAGCGACGCCGGGTCGACCGCGTACCCGTGGTTCTCGCTGACGATGAGGGCGCGTCCGTCCGGGAACTGGATCGTCTTGTTCTGTCCGCGGTGGCCGTACTTGAGCTTGAACGTCGTCCCGCCGCGGGCGAGCGCGATCAGCTGGTGCCCGAGGCAGATCCCGAGGGTCGGGAGGGCCCGGGTCGTCGGCCGGCGGAGCTCCTCGATCGTCGGGGCGAGCTCGGCCGGGTCGCCCGGGCCGTTGCCGACGACGAGCGCCGCGACCCGCTTCCCGTCCCACCGCGTCGGCACCTCATGGTCGTACGGGAGCCGGAGCACGCTGAGCCGCCGGTCGAGGAGCGCCCGCAGGATGCTCGCCTTGATCCCGCAGTCGAGGACCGCGACCAGCGGTCCTCCGTCGCGCGCGATCAGCTTCGGCCGCTTCGGCGCGACCTCGGCCATGAACGACTCCTCGGCGTACTGCGGCGCGGCGCGGAGCGCCCGGAGGAGGTCGTCGTCGGAACTCCGGCGGTCCGCGGGCGCGACGTCGAGCGCGCCCCGCACGACGCCGCGGGTGCGCAGGTGCTCGGTCAAGCGCCGCGTGTCGACGCCCTCGATCCCGGGGATCCCCTGGTCGCGGAGCCAGGAGGAGAGGTCGCGCGCGCTCGACCAGTGGTTCGGCGCGGTCGTCCCGCGGACGATGACGCCCCGCGGCTGGACCGCGTCGCTCTCGAGCATCGGCAGCCCGTCGGCATCGCGTCGGTCCGGCGGCACCCCGTAGTTCCCGAGGAGCGGATAGGTGAAGGTCAGGATCTGCCCGCGGAACGAGGGGTCGGTCAGGGACTCCGGGTACCCGACCATGCCGGTCGTGAACACGACCTCGCCGACGCGGCGGCCGGGCGCTCCGATCCCCCGACCCTCGAACCGGGTCCCGTCCTCGAGCAACAACGTGCCGTGGAGCGCACCCTTCTCGGCGCGGACCGGCACGGGCGTCAGGAACCCGAAGGGAAGGAGGAGGCGGTCCGTCCTTAACATTTGCCGTTCCGGCGCGTCGCGCGAGCGCGCTCGACGCGGGGCCGGCCGTCGGGAGCCCTGAAATCCCGGGGCCCCGTAGGCGGCGCGTGCCGGGGTTCCCGCGGCTCGCGGCGTCGTACGACCTCGTCGTGATCGGCGGCGGCCACGCCGGCCTGCAGGCGGGACTCAAGGCGGCGCTCCTCGGCCACTCGGCCGCGGTCATTGACCGCGGCCCGAAGTACGCCCGCTCGTACTACGCGCCGCGGATGGACAACATCCCCGGCTTCCCCGACGGGATCTCCGGCCACAAGCTGCTCGACCTGCAGATCGCCGCGATCCGGAAGGTCGACGCGCGCACCGGCTACTTCACGCCCGCGCGCGCCGAGAAGGTCGCGCGCTCGGACGCGGGCTACGAGGTGACGTTCGACTGGCTGAAGCAGACCCACGTCGTCCGGGGCCGCGCGCTCGTGCTCGCGATGGGCGTCGTCGACCGGATCCCCGAGGTCCACGGGAAGATCGACCCGATCTTCCCGTGGGCGAACCAGGCGCTCGTCGACTTCTGCATCCTGTGCGACGGCCACGACCTCGGCGGGAAGTCGATCGCCGTGATCGGCCACGATGCCTTCGCCGCCCGGACCGCGCTCGACCTCCTCCACTTCGAGCCGACCTCGGTCACGATGCTCACGCACGGCCGCCGGCTCCTGGATGGGGTCCCGGACGCCGAGGCCGCCGGCCTGCGCGCCGCCCTCGCGGAGCACGGGATCGGGGCGCTCGAGGGCGAGATGGCCGGGTTCGACGAGCTCCGGGAGAAGCGGTTCGGCGTGACGTTCACGGACGGGAGCCACGCCAGCTTCGACCGGGGGTTCAGCGCGCTCGGCTGGTACGACATGCACGCCGCCTTCCCCCGCGCCCTCGGCTGCCGCTTCGACGCGGACGGCTATGTGGTGACCGACGAGGACTGCCGGGCCCTCGACGCGGCGACGGGCGCGCCGATCCCGGGACTGTACGTCGTCGGGGACCAGCGGAACGGGTGGAACCAGATCCCCGAGGCGTGGGCGACCGCCGAGCGCGCGGTGATCCACGCCTACGCCGAGTACCTCTGACGCACCCGGAGCGGCCCGCTCACCCGGCGACGGCCGGGCGCGCCACCGCGACGTCGAGCTGGCGGGCGAGGTCGCCGAGGTCCCGCGCGACCGCGGCGGCGCCGGCGGCCAGGAAGCGGTCCTGATCGATCGTCTCGCTCGGCGCCTCCGACGGGTCGGGCAGCACCCCGTAGAACCGGATGCGGGCGCGCGTCGCGCACTCCGCGTCGAGGAGGTGGTCGCCCACGAACAGGGCGCGATCCTCCGGGATCTCCATCTCGCGCAGCAACAGGCGGAGCGCCTCGGGCGACGGCTTCGCCGGGCCGGGCGCGCTGCGGCTCCTCAGGTAGGGGAAATAGGTCCCGAGGCCCGTGCGCTGGAGGGCCCCGCGCGCGAACGCCTCCGACGCGCGCGTGAGGATCCCGAGACGGAAGCCCCGGTCGGTGAGCGCCTTCAGCAGCGGCTCCGCGCCCGGGCGCGCGACCGTGCGAGGCAGCGCCTCCGCCTCGATGGCGTCGATCCGCTTCGGGTACTCGGCCTCGAATCGGAACAGTTCCCCCTCCGGCACGCCCGCCGCGACGAGCTCGGAGCGCGCGCTCTCCACGATGCGGTGGATCGGGTCGGTGACCGTGAGCCGGCCGGGAGGCACTCCGTGCTGCTCGGCGATCCGGATCACCTCGCGTCGCATCCGCCCGAAGTCGTGGTGCGACAGCACGAGCGTGCCGTCGAGGTCGAAGACCACCCCGAGCAGCGGCTCGAGGAAGTGCGGTTCGGGGTCGCGGGGCGTCATCTCCCCTCGCCCTCGAACGCGGCGGGAAGGCACGTAAGCGTTTGCCTCGACCCGCAGCGGGGGTCAGGGAGCCGTGTGGAAGGCGAGGCCGTACCAGGACCGGCGCTCGCGATCGTAGGTCGTGCCGCACTGGTAGCAGAAGAAGATCCGCACCGGGGGGGCCTTCGGCTCGAACTCCATCGCGCTCCCGCAGATCGGGCAGCAGAGCTTGGTCTCGATCTCGGGGAGGCCGTGCCAGACGTCGCGCCGCCGGTCGTAGACGACCCCGTGGTGCGGACAGAGGAACATCGGGTACGGCACCGTCGGGCTCGCGGGCCCCGCCATCGCACGGCCGCAGACCGGGCAGAACATTCCCGGGGGCGGGAGGGACGCGGACGCCGAAGAACCTAGCGCCGGCTAGCCGGGCGGCCGCTCGAGGGTCACGATCGACTCGCGCAGGACGAACGAACGGCGCTGGCCGCTCCGCCGCGCGCGCGCCACGTCGACCCCGACGATCGAGAAGCCGACCGACGCGCCGAGCCGGGCCGTGAGGAGGTCGCCCGGGACGTAGGTCCCCGCGAGCAACGAATCCCCGACGACCAGGAGGAATCGCCCGCCGGGCCGCAGCGCCTCGAAGACCCGGCGGAGGACCGGCACGAGGTCCGCGAAGTACCGGTGGACGACCGCGTGCACGTCGTCGCGGCGGTACGACCCCTTGCGGTCGACGTTCGCCCGGATCTGCTCGAGGATCGGGCCGAGCCAGGGGTCGGGGAGCCGGTCGAGGTCCCGGTACGGCGCGGTCTCGGCCCGCGGCAGGTTGTCGCACGCGACCTCGGTCCGTCGGAGCGCCGTAAGGTCCGCGTAGGAGCGCGCGTACCCGAGCCAGGCGAGATCGACCTTGTAGTTCATGACGTAGTCCATCCCGTTCACGTACGGCGGGCTCGTGATCGCGAGGTCGACGGACCCCGCGGGCCAGGTCGCCGTCCGCGCGTCCTCCGCGCGAACGGTCGCGGCCGGGCCCCAACGGGCGCGCTCCCTCCGGAGCAGGGCGAGGTCCTCGCGCGTCTCGGACGCGGCCGTGAGGAACAGGTCGTAGGCGGATCGGCCGTCCGACCGGGCCCGCCGGTCGTAGCCGAGGCACGGTGAGCGGTGGAGCCGGCTCGCCGGGATGAGCGTCCGCCCGAACGCGAGGCGCAGGGCGTCGGCGATCGGGGTGCCCTCGGGAGGCAGCGCGTCCCGAAGCCTGAGGAGCTCCCCCAGCCGGGCGGGGTCGAACTGGCGGCGGGTCTCGCGCAGGAACGGAAGCGGCCCGGCCGCGCGACGGCGGGCGGCGGCGACCGCGCGTTCGCTCGAGCGGACCAACCGATCCCCCGAGACCTCGAACCGGGTCTTCACGCGGGCGGCGATCGCCGCCGGGGCGAGGAGCTCGGTGCCCCAGGCACGCGCGCCGGACCGTCGGGCCTCGACCAGCGTCGTGCCGCTCCCGGCGAACGGGTCGAGCACCGTCGCGCCGGGGGCGAGCCCGGCGGCGGCGATCGCACCTCGAACGAACTCGGCCGAGTACCCCTGGACGTAGGGCCACCAGCGGTGGACGGGCTCGCGGTCGTTGGAGCGGAACGTGATCGGGCCCACGGTCCGCCCGAGCGCCACGCCGTTCTCCCGCTCGAACCGTTCGACGAACGCGTCGGGGTCGACGAACCCGGGCCGGCCCTCGAGCCGCTCGAAGTCCCGCAGGACGTAGAGCCCCCGACCCATCCGAAGGACGTCCCCCCGACGCGCGAGGTCCGTCAGGGTCGCGGCGACGCGGTCCGGCGTCCGGTCGAGGCGAGCGGCGAGCTGCCGGACGGTGACTCCGACGGCGCCGGTCTCCCCGAGGGCGGCGCGGACCTCCGCGCCGAGCGCGCTCGAGGGGGTCGCCGGCACGAAGCTCCCCAGCGACCCCGGGCTAAGACGGTCGCGCCCCGGACCCGGAGGGCGAGGTCGCGCGCCACGGCCAGCGGCGCTCCCGGATCGTGGTCGCGATCGCCCGCCGGAGCCGACGGCGCTGCGCGCGCAGGGCCTCGCCCCACGCGGTCGCGGTGAGCGCCGGTCCGACCCCCTCGAGCACGAGGTCGAGATCGTGGAGGTGACCGAGCTGGGACTGGAGGCGGCGGACCACGGGGGGCGGCGTCGCCGCCCGATCCGGCTCGAGCCGGCTCCGAAGCTCGTTGAGGTGCCGGAGCCGGCGGACCTGGATGCGGAGCCGGTGGAGGCGGGCGACGCTTCCCTTGCGGCGGGCCTTCTTCTGGGCGCCTCGGACGCGTTCGGCGCGGGCCTGGGCCTCCTCGTCCAGGAGCTCCGCGAGGCGGATCGGTCGATCGGTGCGGGGGGTCAGGGTGATCGCGGCCCCGATCTGCTCGAACAGGTGGGCGTCCCGCTCGGAGCGGAGGAAGACGCGCAGCACCTCGCGCCCGGTCCGGGCATCGTCCCGCCACCGCGCGCGCAGCCGGGCGACCGCGGCGACGTCCGGGCCCCGGGGTCTCGGCAGATCCCCGTCCTCGAGGAGCGCCAGCATGACGTCGCGGTCCCGGACCCGACCGATGAGCCGGGCGAGGCGGGCGAGCCGACGGTCGAGGGGCTTCGAGATCGCGCGGTCGGGCGGCCGGAGCACCCGGGTCCAGAGCGCGAGGGCGTGCCGCAGCCGCCGCATCGAGCGGTGCAGCTCGTGGAGGCTCTCGGGAGACGGGTGCGGGCGCCCGATGACGTCGTCGATCTGCGCCGTCACCTCCGCCAGCAGCTGGCGGACCTGGGCCGCGAGCGTCCGGAGCCCCGACGCGCCGGAGGTGCGCCGCGCGACCATCCCGACCCCCGGTCGGCGCGAACGCGGCCGGAGTATGTAGTTTGGGCGGGAGCCGATCGTCCCGGTCCCGCGCGGCCGTGCAGTTCTAGTAGCCCCCCCCTCTTGCCGGGGCCATGGACCGCAGCCGGGGGGCGCAGATCGCCCGCGCCGGTCCCGCCGAGCGGAGCGGGCTGCGGCGGCGTCTCGGCGTCATCGACGTCGGCTCCAACACCGCCCGGTTCGTCGCCTTCGAGGCGTCCGCCTCGGGCTGCGTCCGGCCGTTCTACGAGACGAAGGAGGCGCCCCGGCTGGGGCTCAACGTCCGCGCCGACGGCCGACTCGCGCCGGACGCGATCGAGCGCGGGATCGCCGCCGTCGAGAAGTTCGCCCGCACGATCCGCGGCCTCGGGCTCTCCCAGACGCTCGCCGTCGCGACCAGCGCGGTGCGGGACGCGCCGAACGGCGCGGAGTTCGTCCGCCAGGTCGAGCGGGCGACCGGGGTCCTGCTGCGGGTGATCTCGGGCGCCGAGGAGGCGCGCTACGCCTACCTCGGCGTCGCGAGCGCGTGGGAGCTCGACCGGGACCTGGTGAGCGACCTTGGGGGCGGCTCGCTGCAGCTCGCGGAGACCGTCCACGGCCGCCTCGGCCATTCCGTCAGCGTGCCGCTCGGCGCGCTTCGGCTCTCGCAGCGCTACTTCGATCACGATCCCCCGAAGCGCAAGGAGGTCGACGAGCTGCGCGCCCACGTCCGCGAGACGCTCGGCTCGGTCTTCGAGGCGTTCGGCAACCACCGCTACCGCGTCTACGGGATCGGCGGGACCGTGCGCGCCCTCGCTCGCGCCGCGATCGAGATCCGCGAGTACCCGATCGAGCGCGTCCACGGCTACCCGCTCTGGGACCACGATCTCGAGTCGCTCGCGGAGCTCCTCGGCGAGATGCCGGCGGCGAAGCGGCGATCGGTCCCGGGGATCGGGGCGGACCGCGCGGACGTGGTGATCGCCGGTCTGGTCGTGCTCCGCGAGCTCGTGCGCGCGACCGAGGCCGACCGGATCACGGTCGCGGGGATCGGCATCCGCGAGGGGATCGCCCTCGAGGCGATCGGCGCGCCCCTGCCGGCGTCCGCGGAGGTGCTGGCCGAGCGGTCCGCCGCGGCCGCCGCGGAGTCGTTCGCCTTCGCGATCGACCACGGTCGGGCGGTCGCCGAGACCGCGATGGCGCTGTTCGCCCTCCTCGCGCCCCGCTTCGAGTGGGGCAAGGGCGAGGGGCTCGCGCTCCGCGTCGCCGGCTGGATGCACGACGCCGGCACCGCGATCGATCTCTGGCGCCACGCGAACCACTCGGCCTACCTCATCCAGAACTACCCGATCTGGGGGCTCGACCAGCGCGAGGTCCTCCTCGCGTCCATGGCCGCGCGCACGCACGAGGGCGGCGACCTGCCGTCCGACTGGAAGAAGGGCTTCCTCCCGATCCTCCGGGGCCCGGACCTCGAGACCGCGCGGCGGTTGGGCGCCGTCCTCGAGGTCGCCGAGCTGACCTCGCCCGGCCGCCCGAGGTTCACCGCGAACGGGGGCGCGACGACGGTGACGCTGACGTTTTCTCCCCCGTCCCGTAGCGCGCTCGACGACCAGTGGGAGGAGAAGGTCCGCAAGACGATGGCCCGGATCCTCGACACGGAGGTGCGCGTCCGTGATGCCTAGCGAGCCGAGCCCGACGCACGGGTTCCCCGGACGGCTCTTCGTGTTCGAGGGGCTCGACGGGAGCGGGAAGTCGACGCAGGCCGCGCTGCTCGGGAAGTGGCTGCAGGCGCGCGGCTACCGCGTGTTCTTCACCGAGTGGAACTCCTCCGAGCTGACGAGCGAGGTGATCCGGCGAGGCAAGAAGAAGAACCTCCTCACGCCGACGACCTTCTCGCTGCTCCATGCGACCGACTTCGCCGATCGGTTCGAACGGAAGATCCTCCCGCCGCTGCGGGCGGGCTACGTGGTCGTCTGCGACCGCTACGCCTACACCGCGTTCGTCCGGGACGCGGCGCGCGGCTGCGACCCGGCGTGGGTGCGGAACATCTACTCGTTCGCCCCCCGGCCCGATCGGGTGTTCTACTTCCGGGTGCCGGTCGCGGTGACGCTGAAGCGCAAGATCGCCTCGCGCCTCAAGATCAACTACTACGAGGCCGGGATGGACCTCGGCCTCTCCGACGATCTCCACGAGAGCTACGAGCGGTTCCAGTCGCGCCTGAAGCGCGAGTACGACGCGATCGCCCGGACCGACGGGTTCGTGATCATCGACTCCACGCGGTCCGTCGAGACGATCCAGACCGACCTCCGCGGCCACGTCGAGCCGATCCTGAAGGACTTCCCGACCGGCGAGCGGTTGCTCCATGACGATTAGGACCTACGGGACCCCGCTCCCCGGGCTCCCCGAGGACCAGCCGGCCACGGGCCGCCTGATCGTGATCGAGGGGGCCGACGGCTCGGGCCGGTCGACCGAGGTCACCCTCCTCAAGGAGTGGCTCGAGGTCGAGGGCCATGCGGTCGTCGACACGGGCCTCCGCCGCTCGGGGCTCGTCGCCGACGAGATCGACCGGGCGAAGCAGGGCCACACGCTCGGGGCGACCACGATGGCGCTGCTCTACGCGGTCGACTTCGCGGACCAGCTCGAGAACAAGATCGTGCCCGCGCTCTCCGCCGGGAGCACGGTGCTCGCGGACCGGTACATCTACACGCTCATGGCGCGCGCCGTCGTCCGCGGGGCGTCCCGCGAGTGGGCGCGCCGGACCTACGGCTTCGCGCTCGCGCCCGACCTCGTGATCTTCCTGGACGCGCGACCGGAGATCCTCCTCCACCGGGCGATCTCGAAGTACGGCTCCCTCGACTACTGGGAGAGCGGCATGGACCTCTCGCTCTCGCGCGACCTGTTCGAGAGCTTCTTCCTCTACCAGGACCGGTTGTCGAAGGAGTTCGAGTGGGTCGGCGCGGAGTACGGCTTCCACCGGGTCGACGCGAACCGGAACCCCGAGCAGGTCCACGCGGACGTCCGCGCGCTCGTCGGCCCGCTGTACCGCGACGGCGGATCGGGTCCGCCGAGCCGACGCCGGCCGGGCGTCAGTCGCCCAGGCCCGCGAGCTGCTTCCGCGTGAGCAGCCAGAGGAGCCGGCCGCTCCCGGGCCCAACGGAGGCCGGGAACTCGATCGCCGCGGCGCCGGCCTTCGTCAGCCGGGCGACCGCGGCCCCCTCGCCCGTCAGCGCGAGACCGACCAGCTCCGCGAGCACGGGGTCGTGCCCGACGAGCACCGCGGTCTGACGGACGCGGAGCTCGCGGCGGAGCCGGGCGAGGATCCTCGGCGCCGGGCCGCCCAGGTCGAGCTCGGGCCACAGCTCGACCCGGCGCGGGGGGCGGAGCGCGCGGCCGAGCAGCTCCGCCGTCCGCTGGGAGCGCACCGCCGGGCCGGACGCGAGCCGGTCGACGCGCTCGAGGAGCTCGACGAGCCCCGCCGCCGCCTTCTGGGTCTGCGCCCGGCCTTTCGAGCTGAGCGGCCGTTCCCGGTCGTCCGGCCATCGGGTCGGGTCCCGCTCCTCGGCGGGACCGTGCCGCAGGAGGACGACCGTGACCCCCCGCGCGGTACCGTCGACCATCGGCCGCCCCGTCCGTCGCGGGCGCTGAACCGGCGGCGCGTTTAGCGGTACTCCTCGAACGGTCAGCGGGCTCGCGCGGGGACCGCGTCCTCGGGCGGCGCCCCGGCCTCGTCGAACGAGACCACGACCGACCGGTCGAGGGCGACCTGGGCGATGTCCTGGGCGTAGGCGATCGTTCGGCCGATCGATTCGAGGATCCGGGCCACCGCCGCGGCCGTCGCGGGCGGCATCGCTGCTCCCCCGAACGACGGCAGGAGGCGGTCCGCGAGCGAGTTGCCCGACGCGATCAGCGCCTCCCCGAGGTCGAGGAGGTCGTTCGCCGTCGCGTCGTCGGCCGCGCGCAGGACGCCCTCGAGGTGCACCATCGCCTGGCTGTGGAACTGCTGGAGCGACGTGATCGGACCGGATCCGCTCGGGAGCTCCCCCAGCCGCCGGCCGAACTCGCCGAGGCGCGTGGCATGGTCCGCGATCCGCTCGAGGCTCCGCGCGACCGTCCACGGGCCGAGCATCGAGACCCCGGTCCCGTCGAGCCCCAGCCGGTGCGCCGCGAGCCGCTGCACGTACCAGGCTTCCCGGTCGATCTCGTCGTCCCGCCGCTCCCAGTAGTCGTCGGTGCCGAGCGGGAGCTGCGTCCAGCTCTCGGCCGCCTCCCGGTGGAACTCGACGACGATCCGGCCCATGCGCGCGAGGCGCTGCGCGAGCGGGACCGGACTCTCGTAGGCGAGGTCCTTCAACCGGATTTGGCCGCCGTCGTCCCAGACGATCTCGGGCTGGCGGGTGCGCCGGCAGAACGTCTGGACGACCTCGCGGGTCTCGGGGGTGACGCGGGGATGCTCGAGGACGACGAACTCCCGCGCGCCGCCGAGGTAGGCGCCGAGCAGCCGTCGGAACAGGTGCTCCGGGAGCTCTCCCCGTCGGGCGGGGACCTGGGCGATGGGGGGCTGCCCCAGCACGATCGCGCCGTAGGGGGGCGCGACGCGGTCTCGGGGTCGGTCGGATCGATCGTGCGGCGTTCCGACCGGGCGGGACGCACGGGCTCGTTCGGGGGCGGGCCGGCCGAGGCTTGGCCGCGCGGCCGCGCTCGGGGCCGCTCGCCCCGTTCTCTTCTCTGCTGCCATACTCGGAACAAGGCCTCCGATTCAATATATAGAATTTCGATTTAGACTATAGGCACGACCATAGTTCCCCGAGGGGGCGGGTTCTCACCGAAGGAGGTGGACCCGCGGCACCGGCGAGAGAACGGTCGACGGAGGCGGGGAGGGGGGAGCGACCCGAGCCCTTCGGCCTCAGAGCCAGCCGACGTGGTGAAGGGACGTCGCGACCACGAAGCCCAGCGTGCCGCCCGAGAGCGGCCCGAGCGCCCACCCGACGAGGATGCCCCGGACCGTCCGCCACTCGACCAGGCGTCGGCCTCGGGCCAGGCCGGCCCCGAGCATCCCGCCGACGAGCGCCTGGTTCATCGACGTGAACTGACCGAAGGCGACCGACACGAGGATGACCGTCGCCTGGGCCAGCTGGGCGCCGATCGCCATCTTCGGGTCGAGCTTCACGATGTCGAAGGCGACCCGGCGCAGCAGGGGCCGGCCCCAGGTGACGACGCCGAGCGCGAGGCCGATGCCGCCGATGAGCCCGGCGACGGCGAGCCCGAAGAGCCCGGTCATGACGAGCGGGCCGGAGGCGTTGGAGACGTCGTTCGCACCCATCGCGAACGACGCGGCGGCCCCGACCGCGACGAGCGTGACCGCGATCGCGCCGGTCCATCGCGCCGGGGCGGTGCGGGTCGCGGGACCCCGATCGAAGATCCGAACGAACAGAAAGCCGAGCCCGAACGCCGCGAACGGCGCGGCGGCCCAGACCGCGAGGAGCACCTCGATCGTCGACCAGTGGACCGGGGTTCCGAGCGCGAGTCCGACCCCGACCACGGAGAAGGTGAACAGCTGGATCGTGGAGGTGGGGAGGGCCGCGAAGTTGTACGCGGCCGTCAGCGAGAACGCGACCGCCAGGATCACGACCGCCGTCGGGATCCCGATGGGACCGCCTCCGAGGATCCCGTGACCGACGGTCGCCTCGACGCGTCCGCTCGCCACGAGCGCCCCGACCAGCGCGAGCGGCGCCATCAGCCAGAGCGCCCGATCGATGCGGATGGCGCCCGCGGCGTACGGCATGCCCATGCACGCCCCCGTGTAATGGGCGCCGATGCTCCAGGCGAACGCGATGGCGAGCGCGACCAGCAGCCACTCGACCAGCGACGCGTCCATCGGTTCGACCTCGCGCGACCCCGGCTACTTCCGCGCGAACACCGCGCCCCAGTTCGGGCGCGACCCATCCCGGTCGGTGAAGCCGTACTCCCGCGCGAGCGTCCAGCTCCCGATCACGCGGCCGGACTTCGCGTGCGCGCGACGGTCCGACGCGAGGGCCACCACCCCCCGGGCGAGATAGTACGGGGTCTCCGACGCCTCGAAGTGGTGCGCCTTCCCGATCGCATCGCGCCAGTTCTCCTCGCGGACCCCGAACTGGTCGAGCATGAACTCCGAGCGCAGGAAGCCCGGAGTCACGGCGATCGCCGAAAGGCCGGGCAGACCGGCCTCCTCGAACTCCGCGGCGTAGGCGACCGCGAGCCGGATGACCGTCGACTTCACGAGATCGTAGTAGAAGCTCCCGCGGTACTCCGCGTGCGCGCCATCGGTGACCTCGACCACGAGGCCGCGCCGTCGGGCCACCAGGAGCGGGACCAGGAACCGGCTCGTGATGATGTGCGAGAAGACCGCGCGCTCGAGCATCGTCCGGCCGCGCTCCCACGACATCGCCCACGGGGGCCGTCCCCACTCGGTCAGCTCTTCGCCGCCCCAGATGTCGTTCACGAGCACGTCGAGCCGCCCGTCCTCCGCCCGACGGATCCGAGCCGCGAGGCGGCGGACCTCCTCGGGGACCGTGTGGTCGACCCGGAGCGCCACGGCCGATCCCCCGAACGCTCGGATCATCTCCGCGGTCTCCTCGATCGTCTCCGGACGGCCCGGGGTCGCGGGCGCCCCGCGAACGCTGCGGCCGGTGGCGTAGACCTTCGCGCCGGCGAGGGCGAGCGAGACCGCGATCGCGCGGCCCGCACCCCGAGTCGCGCCGGCGACCAGCGCGACCCGGCCCCGCAGCGGCTTCGTGCGCGCGGGCGACCAGCCCTGGTCCGGGGGAAGGGATACGCGCGGGGGCGAGCGGGACCGTCGGTTCATGCGACGAGCTTCCCTCCCCGGACGCAGAGCCGTCCGTCGACCGCAAGGTCGGCGCCCCGGAGCAGCAGCCATCCCCACCAGCCGGCCCGGTTCGTTCCCCCCACGTGGGAGTTCCGGCCGATCTGCAGGGTGAGCGTGCCGGCGGCCTGGTCCATCAGGAGCGGGGCGGTCTCGATCCGCTCGTTCAGCCCGATCGAGAGCACCCCGGGCCGGTCGCGCCCGGCTCCGGCCCGCTCGTAGCTCTGCGCGAAAAGATCCTGCCCGCGCTCGTACGAGAACCGGGAGAGACGACCCTCCGCGAACGTCCATCGGCCCCCGACGAACTCCCCGACCGTATCGGACACTCCCACGGTGTTCGCGACGTTCGACCGAAGGAATCCGTCCGCGCGGTGTTCGTCGAGCGCGACGTTGACCACGCCGGCGGGCAGGGTGGTCCACGACCATCGGGCCTCGTCCCGCGGCCGGTCCACGATCCCGTCGACCAGCTGGGGTCGGCGGCCCCGCAGCCCGAGGCGAAGCCGCGTGCCGTTCGGGTGCGAGATCTCGACGGAGCGGCCCGAGCGCAGCCGGGTGGCGAGGGCGGTCCCCCGCCGCCGGAGCTCTCGAGGGTCGACGGTTGTCGCCTCGATGATCTCGCGCCGCCAACCGTCGAGATCGACCGCGTACATCCGGGCGGACGCTTCCGAGATCCGCCCGAGCGCCATCTGGACCGCCCGGACCTTGTGGCGCGCGGCGGCCCGGGCGAGCTCGTCCGTGTACGTGCCGAGGCGGTGGCGGGTCCGGAACGGGAGCGCGTGGAACCGTTCGCGATCGCTGGGGCCGAAGAACGACACGAGCGCGTCGGACCGCTCCACCGCCGCCCGGACGTGGTCGCCCGGTCGGGCGAGATGGTCCGGCGCGGTCTCCTGGACCGCCGCCCAGTACGTCGGTTCGTCGCGCACGAGGAGCATCGGGCGGGCGCCGACCCTCCAGGCCTCGAGGGCGAGCGCGTTCGCGGCCTCGAGCGTACCGCTCCAGCTGTCGATCGCGAGCAGCTCCCCTCGCCGGAGCCGCAGGCAGCGCCGCACGATCACCCGGGCCATCGCGCGGGTGTGCGCTTCGGGGGGCGCTCCCGAGCTTCCCGGGGAGCGGAACGGCGCCTTGAACCCCGGGTGCCCGGTGGCGCTCAGTTCGTGACGGAGCCGGACGCCCGACTCCCCGCGGGTGAGCTCGCCGGCGCTCGCGACCCACTCGAACGGTGCGCTGGCCGCTGGGAAGCTCGCCAGGAACCGGGCGATCGACCGGGCGGTCTCCCCGCGCCCGCGGGTCCGAGGGGACCCGTGGCGGGCCCACCCCGCGAGGGCCGTCTGCGTCCATTCGCTCCAGCGGCGCTCGTCGTCGAGCCACCGGAGGCGAAGGTTCGGTCGACCGAAGGCCCATCGATGGAGCGCGGGGCTGACCGCGAGCCCGGGCGCGAAGACCATCACCTCGGCCGGCCGCTCGGGCCCGAGCTCGCGATCGATCTCGGCCAGGAAGCGGAGGAGCTCTCGGGTCCGGGCGTCGGCATCGGGCCGCCGCGAGACCTCCGGTACGAGGGCGTTGGGCGGCGGGGGCATTCGCGGTCGGTCCCCGAGGAGCTCCGGGTCCGCCCCCACGCTCCCGGGCGCCCCCGGCGCGAGCAGGAAGGCCGACGCGCGGTCCGGCGGGCGAAGATAGAGTCCGGTCGGGGCGGCCGGCACGAGCCGGGGTCTCGGGTCGGCGCGCAGCGGAACGTCCGGGTGGACTCGGCCGTCGATCCCGAACCGATGCCAGAGCCGGCGGACGGTCGTGTGGCTGACGCCCCACCGCTGGGCCACCCGACGGAGCGAGGGAGGCGCGCCCGGCGCGATCTCCCGTCCGGCGCGGATGACCTCGCGACGCGTCGCGTCCGACAGGCCGCCGGGACGCGGGGCGATCCGAGGGCCGGCGTCGAGGCCGGCGACCCGGCGCACCCGGAAGCGTTCCCGCCAGCGCGCGACGGTCCTCCGATGGATGCGGAGGAGAGCACCGATCTCCTGGTCGGTCCGTCCCTCGGCCGCGGCGAGCACGAGGCGGGCCCGCAGCGATCCTTCGCCGTCGGACCGACGGCGCGCGGCCCGCCGCTCGAGCGCGACCCGTTCTTCGGGGCTCAGCGACACCGGGGGGGCGACGCGCACGGAGTGGGGAACGACTTCCGGGTCTTATGGGAGTGCCCCGGACCGGACCCTCTATAAGTCACACTATCGGTGTTCCACTCTACGCGGCGGGGTATATCGCGGATCGGCCTGCTACGGACATGGCCGCGAAACGATCGTCCCGTCCCGCCGGCAAGACCGCGCGCCCGCCGAGCCCCCAGGAGATCGCCCCCGGGATCTTTCTCGGAGGCTGGAAGGACGCCACCCAGTTCGAGGGCGCGCGGTTCTGCGTGCTCGACGAGGCGCCCGAGGAGATGCCGACCGCGAAGCACGTTCCGATCTACGACGGCGAGGGCGACCGCCCGAGGATCGACAACCTCGACCGACTTGCGCGCGAGATGCGGGCGGCGCACGACGGTGGCTCGCCGGTCCTGGTCTTCTGCGGCCACGGGGTCCGCCGATCCCCGCTCGCGGCGGCGTGGTATCTCCACCGCTACGAGCACCTCACGATCGACCAGGCGTTCGATCGGATCCGGGCCCTCCGGCCGCAGGTCGAGCACGCGCGCGAGTGGATCGGACATCTCGAGCCCCTCGGGGTCTGACCGAACGGAACGGACCGTGCAGTGGGAGGAGCACCCCGACGCGGGGTGGGTCGCGGCCCTGACCGGGACGAGCGAGGCGCGCGCGACCGCCGCGCTCTCCGAGGCCGCCGGGGAGCGGTCGGTCTTCCGGGCGATCGAGCGGGCGCACCGCGCCGAGGGACGGAGCTCGTACATCGAGATCGACGCGCCGTTCGAACTGTACGCGATCGCCCGTCTCCTCCGACCCCAGCACATCGTCGAGGTGGGGGTCTCGTCCGGCGTCTCCTCGGCGTACCTCCTCGCCGCGTGCGAGCGGAACCGGAAGGGAACGCTGCACTCGGTCGATCTTCCCAAGGCCCCCGGCCGACCCCACGGCCGCACCCGCGCCCCGACCGCCTCCTGGTCGATCCCCCCGGGTCGCGGATCCGGCTGGGCGGTCCCGTTCGGGCTGCGGGCCCGGTGGGACCTTCGTCTCGGCGACAAGGGGGTCGTGGTGCCGCTGCTCGCGGAGGAGCTCCCGCGGATCGATCTCGTGGTCTACGATGTGCCGCATCGCGAGGCCGACCTCGACCGCGAATTCCGTCGGCTTGACCCACGGCTGGTGCCGGGCGGCGCGGCGATCGCCGACCACGGTCCGAGCGGCGACTGCTGCGCGCCCCTCGCGCGGTGGGCCCGACGGCGAGGCTCCCACGCGCAGCGCTGCCAGGACCTGGGACTGTACGGATTTCGCGCGGCCGCACCCCCGAGGTCCGGCGGATCCCCCGCCCGCGCCGCACGGTAGCTCGCGAGGCGCAGGATCCCTTCGAGGCGCCGTCCGTCTCGACCGGTGCGTCACCACCGGGACGGGCTCGGCGCTCCCGAAAGTCGGGAGGCGCGGGCGGGATGGGCCGGGACGGATTCGAACCGCCGATCTCCGCGTTGTAAGCGCGGCGTCCTCACCGCTAGACGACCGGCCCTGGGTCGTGCGGAGGGTCCTCCTCGGTCTTGGGCGTGTCGGTCGCGGCGCCGACGCGGTGACGGACCTTCACCGCGAGACCGTGCCCGAGCTCCGTCATGAGGCGCCCGGGCAGCACCGCCTCCCCGACGGCCGCGACCGCTCCGGAGCGTCGCAGGATCACGCTGTCGCCGACCCGGATCTCGGGATCCGCCCCCCGCACCCCCGGCACGAACAGGTCGCCCGTGAGCGGGAGCGCGGGATCGACCTCGATCGCGAGCGGGGGCGCCGCCGCCACGCGCTCGGCGCCGGCCGCGGTGAGGAAGAAGAGACCCCGTTCCTCGCGGACCGTGGCGAGGTCGCGCCGCCCGTCGGTGAGACGCTGGAACCAGGGGCGCCCCGCGAGCCGGAGGGGCGGTGCGCAGAGCCGCTCGGCCGCGGCGCGGCCGAACTGCACGCTCGCGACCTCCCCCAGCTCCTCCCGCACGACGGCGAGCGGCCCGCCGGGCACGGCCCGCTCCTCGCCGATCGCCTCCGCGACCGCGGACCGCAGTGCGTCGAGCGCCTCGGCCGACGTCGTGCGCCCGTCCGGGATCGTCCACCGCGCCGGCGTGCCCTCGAGCGCCGGTCCTAGGAAGGCGTACTCGACCGGGTCGAGGTGGAGCACCGCCCGGCGGTACGCCCCGCTCGCGAGCAGATGCCGCACGCCCGCGAGGACGGACGCCCGCTCCGCCTCGGACCAGTCCCCGGTCACGGGAATGTCGTACTGCCGGGCCGGAGGCACGTCCTCGAGCTCGCGCGGCACGACCCCGATCGGCGAGCTCACCGAGACGAGATGCACGCGCTCGATCGCCCGCAGGCCCTCGAGCGCGCCGGCAAAGCGGCGGTGCGACCGCGACGATCGGTACGGCTTGGTCTTGGAACACGGCACGAGCAGCAGGACCGACTTGGACCGCGGAGGGCGGTACCGCTCCAGGAGCCGGCGACGGAAGCGGGCCATCTCGGGGCGTCGGTGCGCTTCGGCGAGGACGTACGTCCGCGTCCCATCCCTGGTGACCGGCGTGCGTTCGTCGAGCAGGGCGGCGAGCTCCCGGTCCGCGTACCGGAGCATCTCGGCGAGCACGGGCTCGCTCGTCAGCCGCGACTCCACCAGCTCCCGGAGCCGACCCTGCCGCCCGGCGGCCCGGGCCTCCGCGATCGCGCGAGAGTAGGTCGCGCGCGTGTGGTCGGCCAGCGGGCCGGGAGGGTCGGTCGCGCACGCCGGGCACGGACAGGCCCGCTCGGCGCGGACGGCGGCCGCGTCGGCCGGGCCCATCGCGAGGTCGAGGTACTGGCCGGCGGCCGCGCGGAGGAGGCCCTCGGTCGGGTCGACCAGGTCGATCCCGAGGTAGGTCAGGAGGGCGACGCGGTGCGGCAGCGCGACGCGCGGCGCCCAGAGGAGCGGCGCGGCCCCCCATCGATCGCGCACCTCGCGGAGCGCGCGGACGAACGCCTCCCCGTCGTTCCAGAGCGCGCCGGCGTTGCCGAGCACGAGGAGATCGGGAGGCGGGCCCGCGGGGTCGGGACCGGCCGCGGGCACGGGCGCGTGCACGAGCCAAGCCCCGTCGGCGATCGCGATCGGGCCGGCCGGCGGTCCGAGTACCTCGGGGGCGAGGATCGGGACGAGGAGCTCCCACGCCCCGGCTCCGTCGCTGAGGCGGAGGCGACGCGAGCCCGAGGGGGCCTCCCGGTGCTCGAGCTGGAGATGGCCCGGAGGGGCCGGCGCATCGTCGATCAGGGCGGGCACGGACGTCGCGAGCGGCCCGATCCGGGCGGAACCGATGAGCGCGAGACCGTCGATCCGATCGACCCGTCGTGCCATCGCTCCCCCGGGTCGACGGTCGGTCGCACGCGGACCGCGGGACTTAACCCTCGCGGAACGGGGCCTCGGCGCTCAGCGGAGGGCGAGGACGGGACCGACCGGCACGAAGATCGCGACCGCCACGCCGGCGAGATAGATCGCCCCCAGCGCGAAGTGGCGTTCGAACGGAACCCGCGTCGCGGTGGGGCGCCGAAGGAGCGCCCGGTCGGTGATCGCCGCCAGCACGGCCATGGCGATCAGCGCCACGTCGTAGGGGATCGGAAGGCCCTCCGCGGCGCCGAACAGCGCGAGCAGGCCGAGCGCGACCGCGTGCAGCACCGGCACGAGGCGCGCCGCCCGCTCCTCGCCGAGCCGGGCCGGTAGCGAACGCAGGCCGAGCTCCCGGTCGCTCGCGAGGTCGCCGAGGCTGTGGATCGTCTCGAACGCGGTCCCCCAGGCGAGGAGGCCTCCGACCGCGAGCAGGACCGGCACGGGCAGCGTCCCCCGGACCGCGATGTACACCGCACCCGGCGTGATCGCCTCGACGATCCCGAGGAACGCGGTCGTGAACGAGGTGACCCGCTTCGTGTAGCTGTAGCCGAAGATCACCGCGAGCGCGACCGGTGCGAGCACGAAGGCGAGCGGGTTCAGCAGGTACGCGGCGACCAGGAAGACCGCGGCGCTCGCGGCGGCGAACGTGAGGGCGAACGCGGGCGAGGCCCGTCCGGACGGGAGAAGCCGGTCCCGGGTCCGCGGGTTGCGCGCGTCGAAGGCGCGGTCGGCGTAGCGATTGAAGCTGTGGCCCGCGTTTCGGGCGGCGACGAACGCGACCACCACGAGCGCGAACGTCCAGAGCGAAGGGAGGCCGTTCGCGGCGAGGAGCAGGAACGCGAGCGCGAACGGCAGGTTCAGTCCGAGGTTCTGGATCTCGAGGAACCGACCCAGCTCGCGCGCCCCCGACCGCGGCGCGGCGGGGGGGACGCTCACCGACCGTTCCCGTGGAGGAGACGGGCGAGCGCCGGTTCGGCCCGGACGATCTCGAGCGCCCGGCGCGCCGCGTCCGGGTCCGAGCGGATCTCCTCGGGCCACGCGCGGGGGAACCCGTCCTCGGGGCGCTTGCGCGTCGCGTCGATCCCCACCTTGCCCCCGACGTTCGGAACGGGGTTCGAGATCGACAGCTGGTCGACCGGCCCCTCGACGAGCTCGAGGTCGCGGGCGGGGTCGGCCTGGAGCCCGACGCGGTAGAGGACCTCACCGAGATCGTGGACGTTGACGTCCGCGTCGACGACGACGAGGTAGCGCACGAACATCATCTGCCCCAGGCCCCAGAGGGCGTGCATCACCTTGCGGGGATGACCGGGGTAGCTCTTGCGGATCGAGACGACCCCGACGTTGATGAACAGCCCGGGCACGGGCAGCTCCATGTCGACGATCTCGGGCAGGACGAGGCGGACCACGGGGAGGAAGATCCGCTCGACCGCCTTCCCGAGGACCGCGTCCTCGGTCGGCGGCTTCCCGGTCACGGTCGTGAGGTAGACCGGCCGTTCCCGCCGCGTGATCCGCGTGACGTGCATCACGGGGAACGGCTCGGGGGCGGAGTAGTAGCCGGTGTGGTCCCCGAACGGCCCCTCGAGCCGGCTCTCGGTCGGGTCGACATACCCCTCGAGGACGATCTCGGCCTGCGCCGGTACCTCGAGCGGGATCGACCGGGCCGGCACCAGCTCGAGCGGTTCGCCCCGTAGGAAGCTCGCGAAGACGAAGTTCGAGATCCCCTCGGGGACCGGGGCGAGCCCCGAGAACAGCGTGACGGGGTCCGACCCGATCACGGCCGCTACCGGCATCCGTTCGCCGCGCGCGGCCCACTTCCTAAGGTTGTTGCGTCCGACGCGGTGGAGCTGGGCGTGGAACCCGAGGAGGTCGGGCCCGTACTGTTGGAGGCGGTAGATCCCGGTGTGCGGCTCTCCGGTATCGGGATCCGAGGTGATCACGATCGGGAAGGTGACGGTGCGGCCGCCGTCCTTCGGCCAGCAGCGCAGGATCGGGATCCGGTCCAGGTCGACCGCGGGCTCTTCGATCTCCTGGCACGGGCCCGAGCGCACCCGCTTCGGCGCGAGCGAGCGGAGGGTCGAGAGCGCCTCGATCGTCCCGCCGAGGTCCTTGACCGCCCCGAGCACGCCGGCCGGGGGCCGCAGGTGGACCAGGCGTTCGATGCGGTCCGCGACCCCGTCCAGGTCGTGCGCCCCGAGCGCGAGGGCGATCCGGCGGCGCGACCCGAGGACGTTCGTAGCGACCGGCATCGCGGCGCCCACCACCTGCTCGAACAGGAGCGCCGGGCCGTCGGACGCGATCACGCGCTGGGTCACCTCGGTGATCTCGAGGTCCCGAGAGACCGGACCGCGGATCCGGACGAGATCGCCCGTCGCCTCGAGCCGATCGAGGAACGCTCCGAGGTCACGGAACGCCATGGCGGCGTCCGAGCCGTCCGCCTTATTTAAACGGGGGAGCCGGGCCCGCGAGGGTTCATATGGGAACCCCCGCTCCCCGGGCGCCGATGCAGTCCGTCACGCTCGAGTTCCGTACCGAGGACCTCGCGCTCCTCGGCATCTTTCCGCCCGGGCTGTTCGAGAAGTACGAGGAGATCGAGCTGCTCGAGACCCTTCGGCTCGAGCAGGGGTGGCGCCTGCAGCTCGTGCGCGTGCGGCGCCGAGGCCCGCTGCGGAGCGCGGCCGAGCTCGAGAAGGAGTCCCGCCGCATCCGGGCGCTCTACGGGCTCGAGAGCTTCGAGCTCGTCGAGCGGCGCCCCCGGACGCGCGACTACATCCTCCTGGTGCGGCAGCGCAACCCCGAACGGCTCCGACGGCTGCTCTCGCTGGCGGGCGGGGAGATCGCGCCGACGGCGCCGTTCCGGCTCGACGCCGAGAAGGTCGTTGCCTCGTTCCGCGGCGAGGAGCGGGCGCTGCGCCGCGTGCTCCGCCGGCTCGACCGGGAGGAGTTCCCCTACCGGATCCTCCGCTCCTCGGCGCGGCCGTTCGTCCCGGGCGCGTCCACGGAGCTGCTCACCCCGCTCCAGTCCCGGCTCCTCGCCCGCGCCTGGGTCCTCGGCTACTACGCCGTGCCCCGCCGGATCACGCTCACGCGGCTCGCGAAGGTGACCGGACGCAGCGCCCCCGGGCTCGGCAAGGTGCTCCGCCGCGCCGAGGGGCGGCTCGTCGCCCGGTGGCTCGCGTCGGAGGGCGCGGTCGCCGAGGATGTCCCGGCCGGACCCGCCGCGCGGGAACCGTAAAGAATCGAGGCCGCTCCCCGGGGCGTGGTCCGGAGGTCCCGGTCGATCGCGATCGAGCGCGTCGCGGACGCACCGCCGCTCCCGTTGCCGGCGCGCGCGACCCCGGGCTCCGCCTGCCTCGACCTCGCGGCCGGGGAGACCGTGGAGCTCGTCCGGGGCCGGGTGACGCTCGTTCGCACCGGACTCCGGATGCGGTGCCCCCCCGGGACGTTCCTCGAGGTCCGCCCGCGCAGCGGCCTCAGCTCGCGCGGCGTGCTGATGGTCAACGCCCCGGGCACGATCGACCGCGACTATGCGGGCGAGGTGCGCGTACCGCTCACCTACCTGTTCGAGGGGTCGTACCGGATCGAGGCCGGCGACCGGATCGCCCAGGTGCGGCTGGTCGAGGACGTCCCGGCGCGAATGCGTCCCGGTCGGGTCGCCGCCGTCCGCGGCCGCTCGGGCGGATTCGGCAGCACGGGCCGCTAGGCGCCCGGGAAGAGCGTCGTCTGGACGGTCTTCGGCCTCGGAGGGGCCACGCCGTGCCCGCTGTCGACCTCCGCCTGCACCTTCTCGAGCATGTCGTGCATGCGGCGTTCGCGGGCGGTCGCGGAGCGGGCGAGCCCCACATCGCGGGTCCCTTCCGCCACGAGCACCACGGCGCGGCCCGACCGGGCGCGGCCGGTCCGCCCCCGGCGCTGGATCGTCCGGATCACGTCGGGGACCGGCTCGTAGAAGATCACCAGGTCCGTCGCCGGGATGTCGAGCCCCTCCTCCGCCACCGACGTCGCGACCAGGCAGTTCACGGTCCCGGCACGGAACGCGTCGAGGAGCCGGATCTGCTCGGGCTGCGAGAGGCCCGCGTCGTCGCCGCGGCTCGCCTGCCCCACGAACCGGGCCGCCCGCACGGCGGGGTCCCCCAGGCGCTCGAGCTCCCGCACGAGCCGATCGACCGTGTCCCGGTACTGACCGAAGAGGATCACGCGGGCCGACGGGTTCCGCCGGAGCTCCTCCGCGACCAGGCGCACGGCGGTCTCGATCTTCGGGTGCTCGAGGGTCACCCCGCGCAACCGGCGCTCGACCTCGACCACGTCCGGGTCGCGGAGGAACTCGCGCTGCGCCGGGGTGATCCGCTTGCCGGCCGGCGGCGTCTGACGCGCCAGGAAGTCGCGCAACGAGTCGACGCCCTGGGTCTCGATGAGCTCGAGCGCGTGCAGGGTCTTCATCGCGACCGCCTGGGCGGTGACCGCCCGCCAGAGCTCGGGCGCCGGCTGGCCGCTCGCCCGGGACCCGGCGATCGCCGCGTGGAGCCGGTTCCCGGCGTCGAGGAGCTGGCGCCGCCCGATCTCGCCCGCCGGGACGACCTGGAGACGGCGGAGCACCTCGATGGGGCGCTGCGCGGCCGCCCGGAGACGGATCGCGAGGTCCCGGACCTCGGGCGGCACCGGGACCGGGACCGTCTCCACGCCGATGCCGTGGATGTACGGGGCCACGTCGGTCGAGCGGTCGGTCCGGTACTCGAACCGCTCGATGCCGAGCTGGGTCCAGACCTCCCGGATCCGGGCGAGGGAACCCCCCGGCGAGGCCGTCATGGCGAGCACCCGGGCGTTCGGGCCGTCCCGGTTCGCCTTGGCGATCGCGACGTACGGGTAGTCGCCGACGGCCCGATGGGCTTCGTCGAAGACGATGAGGTCGATCGTGTCGAGCGGAAAACCGCCCTCCGCGAGATCGTTCGCCACGACCTGGGGGGTCGCGACGATCACCTGGGGGGGCCGGAGCAGCTCGGAGCGACGGGCCGGCGGGATCGCCCCGGTCAGCACGAGCGGCGGCGGCGCGAACAGCTTCTCCGCGACGCTGCGCGCGTGCTGGACGACCAGGGGGCGGGTCGGGGCGAGGAAGAGGATCGAGCGGGTCGGGTAGCGGAGGAGGTACTCGGCGATCTCCCGGAGCGCGACCGCCGTCTTCCCGAGGCCGGTCGGCAGGACCACGAGCGTGTTGTGGTCGATCGCCGTCGCGACGATCCGCTCCTGGTAGATCCGGTCGTCGAGCGCGCCCGGGCGGATCCTGGGATGCTCGACGGCGGCCACGGGGCGCCTCCGGCCGAGTGGAGCGACCGGGCCTTAATTACAGGGGGTCATCGACGCGGCCGATGCTGGCCCTCTGGGCGACGGTCCTGCTGCTCCTCGCCGCGGTCGTCGTGCTCCTGTTCCAGGGCGTGGCGATCCTTCTCGCGTTCCAGATCACCCGGCTGAAACCGATCGCGGCCGACCCCTCCCCCGGGCCGCGGGGCCGGGTGAGCGTCGTGATCGCCGCCCGCAACGAGGCGTCGGACCTCGGGGCGACCCTCGACGCGATCCTGCTCCAGGACTACCCGGACCTCGAGGTCATCGTGGTCGAGGGCGGCTCGACCGACGGGACCCGAGCGATCGCGGCCGCGCGCGCCCCGCGCGTCCGGGTGATCGACGAACCTCCTCTCCCGGCGGGATGGGTCGGGAAGAACTGGGCCTGCTGGACCGGGGCGAACGCGAGCTCGGGGTCGTGGATCCTCTTCCTCGACGCGGACGTCCGGCTCGCCCCCGCGGCGGTGCGAACGATCGTCGAGTGGGGGATCGAGGAGCGGGCGGACCTCGTGTCGATCGGACCCCAGGTCGAGATGGTCGGGTTCTGGGAGCGGGTCGTCCTCCCGTTCTACGTACAGGTCGTGCTGACGTACTTCCGGACGCCGCACATCCACCGGCCGGGGTCGCGCGCCGCGATGGCCAACGGCCAGTGCTGGCTGACGCGACGGTCCGAGTACTTCGCCGAGGGGGGCCACGAGGCGGTCCGGGGCCAGGTGCTGGAGGACGTCGCGATCGCGCGACGGTACCGGGCGGCCGGGAAGGCGCTCCGGTTCGCGTGGACGCCCCAGCTCGGGCGGACCCGGATGTACGCCGACCGGCACGAGATGTTCGAGGGCCTGCTGAAGAACGTCCACGGCCTCGACTTCTCGCCGCTCCGCATGGTCGGCTTCCTCGCCGGCCTGGTGGGGCTGTTCCTGCTGCCCTTGGGCCTACTGCCGGTCGGCCTCGCGTCGGGCACGACGGCGCTGACCGCCATGGGGGCGGTGGTCTACGTCGCGCTGTTCGGGAAGCACGTCGCGTTCAATGCCGGGATCGGAGCCCCGGCGGCGTACGGGCTCCTGTTCCCCCTGGCCGTCGCGTGGTACCTCGTCCTGGTCTCGACCTCCCTCGTCCGGGGCCTGCGCGGCCGGCCGGTCGCATGGAAGGGGCGCGAGTACCCGACCGGGCGCTGACGCCCCGGCCAAGCGCTATCTCCCCACGGGGCTCGAACCCGCTCGACCATGCCGGCGAGCGACTCGGAGACGTTCGGGCAGATCATCGGCGGACGCGAGGCGGAGGGAACGCGCGGCGAGCGCCGAGCCCTGACGGACCCGGCGAGCGGCGAGGCGATCGCGCGGGTCGCGGTGGGATCCCCGGACGACGCACGCGCGGCGATGGAGGCGGCGGACCGGGCGTTCCGCGAGTCGAACTGGGCCGGGGACGACGGGGCGCGCCGGTCGAAGGCCCTGCGGAAGCTCGCCGCGCTGCTCGAAGCCGACGCGGAGGCGTTCGCCCGGCTCGAGACCCGGAACGTCGGAAAGCCGCTGCGCGAGTCGCGCGGGGACATCGCCTACGTCGTGCGGACGCTCGAGTACGCGAGCGGCCTCGCCGACCATCTCGAGGGCGAGACGATCCCCGTCCCGGGCGCCCGGTTCGACTACACGGTGCGCGAGCCGCTCGGCGTGACAGTGCACATCGCCCCCTGGAACTACCCCCTGCTCCTCTCGATCCGGTCGGTCGCGCCGGCGCTCGCGGCCGGGAACGCGGCCGTGCTCAAGCCGGCCAGCCTGACGCCGCTCTCCGCGATCGCCTTCGCCCGACGGGCGAAGGAGGCCGGGATCCCGGACGGGATCCTCAACGTCGTCGCGGGGTCGGGCGGCGAGGTCGGCGAGACCCTGGTCAACGACCCCCGGTGCGCCTCGGTGACGTTCACCGGGAGCGGGGAGGTCGGGCGACGGATCGCGGAGCTCGCGGCGCGCCGGTTCGTCCCCGCGACGATGGAGCTCGGCGGCAAGGGCCCCGTCGTGGTCTTCCCGGACGCCGACCTCGACCGCGTCGCGCGCGGGATCGGCTACGGGATCTTCGGCAATGCGGGCCAGATGTGCTGGGCCGCGTCGCGCCTGATCGTGCACGAGAGCCTGCGCGCCGACCTCGAGGCCCGGGTCCGGGCGGTGGCCGAGGCGCTGAAGCTCGGCCCCGGGCTCGAGGACGGGGTCGACATGGGTCCGCTCGTCTCCGCGGAGCACGCGACGCGCGTGCTCGAGTACGTCGCGGACGCCCGGTCGGACGGGGGCCGCGTGGTCACGGGCGGGGAGCGGGCGCGCGGACCGAAGCTCGACGCCGGGAACTTCGTCCGCCCGACCGTGCTCGCCGACGTCCCGCGCTCGTCGCGGGCGGTGCGCGAGGAGATCTTCGGACCGGTCCTCGCGGTCAGCTCGTTCTCCGACCCCGAAGAGGCGATCCGGGAGGCGAACGACACCTCCTACGGCCTGCTCGCGGCGATCTGGACCCGGGACCTGGGCCTCGCGCACGCGACCGCGCGCCGCCTCGAGGCCGGGATGGTCATGGTCAACGAGGCGCCCGTCTCGTTCCCCCAGACCCCGTTCGGGGGGGTCAAGGGGAGCGGCCTCGGGTTCGAGCAGGGCCCCCGCGCGCTCGAGCCGTACTCCCGCCGGAAGAACGTGCTGGTGAACCTCGGGGCGCCGAAGCGGAAGGGGTAGTCGGCCGCGCCCCGGTTCGTACGAAATCCCAAAAGAACCCCCCCGGGTCGAACCCGCGATGGCGCAGGCGCCCGCGGTCGACCCGGCGACGTGGGGGGCGTGCCGGTTCTGCGGCGTGGCGGTCGCGCCGGGCGCGGCGAAGTGCGGGATCTGTGGGGCCGAGGATCCTCTCCCGGCGAGCGCCCTGCCGACGTCCGACCGCCGGGTCCGTCGGCGCCTTCGGCTCACCGGCGCCCTGCGGACCGTGATCGTGGTCACCGTGGCCGTCGGCCTCGCCTACACGCTGATCGCCGCGGTGCTGCAGGGGCCGCCGATCGTCGCGGATCCGCTCACCACGGCCGGGACGTACGCGCTCGGGCCCGGCAACTTCACCGTGATCGCGGGGAACATCACCGGCGGCGACTACGTGGTCGGCAACTGGACGAGCCTGAACCCGCCCGGCATGGACATCGGGATCGCCGTCTACAACCAGAGCGAGTACGACTGGTTCCAGTACGGTCAGGGTTCGCCCGGGTCCGAGTGGAACAACACCCCGAGCGCGAGCGGCCGCATCGTCTTCTCGGCGGCGTACACCGACACGTACTACTTCGTGATCACGAACGTGGTGCCGCCGTCCGCCCACATCACCGTGGACGTCTACGTCACGACCGAGTACGAGTCGAACGTCGGGGACGACGGGTTCGCCTAGTCGGGCTCGGCCGGCGGGGCGTTTGGCGGCGGCGAGAACTCCGTCCGGTGGAGGTACTGCGGCGGCACCGCATCGACGAGGAAGACGGTCTTCCCGGCCTGCATGATGACGAGGCCGTCCGCGCGCGCCTGCGCGGCGTCGATCTCGAGGATGACGGGCTGCGGCGTGCGGACCGAGCCGGCCGAGTGGGCGTCGAGCGCGGTGCGCGAGAGGTGCACCTTGCGCCGGTCGACGGGCTTGAGCCCGACCTCCAGGACGATCGCGGCCTCCTCGGTCGTGACGGGATAGTAGAGGTGGTCGGGGATGTTCTGAGTCGGGAGATCGAGGTCGACCTCGACCGTGTGGGCATAGGTGGCGCGGATGCGGTCGTCGCGGACCTCGTAGCGCCCCTTGGGGTCGGTCTCGGCGATCGCGACCAGGTGCACGACGCGCAGCCAGTGGTAGGCGGGATGCTTCTGGTTGATCGCCCGGACGATCTGCGCCAGCGGGATCCATCCCTTCGGATCGATCGTGAGCTGGTAGCGGTCCGGGAAGTGACGGAGGATCCCGGTGAGGATCCGCCCGAGGTGGTCGAGCTCCCGGTCGTTCATCAGGAACTTCCCGGGCTGCTGGCACACCGGGCAGGCCTCGGCCCGGAAGAAGCCGTGCTGGGCACACTCCTTCAGCATCGCTCGGACGCTCCCCGCGCTAGGCCTTGACCTTGTCCGCCTTCTTCTCGAAGTCGGTGAGCAGGTCGCCGTACAGCTCGGCGAGGTCCTTGAGGACCCGCTTCAGGACCTGCTGGGGCTTCTCGCCCTTGGTCTTGACGAGGAGGGTCGGACGTTCCAGGTACGGGTGGCCGAGGTAGTAGCGCGCCTCGACGACCTTCTCCTCCTTCTGGAGGGCCTCGACCAGCGGAATGAGGAGCGTCTCCTCGCCCCGCGGGAGCTCGACGCGGAGCAGGTCGTTGGATTTCTCGACGACGCGGATCTCCATGGGAGGGACCGGGGGTCGGGCCACCTGAGGTCGGTTCATAAGCGTGGCGGAGCCAACGTCGCGAGGGACCGCGCGGCCCGGGGCGACGCCCCGCCCCCGCGCGGCCGGGGCCGGCCCCGGTGTCCGACGCGGCTATAACCGCCTCGGCCTCCTCGACCCCGCGCGATGAAGTTCCTCGTCGTCGGCGGCGGCGCGCGCGAGCACGCGATCGCGGCCGCCCTCGCCCGGGCCGAGGCGACCGTGGCGGTCGCGAGCTCGAACGCGAACCCCGGTCTCGATCGGATCGCCGCCGCGCACGCGCGCGTCGATCCGACCGACGCCGAGAAGGTCGTTGGCTTCGCCCGGGCGCAGCGGGTCGACGTCGCCGTGATCGGGCCCGAGGCGCCCCTCGCCGCGGGCGTGGCGGACGCGCTGCGCGGCGCCCAGATCCCGACCGTCGGGCCCTCCCGGGACGGGGCCCAGGTCGAGTCGTCGAAGCTGTTCTGCCGGGAGCTCCTCGCGCGGCACGGTCTCAACGTCTCGCCGCGCTGGGTCGCGCCCGCGTCGATCGAGGCGGTCGACGCCGCGGTGGCCGGATTCTCCTGGCCGTTCGTCGTGAAGCCGAGCGGTCTCACCGGCGGCAAGGGGGTCTGGGTGCAGGGCGCGGACTTCGTCGACCCGCGCGAAGGCGCGACGTACGCGAAGTCGATCCTGATCCAGGGCGGCCGGGTCGTCCTCGAGGAGAAGCTCGAAGGCGAGGAGTTCAGCCAGATGGCGTTCGTCACGGACGACGGGGTCTATCCGATGCCGGCCGTCCAGGACTACAAGCGCGCGCTCGAGGGGGACCGCGGGGGCAACACCGGCGGGATGGGCTCCTACTCCCAGCGCGACCACACGCTCCCGTTCCTCTCCAACTCCGATCGCGAGGCCGCGATCGACATCGTGCGGCGGACCGCGGAGGCGCTCCGCCGCGACGGCATCCCGTACCGCGGGATCCTCTACGGCGGGTTCATGCTCACCGCCCGCGGCCCGGTTCTGGTCGAGTTCAACGCCCGGTTCGGGGACCCCGAGGGGATCAACGTGCTCACGCTCTACGAGGAGGGGGACTTCGCGGAGCTCCTCGCGGGGGTCGCCCAGGGCGCGGTCGATCCGAACCTCGTGAGGTTCCGGCAACGGTCGACCGTCGTGAAGTACGTCGTCCCGCCGGGGTACGGCGATCGCCCGCGCCCGGGCGGGATCGTGCAGATCGACGCGGTCGCGGTCGAGGCGGAGGGGGTCCATCTCCTCTACGGCGCGGTCGACGCCGCCGGGCCGGGCACCGTCCGCCTGTCGTCGTCGCGGGGCGTGGCGCTGGTCGGGGAGGCGAGCGCGATCCACGAGGCCTCGACGCGGGTCGAGCACGCGCTGAAGCACCTGCGCGGCGAGTTCTACGTCCGGCACGACATCGGCACGAAGGACGACCTCCAGCGCCACGTCGAGCACATGCGCCAGATCCTGGCCCCCGGTGCCAAGCCGAGCCCGTTGCCGCTCAGCGTCGCCGCGCCGTCGGCCCCGCCGTCCAGCTCGGGCTCGCCGGAGCAGCGGATCGGCTGAGCCGGCCTCCGGTCGCGGGCGGTCGGCGCGGACGAGGGGGGATCGGTCGTGGACCTGTTCACGCACGTCATCTTCGCGTACCTGCTGTCGTTCGTCCTCTGGGGGCCGGCCGCCCCGCAGTACATCGCCGCGGGCGCCCTCGCGGGGGGACTCCCCGACGCCGACATCCTGCTCTTCCCGCTGACCCGCTGGTTCCCCCGGCTCCACCACCGCGGGATCGTCCACACGGTCCTCGGAGTGACGGTGATCGCCGCGGTCGGGAGCGTCCTTGTCCCGTACCTGCCTTACTTCACCCCCGCGTCGACGTGGCTCTACTTCGTCGCGATGGAGGTCGGCGGGCTCTCCCACCTCGTGCTCGACGGGTTCACCAACTACGCGGTCGCGCCCCTCGAACCGTTCTCGCGCCGCACGCTGAAGCTCGATGCGGACCTCGCGGTGAACCTCGTGACGATCGTGCTGACCGCCGGCACGCTGGTCGTCCTGATCGCGGAGCACGGGACCGTCCCGTTCAACGCGTGGGTCGAGACCGTCTGGATCCTCATCGCGGTCTACGGGGGCTACCTGCTCCTCCGGGGGGTCGCGCGCTGGCGGGCCGGTCTCGCCCGCCGGCGCGAAGGCTACGGCGCGGTCCTCCCGAGCGCGAGCCCCTGGCGCTGGCTCCTCGTCGACGAAGCGGACTCCCCCGACCGGTACCGGATCCGGTTCCGGGCGTTCGAGCTGGGCGGGCGGCCGAGCGGGGCCGAGCACGCGCTCGAGGTCCGCAAGGTCCCGACCGCTCCCGGACCGGTCGACTCCGCGCACGCCGCGCTCGAGCGCACGTACCTCGCCGCGATGGCGAAGAACGAGTGGCTCGCCGAGAGCTACCACGCGGGCGCGGCGATCGAGCGCGCCGACGCCTACGAGGTGTTCTGGTTCATGATCGGAGCGAGCGGGTTCCGGCGCGCCTTCGGGGTGCGCGGGACGATCGACCGGCGGACCGGGGCGACGACGCTCCACTCGGGGTTCCTGCGGATCCCGCGCGAGGCCCGGGCCGCCCTCGAGGACGGGATCGCGTCGGCGCCGCCCGCCCATCCTTAAATACGGTCCTCTCGGTGCAATCCTCTCCCCCATGTTCTGTCCCCAGTGCAAGCGCCTCATGCGCCCCGACCGCGCGGCCGGGGTCTGGAAGTGCTCCGCGTGCGGCACGGAGGTGCCGCTCGGCCGCGGGGTCGAGGTCGGCCGCTCCACGCCGAAGGGCCGGGAGGTGGCGGTCGTCGACACGAAGACCGTCACCCTGCCCACCGCCGACGAGCTCTGTCCGAAGTGCGCGAACACCCGCGCCTACTGGGTGCTCCGCCAGACCCGCGGGTCGGACGAGCCCGAGACCCGGATCTTCGAGTGCACGAAGTGCGGGCACAAGTGGCGGGAGTACCAGTGAGCGCGGCGGCCCCCGAGCCGATCGCCGCGGCGTTCCGGCCCGACGCGGTGGGTCGCACGATCCGGGTGCGCGGCTGGGTGCAGAAGGTCCGCTCCTCCGGAGGGATCCTCTTCCTGCTCGTCCGGGACCGCACCGGCACGGTCCAGGTGACCGGTCGGCGGGACCGGCTCGGCGACGCCGGGTTCGATCGCGCGGAGCACGTCCAGGTGGAGGGCGTCGTCGAGGCGGAGGGGACCGTGGCCGACGATCCCCGCTCGCCGGGCGGGCGCGAGCTCCGCGCGAGCGCGATCCGCGTGGTCGACGCCGGGCTGCCGTTCCCGATCTTCCAGGAGCAGACCGAGGAGTTCCGTCTCGACAAGCGCCACCTCGCGATCCGCTCGGCGGAGCACGTCGCGACGTTCCGGGTCAAGGCGGAGCTCCTCCGGGCCCTGCGCGAGTTCCTCCACGCGGAGGACGTCCTCGAGACGACCCCTCCCATCCTCACGGGCAACCCGGCGGAGGGCGGCGCGGAAGCGTTCACGATCGACTACTTCGGCCGGCCCGGCTACCTCTCCCAGAGCGCGCAGCTGTACCTCGAGGCGCTCCTCGCGCCGCACGAGCGGGTCTACGCGCTGACGCCGTCGTTCCGCGCGGAGAAGTCGCGGACGCCGCGCCACCTCACGGAGTACCAGCACCTCGAGGTCGAGCTCGCCTGGTGCGATCTCGACGGCCTCACCGACTTCATCGAGCGGATGGTCGGCCACGTCTGCCGGACGGTCGCCGAGCGCAGCGCGACCGACCTCGCGCTCCTCGGGCGCCCGCCCGAGGAGCTCGCGGCGATCCGGCCGCCGTTCCCGCGGACGAGCTACGCCGAGGCGATCGAGCGGCTGAAGGCGAAGGGGCTCGACGTCCGCTGGGGGAGCGACCTCGCGACCGCCGAGGAACGCGCCCTGACCATCGAGGAGCGGCTCCCGCTGTTCGTCTCCCGGTTCCCGCGCGAGCTCAAGGCGTTCTACATGCTGCGCACGCCCGACGACCCGCGCACCGTCGAGGCGGCGGACCTGCTGGCTCCCGAGGGGTACGGCGAGATCGTCGGCGCCTCGTGCCGCGAGACCGACGTCGCGGCCCTCGTCGACCGGATCCGGGCGATGGGCGCGAACGTCGAGGAGTACGAGTGGTACCTCGACCTGCGCCGGCACGGCAACGTGCCCCACGCCGGTTTCGGGCTCGGCATCGAGCGGATCCTGCGCTGGATGCTCCGCCGCGAGCACATCCGCGAGACCACCCCGTTCCCCCGGACCCCGTCGCGGCACACGCCGTAGGGCGAGCGCCTTAGCGTCCGCCGGCCTCGGCCGGCCGTGCCGTTCCCGCAGCATCCGAGGAAGCACGCGCACCCGCCGCTGTTCACGGCGCGCGCGTTCCTCGACTACCTCGAGCGGACCGGCGCGCGCCCGACCCCCGCCCCGCGCACGGTCCTGCTCGTGTTCTCGCCACGGCTCGCCGAGCGGGCCGCCGCCCGATGGGGGGCGCGCCGGGAGGCGGGCTCCCGGCGCGACTACCGGCTCGGACGGGGCGCGAGGGCGATCGGCCTCACGGAGGTCCGCGGGGTCGGCGCGCCGGCGCTCTCCGTCACCGTCGAGGAGCTGGTCGCGCGCGGCGCGCGACGGCTGGTCTCGGTCGGGCTCGCCGGGGCGGTCGACCCCGCGCTCCGCGTCGGCCAGTCGATCCTCTGCACGCGGGCGCTCCGCGACGAGGGGACCTCGTTCCACTACGCACCGGCGGGCCGGTGGGCGTACCCGTCCCCCGGGCTGACCGCGTCGCTTCGGTCCGCGCTCGCCGCCCGCGGCGTCCCCCTCGAGCGCGGGAGCTCGTGGACGATCGATGCGCCGTATCGGGAGACGGTCGCCGAGCTGAGGAGCGTGCGGCGGCGCGGGATCGCCACGGTCGAGATGGAGGCGAGCGCGCTGTTCACGATCGCGCGCGTCCTCGGCGTCGAGTCCGCCGCGCTGTTCACGGTGAGCGACCTCCTGGACGAGCGCGGCTGGACGCCGCGCTTCGCCGAGGCGCTGGGACCGCTCGAGGCGCTGCTCGACCTCACCCGCGACGTCGTGCGCTCGCTGCCGGAGCCGCGGGACGCTTCCGGAGCGCGAGGCGCGCGTCCCGGGCGCGCCCGCGGGAGCAAGGCTCAATAGCGTCGCTGCGCGTGGCGACGCCACGCTCCCCCACCGGAGTTCGTAGCAGCGTGGCGCATCACGGTTCGGACCGGGAGGGAGGGCGTGCGTCCGCGCCCGACACGAAGGCGACGATCTCGGTCGAGCGCATCACGCACTCGGACGTTCCCGAGATCTGCGGTCTCTACAAGCGGGTCTGGGACAGCCCGCCCGTCACGGGACTGCCCTCGGACCTCCTCAAGTCCTGGCAGCCGAGCCCGCTCGAGTTCACGAGCTGGATGGAGGGCGTCACCTACTTCGCCGCGCGGCGCGACGGCCGGCTCATCGGCGTCATCGGCTGCGAGGTCGCGCGCGGGAGCTGCCGGCTCGTCAACCTGGCGGTCGACCCCGAAGCCCGCCGGTCCGGGGTCGGGACCGCGCTCGTGGGCGCCGCGGTCGACTGGAGCCGCCACGCGAACGTCCCCGAGATCTGGGGGAGCGCGCTCACGCGGTTCACCGCCGTCGCGGCCCTGTTCACGCACCTCGGGTTCGCCGAGTCCGGCCTCCTCCACCGGCACGAGTGGGGCGAGGACGTCGTCTTCTTCGAGCGGATCCTCTGATCCGACCGGCCGCCTAGCGGCGCGCCGCGCTCGAGCGGCCGGGCCGTCCCGGCGGCAGGCCGTGGGTCTGCTGGAGGGCGCGCAGGCGCCGCAGGCCCTCCTCGGGGTGCCCCCGGAAGAACTCGCGCGCGCCCCGCGCGAGCTCGGTCGCCTCGAGCTCGGTCGCGACCCCGTGCGTCCGCTCCTCGATGAGGAAGTCGCCGTACTCGGCGATGTAGCGGGGCAGACCGGACTTGAGGCGGTTGACGGCCTGCAACCGGAGCGATCGGATCTGCTGCTTCAGCGCCGCGAGCTTGCCCGCCCGGAGCTCGCCCTCGAGCGCGTCCGCCGAGTACGCGGGATCCTGGGGCGGCTCGACGCCGAGCGCCTGCATGTCGCGCAGGAGCGCCACGACCCGCTCGAGCTCGTCGCGCGCCTGGTCGAGGTGGCGCTCCTTGAGCGCGACGACCCGGTCCACCTGCTGGAACGTCGTGATCGCCTGCGCGATGTCGCCCGTCCGGGCGGCGTGGAGGGTCTCCTCGATCTGCTCCCGCTCGAGCCGCGTGTCGACGGCGTACGCCTCGAGGCGGGTGAGCCGTCCCTTCGTCCGCTTCTCCCAGTCCTCGAACGCCTCGACGATCCGCCGCTGGGCGAGACGCTCGATGCCGCGGACGGCCTCGGCCCACGGCTCGGGATTCGGGGAGCTCCGCGCGGCCTCCTCCGCCCACGCAGGAAGCCGCGGGATCTCGACGCCCAGCGGCCCCGCGCCCTCGGCCCACTGCGCGATGCGCGAGAGCCGCCGATTGAGCTCGCCCGCGAACGGGTTCGCGGGCGTCGCGAGCGCGGTGCGCCGGGCGGCGGGGCGGGCGGGCCGGGCCGGCGGGGTCCCGGCCGGGTCCGGGGGGTCCGCCGCCGGCGCGTCGGGCGCCGGGTCCGCGGCAGGCGCGGGCGCCGGCGGGGCGGCGTCCACCGGGGAGTGGCACGTCGGGCAGATCAGCACGTCGGGCCCGATCGGGGCGCCGCAGTGGGGGCAGACGGTCGGCGACTCCGGCATGAAACGTCCTGAAGAGGTATGCAGGGGGTGAGATTTGAACTCACGAACTCCTACGAGACCAGGACCTCAACCTGGCGCCTTTGACCAAGCTGGGCCACCCCTGCACGACCGACGCGGCTACGGTGCGACCGCGATAAGTCTTGCGAGCGCGCCCCATCCCGATGGGGAACGAGGCTCCGACGCGGGCAAAAAGCCTTGTACGGTGTCGCGGTGGGCGCCGTCCCATGCGCGCCGCGCGGGGCCCCGAGGCCGATCCGCCCGGCGCGACGGTCTTCATCGGGCTCAAGCCGACGATGACCTACGTCTTCCAGGTCGTCACGCAGATCAACTCCGGGTCGCCCGAGGTCATCGTCCGGGCGCGCGGGAACGCGATCGCCAAGGCGGTCGACGTGGTCGAGGTCGTCCGGCGCCGCTTCCTGGAGGGGCAGGTCGAGCTCGGCTCGATCGCGATCTCGACCGAGCGTCTCGTGAACCGCGACGGACGGGACGCCAACGTCTCGGCGATCGCGATCCCTATCCGGCGGGTGGGCCCGCCGCCGGGGGCGCCGGCGACGGGGACGCGGCCCCCGCCGGCGGCCGGGCCGCCGTCCCCGTAGCCACGACCCAGGTGCCGGCGACCAGGTCGCCGAAGCGCTGCCGCTCGGGCGTGAGCGTGATGCCGAGCACGCCGACCAGGCCGAGGAGCCCGACGACCCCGATCACGACCGAGAGGACGACGAGGAAGTCGACCGTGCCGGCCGAGACGGGAAAGCCCCCCGCGAACTGGAGCACGACCCCGCCGCCGGCCTTGACCAGGAGGAGGACCCCAACCGCGAGCCCGATCCCGAGGACCGAGAGGCTCGGGAGCTTCGGCAGGTTCCGGACGAGGCCCGCCTCGAGCGACGGGCGCGCCAGGTGCCGGTCGCGCACGCCCAGCCCGAGGAGGCGCTTCCCGACCGTCGTGCCCGCGACCGTCTCCGCGAGCGCGAAGTAGAGGAAGGCGAGCGCGGCGTAGCCGTAGGCGGCCGCGTTGTACGGCAAGCTCGAGGCCGCGGCGTTGAGCGAGCCGGGGGTCGCGAGCAGGATCGCCCAGAACACCAGCACGGCCGGCACGGTCACGAGGAGCAGGTCGATCACGAACGCCACGATCCGGGCCCCGATCGAGCCGAACCGGCGGAGGCCGAACTCCCGGCCGATCAGCACCAGCCACCGGGCCGTCAGGAACGCCCGGAGCCCCTCGCGACCGTCGGTCGAGCCGGTCCGGGCGGCCGCGTCGAGGTTCGCCTGGTCGCTGACCACCCAGCCCGGGACCGGCAGGCCCTGCCACGGGCGATCGTCGGGCGCGGGCGGGAGGTCGAGGAGGACGTGCGCCTGCGCGGCCGAGGCGCGGCTCGCGGCCGCGCTGTCGAGCATCGACGTCGGGATCTGTCCCCGGACGCCCTCGCGGAAGGCGCGGTTGAGCCGACCGAACGGGGGCGGGGGCACCTCGGCCGTCGCCCCGGCTACGGGCTCGAAACCCCGGCGCAGGAGGCGGTGGGCGAGGTACGCCCCCCCGAACGCGAGCAGGCCGGAGAGGTAGACGAGGTCGAACACCCCCGCGCCTCCGATCGCGTAGAGTCCCGAGGGCCCGGTGCCGTAGAGCGGCGGCTCGCGCAGCACGTCGGCCCCGATCAGCACGCCGAGGGTGCCGGCGATGTAGGCGGCGGGGAGGGCGAGCGCTTCCCGCCCGGGCGCGTACCTCCCGGCGGCGATCGCGGCGACGAACCCGACCACGAACGGTCCGATGAGGTAGGCCGGGAACGTCTCCTCGATCCCGACGCCCGGGATCGCCGTCGAGGTCGCGAACGTCACCACCAGGACCCCCGAGAGCAACGCGAGGACCGCGCCCGACGAGCGGGGGAGCGCGGACGGCGCGACCCGGGACATCGCGAGCGCGAGGATCGGGACGGCCGCGGCGACGGCGAGGACGCCCGCGAACTGTTCGACCGCCGAGGGAAGGAGCACGACGACCGCGAGCTGGGCCGCGGCCTCGACCCCGAGGAGCAGCACGAACGGCGGCACGGTGCGGCGCGCGGGCGCGAGCGCGGCGAGGCCGAATCCGACCACGAGCAGGGGGAAGAGCGCCCCGGGGAAGCTGATCGCGAGCCAGTCGTTCGCGATCGGCGTGAGCGGCAGCAGAACGATCGCGCCGAGCAGCCCGCCCGCGACGAGCAGCCAGAACGTCCGCCGGCCGAAGCCGATGCTCTCGGCGAACGCCGAGTGCTCCCACCCGAGCTGGTAGAGCAGGGCCCAGAGCAGCGCCGGGAGCGCGAGCGCCGACACGTCCCCGGCGATGTCGTTGGCGAGGTCCAGCGGCGCGATCATCGACGACCGCGCCCCTCCCGCGGCCGCCTCGCCCACCCCCCGGCCGCGTAAAGACGTTTGTCGGAGGGAACCCTGACGCCCGCCCGGACCGGCAAGGTTGTAGGCCGGTGCGGGCCTTCGCCCCCCGTGGCCGCGTGGACCGACGAGCGCGTGTGGGACGCGGCCGACGCGGGACGGTGGATCCCGCCGGGCGCGACCCGGATCACGACCGAGTCCTACGACGTCGCGGTGACCCCCGGATCGTACGCCCTCACGTTCGTCTACGGCTTCCACGTCGAACCCGCCGAGCGGGTGCCCGAGGTCCTCGTCGAGCTCCGGGAGCGCATCCGTGCGCTCGGGGGGAACGGCGCTCGCGTCCTGGTCTCGCCGCGGACCCGGCCGCGCGACCTGGCCGACCGGCTGCCCTCGCTGGGCTACGAGCCCCGCGAGGAGACGGAGGTCCTGGTCCGCGAGCTCGCCGGGCCCCGACCGCCCTCGGCCGCCGGACGCCTTCCGGAGGGGATCGAGGTCCGGGAGGTGCGCACGGAGGCCGAGTACGGTTCGTACCTCGCGGTCTCCGACGAGGTGTTCGGGCATCCCCCCAACGCCCCGAGCGTCGATGCGGCGTTCCTCGCGGAGTTCCGCCGCGCGTCCGCCGCGGGCGAGCCCTCGGGCCGGTGGGTGGCGTGGGCCGGCGCGACCCCCGTCGGGGCCGGCGGGTTCTCGCTCGATGGGCCGGTCGCTCGGCTCTGGGGTGCGGGCGTGCTCCCGGCCTACCGACGTCGGGGGGTCTACGGCGCCCTGGTCGCGGCCCGATGCGCGGCGGCCCGGGCCCGCGGTGCGGAGATCGCCCTGGTGAGCGCCCGCGTGCAGAGCTCCGCCCCGATCCTGCTCCGCCACGGGTTCCGATCGGTCGGCTCGACGCGGCAGTTCGAGGCACGGTTCTGAGCGGAGCCGCGCTCCGCTGAGGCACGCTTAAGACGGTCCCCCTCCGTCCTCCCCGCCGGAGCCGATGGCGACGATCGAGGAGGCCGCGGTCGCGCTCGGCAACCAGTCGTCGGACGAGTTCCGTCGGGCCGCGGAGGTCCTCGGCAAGGTCGGCCTCACGCAGTACGAGGCCCGGGCCTACATCGCGCTCGTCGCCCGCGGCGTCGGCGACGCGGCGTCCCTCGCCACCGCCGCGGGGATCCCCCGCACCAGCGCGTACAAGGTGCTCGAGTCGCTCGCCGAGAAGGGCTACGCCCAGCCGACCGGAGGGAAGCCGATCCTGTTCCGGCCGTCGCCGCCTCTCGAGGTCGCGGAGGGCCTCAAGGGCGCGATCCAGGAGGTGTTCGAGAAGCTCGCGCACCTCCATCGCGTTGTCGCGGAGCACGGGGAACCGCAGCTCGTCTACCTCCTGTCGGGCCACGACAAGGTCCTCGCGAAGATCGGGGACCTCCTGGACCAGGCCAACGCCACCTTCATCCTCACCACCCCGCAGGTCGCGGAGGTGCGGGACGAGCTGGGGAAGCGGATCCAGCACGCGGTCAAGCGGGGGGTCCGCGTCACGTTCGTGACGTCGCCGCTCCAGCGGGTGCCCGAGGGGGTCGAGTACGTCGCCCGGGAGAACCTGCTCGCCACCGAGGTCCTCGCGGACGGAGCCCACGCCCTGCTCGCCGCGCCCGGCCTCGAGGCGTGCGGCTTCACCGACAACCCGATCCTGACGGCGCACCTGAAACAGTTCCTCGAGGTCATCCTCGAGGCCGCGCCCGCCCGCCCGCCGCCCTAGCGGCCTCCGCATGCCCGGCGCCCGGACCCCGCGCGGCCCTCGGCGCTCCCCCGCCGAACGCGTCCGCGCGCGGCTCCGCGCGGCCGCGGGCGACCGGGCCGCGGACGCGATGCCCCCGGGCTATCAGCGGCTCGGCCGGGTCCTCGTCCTCCGCCTGCCGGACGCGCTCGCTCCGTGGTTCGGGGAGATCGGCCGGGCCTGGCAGGAGGAGCTCGGGGTGGCGACCGTGCTCGTTCGGACCGGGCCGATCTCGGGCGAGCTCCGCGAGCCCGCGGTCCGCCGGATCGCCGGCGGGGGCACCGAGACCGAGGTCGTCGAGCACGGGGTGCGGTGGAGGTTCGACGCGGCGCGCCTCATGTTCGCCGCCGGCAACCGGACCGAGCGCCGCCGCCTCGGGGCGCTCGTCCGGCCCGGGGAGCACGTGGTCGATCTGTTCGCCGGGATCGGCTACTTCGCGATCCCGATCGCGCGGTCGGACCCGGGGGTCCGGGTGACCGCCGTGGAGAAGAATCCGGTGGCGCACGGGTACCTCGTCGACAACGCGTGCCTCAACGGGGTGGCGGATCGGATCGACGCGCGCCTCGGCGACAACCGCCGCGAGCCGACCGGCGTGCCGCCGGCGGACCGGGTGATCCTCGGATACCTGCCGGACGCGACCCCGTGGATCGGGCGCGCGCTTGAGCTGGCCGCGCCGGAGGGGGCGTGGCTCCACGTGCACACGGTCGCCGACGCCCGCGGCGCGGTCGAGCGCGCTCGGACCGCGACGGCGCGCGCGGTCGAGGCGGCGGGCGGACGCGCGATCGGGACGTCCGCCGCCCGAGCGGTGAAGCCGTACGGGCCCGGTCGGACCCACGTCGTGGTCGACGTCCGGGCCGCGCCGGTACGCTAGGCGCGCGGCGCCGCCGCCGGGGCGGCGAGGCTGCGGATCGTCGCCGGGAACGCCGCTGCGAACCGGTCGATGTCCGCGGCCGGGTTCGAGAACGAGACCCGCACGAAGCGGTGGCCGAACGCCGGGGAGAGGTAGTTGCCCGCGCGGACGAAGACGCCGTGGTGCTCGAGCATCTCCTGCTGGACCGCCTCGGGCGCGAGGCCGGTCGCGGCGATGTCGATGACGCCCATGTTCGCCTGCGAGGGATAGACCGGGAGCGTCGTCCCCTCGACGCCCGCGACCGTCGCGCGGATCCGCGCGTGGTTCTCGCGGGTCTGCCGGCGCACGTCGCCGATCCACTGGGACTTCGTCCGGAGGCCGGCGATCGCGGCGACCTGCGCCAGGATGTTGACGCCGAGATCGTTCGTGTTGAACCGGGCGATCCGCTTCGAGAGCTCGGGGCGGGCGACGAAGCCGCCGAGCCGGAGGCCCGCGAGGCCGCAGTTCTTCGAGACCGACCAGACCGTGACCGTCTCCTCGGGCGCGAACTCCGCGGCGAGCGTGGGCTGGTCGGCGAAGTCCCGGTACGTGACGTCGTTCAGGAGGAAGAGCCCCCGGTCGTGCGCGATCTCCGCGATCGCGCGCACCTCCTCCCGCGGATAGCCGGTGCCCAGGGGGTTCAGCGGGTCGATCAGCAGGATCATGCGGGTCTTCGGGCCGATCGCCTCGGCCACCCGGTCCGCCGTGAGCCGGTACGGCGGCGCGTAGATCGGCACGTTCCGGGTCCGCGCGCCGCCGAGCTCGACGAACCGGTGGATGATGAGATAGCTCGGGTCGGAGGCCACGACCTCGTCGCCCGCGGCGAGCAGCGCGCGGGTGATCATGTAGAGCGACTCGGTGCCGCCGCCCGTGAGGAAGGCGGTCTCGCCCGGGATCCCGAGGTCGCGCGTCGCGAGGTCGATGAGCTCGGGCTCGCCGGGGGCGTACGGATAGCCCTCGTAGCGGCGCTCGCGGATCGCTTCCTCGAGCGCGCCCCGCACGACCTCGGGCGGCACGAGATGGTTCGTGTTCTGGCTGAGCCACGCGACCTCGCGGCGGTGGGCGTGGGCGTAGCGGAAGGCGTCGAACGGCACGGTCGTCCCCGGTCTTCGTCGGGGCGTACCGGACTTAAGGGCTTTCGCCCCCCGACCGGTCCGGGGCCCCCGCCTCGCCGAGGAACGCGGTGACGATCCCGCCCGACTGGAGGCGCGCCTCGACCCGGGGGAAACCGGCGGCCCGGAGGGCGGCGACCAGGCGGGGCCGCGGCGGCAGGCGGCGGAGCGACTCGGGCAGGTAGCGGTACGGGCCGGCGCTGTCGACCGCCGCGCCGAGCCAGGGAACGACGTGGTCGAAGTAGGCATGGAACAGGCGCCCGAACGCCGGGGAGGCGGGCTCGGTGATCTCGAGGACGAGCAGCGAGCCGCCCGGGCGGAGCACGCGGCGGAACTCGGCGAACGCGCCCGGGAGATCGGGCAGGTTCCGGATCAGGAAGGCGTTGCCCACGAGGTCGAAGGTGGCATCGGGGAAGGGGAGGCGGAGCGCGGTCCCGCGGGCGTACGCCGGGGGGAGGGGGCGAGGCCCTCCCGCGCGGCGCCCGGCCTCCCGCAGCATGGCCGCCGTGAAGTCGACCCCGACGACCCGGGCCGCGGGGAAGTGCCGCGCGAACCGGCGCGTGAGCTCGCCGGTGCCGCAGCCGACGTCGAGGATGCGAACGGGCGGCCCGCCCCGTCGGAACCGCTCGAGGTCCCACAGCGCCCGGGGCCGCCAGAAGAGGTCGTTCCCGAGCGACGCGACGTGGTCGAACCACTCGTAGCGCTCGGCGATGTGGGAGAACATCCGGCGCACGTCGCGCTCGAACTCGGGCGCGCCGGGGACCGGTCGGGGGGACCCGTCGGTCGGCCCGGGCGGGAGCGACCGGCCCTCGCCCATCGGGGCGCGGACCCGGGCCGCCGTCTTAACGCGTGGGGTCAGCTCCCCAGGACCCGATCGAGCTCGGCGATCCGCGCGGCGAGATCGGTGCGGTGGCGGTCGATCCCCGCGGCATGGGCCGCGGCCATCCGGGTGCGCGCGGTCGGATCGTCCCCGCGGCGGTGGGCGAGGTCGGCGAGCCGGAACTGCATCTCGCAGACCTCGGGATCCGCCTTGAGCTCCTCGGCGAGCCGGAGCGCCTCGTTCAGGTGCTGCTCGGCCGCGTCGAACTCCCCTTCGGCCTGCGCGAGGAGCCCGCGCGACAGGGCGAGCTGCTCCGGGGCGAGCCGGTCCCCGAGCGGGAGGAGCGCCGCAGCCGCGCGCTCGATCGCCGGCCGCGCGCGCCCCGGGTCCCCGGTCTCGGCGAGCATCTGTCCCAGGTTGAGGTAGCAGTAGCCGACCCAGATCGGGGAGCGCGAGCGCTCCGCGGCCTCGATCGCCCCGCGGATCCCCTCGAGCGCCTCGGCGACGCGCCCGGTCGAGTAGAGCAGCACCGCCCGGTTCATGAGCACGCGGGCGCGGGCCATCTCGTCCTGCCCGCTCGCGAACAGCTCGGCCGCCTGCTCGTACAGCGCGAGCGCCGCGAGGAAGCGGGGCTCGCCGCCCAGGATCATCGCGTTCGCGACGTCGATGAGCGCGTGCCCCCGCTCGATCGGGCTCCCCTCGCGCTCCGCGATCTCGAGGGCGAGCCGAAGGTGGTGCTCCGCTTCCTCGAGTCGGCCGAGCCGCCAGTACGCGATCCCGAGCACGCGATGGGCCGTCATCACCTCGCGCGGCACCCCGCGCGCCTCGAGGCGGCCGTACGCCTCGCGGGCGAGCGCCTCGGCCGAGGCGAACTCGCCCTGGTCCTGCCGGGTCTGGGCGAGCGCGAGCAGCACGCGGCCGAGCTCGGCATCGAGCTCGGGGGCGCGGCGGGCGAGGGCGACCGCATCCGCGAGCATCGCCTCCGACCGGTGGAGGTCGCCGACCTCGTCGAGGGCCCGGCCGAGCTCGGTCAGGAGCTGGATCTCGCGCCGCGGCTCGCGGTCGGGCCGCCGTCGCTCGGCCTCGAGCGCCCGCTCGAGGTGGGCGACCGCGTTCTCGAAGGCGAACGTCCGCATCGCGGTGCGGGCCGCCCGCTCGTTGTACTCCTCGGCCTTCGCATCGTCACGGCCGAGGTAGAAGTGGCGGGCCAGCTCGAACTCGCCCGTCGATCGGCGGGCCTCGAGCGTGCGGGCGACCCGGCGATGGAGGAGCCGTCGGCGCGTCTGCGTGAGCCCGGAGTAGACCGCCGCCCGGAGCCCCTCCGTGGTGAACTCGAGCGCCTCGCCGTCGCGCTCGCGGAGCAGGCCGTCCTGGACGAGCCGGTCGACGACCTCGGTCAATCGGTCCTCGCCGAGCTCGCTGACCGCGAGCAGCGTCCCGAAGGCGAACTCGCGGCCGAGGAGGCTCGCGTAGGTGAGCGTCCGCCGCTCGACCTCGCCGAGGGCCGCGGCGCGGTCCTGCAGGATCGCGTTCAGGTCGGCGGTCCGATCGGACGGGAGGCCCCGGACCCCGTAGGCGGAGGAGGCGCGCACGAGCTGCTCGACGAACAGGGGGTTCCCCTCGGTCTGGGCCTGCCAGCGGAGGACGTCCGCCGGGTCGGCGGCGAGCCCGCGCCGCAGCCACCTCGCGAAGTCCCCGATCTCGCCGACCCCGAGCAGGCCCAGGACGACCGAGCGGGCGGACGTGGCGCGCGCGATCGACTCGAGCGGCTCCCGGGCCGCGGGCGGGATCCGGCCCGCGATCGCCATCGTCGCGACGACCGAGATCGGAAGCTCGGTCAGCGTGGCCGCGAGGCGCGACAGGAACTCGAGGGACGGGAGGTCCGCGAGGTGGAGGTCGTCGACCACGAGCACCAGCGGCTGGTCGCGCGCGAGGTCCGACAGGTACTCCGTGACCCGGGCGTAGAGCTCGTTGCGGCTCGTGCCGATCCACTCGCCCGGACTGTCGAGCGGGGCCAGGACGGCGTCGAGCCCGGCGACCGGCGTCTCGAGCGGCTCCGCCTCCGGGGGGCCGCCGGTCCCCGCCGCGCTCTCGGGCCCGTAGGGGGCGATGAAGAGCGGCAGGACCGGGTCGTCCGGGGCGAGAGCCCGGTCGGGCGCGGCCACGCCGCCGAGCGGACGCAGGAGGTCGCGGAGGAGGCGGAACGGCTGCGGGATCTCCTGCGGCAGCGCCCGACCCGCGACCACGCGGTACCCGCGGTCCCGGGCGCGCGCGGTCGCGGCGCGGGCGAACAGGCTCTTCCCGGCCCCCTCCTCCCCCGAGATCAGCAACAGCTCCCCGGTGCGGGCGCCCGCCCGCTCCAGGGTCCGGTCGATCTCCGCGAGCACGTCGGACCGGCCGAAGATCGGAGGGAGCACGGCCCCCCGGGCCGCCTCCACGCCGGACATGGGGAGATTGAACGGCGCCCGGGATAGATAATCCAATCCCCGGCGGCTACGGGGCGACGCGGCCGTCGGCGGTCCCGGCCGGCGGGTCGGCCGCCCGCGCGAGCTGCGCCGCGAGCTCGGCGAAGGCCGGGGCGAGCCCCGGCCGAAGCTCGGCGACCCCCAGCCGGGCCGCCGCCTCGAGCTCCGCGCGGGCGCCCTCGAAGTTCCGGGTCTTGAACCGCAGCCGCGCGAGGTAGAAGTGGACCTGCGCCTCGGCCGCCGGAAGGCGGTGGCGCCGGCACATCGCGATCGCGAGCTCGAACGCGCGCTCGGCGTCCTCCCACTGACCCTGCTTCTCGCCGATGAGCCCGCGGTTGACCTCGACCTGCTCGATCCCGAGGTCGTCGTTGAGCCGTTCGAGGATGCGGCCGGCCTGCTCGTTGTCCCGGCTCGCCTCTTCGAGCTGCCCCAGGGCGAGGCGGAGCTCCACGCCCGAGAGCAGCGCCCGGCCGGTCGACCGGCTGTCGTGCGCGCGCTCGCCCAGGTCCCGGGCCCGCTCGAGGTCGTCGAGGCCATCCTGGGGGCGGGTCTCGCCGACGAGGACGCCGAGCTCGTGGTACGCGCGGGAGAGCTCGACCCAGTCGCCGACCTCGCTGAGGCGTCGGATCGCGCGCTCGTACCAGGCGATCGCCTCGTCCCGCACCGCGGGGCCGAGAAGGGCGAAGGCGTTCCCCATCTCGATCGACAGGCGCCCGATGAAGCGGGGCTCCCGCGAATCCCCGATCGCGTCGAGGGCGCGCATGTTCTCGTCGAGCGCGTCGCGGTAATCGCCCCGCTGGAACGCGAGCCGGCCGAGGAGGCGGAACGTCTGCGCCGCCCCGAGCCGGTCGTCGACCTGCTCGAACAGCCGCTGGGCCTCGAGGGCCTGGCGGGTCGCCCCGTCCGTGTCGAGGTTCTCGCGGGCGATCTCGGCCCGGGCGAGCAGGACCGCGCCCCGGATGCGGGGCTCGTCGGACCCGAGCCGTCCGAGCGCGCTGGTGAAGTGGCGGTCCGCGGCCGCGAAGTTCCCGATCGAGAAGTAGAGCTCTCCGAGCGCGGTGTCGATCTCCGCGAGCTCCCGGCGCGGGTCGCCCGGCATCGCGGCCAGGTCGACCGCCACCCGCTCGAGGTAGTGGGCCGCCGCCTCGGGGTCGTCGGCCGCCCGGGCGGCCTCCGACGCCCGGCGATTGTACGCCCGGGACTTCTCGGGGACCTTCCCGAGGAAGAAGTGCCGTCCCAGCTCCGCCACCACCTCGAGCGGCGGGTCCCGGTAGGCGGCTTCCATCGCCTCGGCGATCTTGCGGTGGAGCACCCGGAGCCGGCTCTCGGTGAGCGAACGGTAGATGCGGGCCCGGAACGCCTCCTCCGCGAACGCGAACCGGTCGCCGCCGGCGCGCTCGGTCAGGATCCCGGCGTGCACGAGGCGCTCCAGCTGTTCGGCGAGCGCCTCCTCGTTCGCGCCCATCGCGGCGACCAGGAGCGGGAAGTCGAACTCGGAGCCGATCGCGCTCGCGTAGGCGAGGATCCGATGCTGCTCGGAGGAAAGCCGGTCGAGCCGGGCCGGTTCGCCCACCCCGAGGGTCTCCCCGACGGCCGGCTCGGGCATCCCGACGCTGCTAGTTCCGGGAACGGGTTAAATGTGTGCCCGCGGCGGGGCCGGAACGGACCCCCGGGCCGCTACACCATGTCGCTGCCCTGGAGCCAGAACCGGGGGTCGTCGACCGCGGCCCGGAACGCCGATCCGTCCCGGTCGGACGCCCGGCCGAGCGGGCGGGCCATCATCACGCCGTGGCCGAACGGGATCGTGAGGTAGCCGTGGGCCCGGAGCTCGTCCGCGGCGTCGCGCAGGAACGTCGAGGCGTTGAGGCCGATCCATCGCCCGCCCGCGAGGGCCTCGAGCCAGTTCAGGAGCGGATGGTGCAGGGCGGGATCGGTCACCACGATCTCCCGGCTCGTCAGGTCGAATCGGTCGACGTGGACGACGACGTAGCCGACCGGCCGACGGCCCTGGTACAGGATCCGATACTGGTCGACGGATCGCCAGCCGAGCGCGAGGGCCGCGTCGAACCACCCCGCCGGACGTGGCACGAACCCGATCCGCTCCCGGGATGCCTCCGCGAGGAGGCGCTCGAGCAGCGCCCCGTCGCCCCGGCGGGCGGGACGGGCGCGCAACAGCCCGGCCGGTCGGTGCGGTCCCGCCCGCGACCGGTGCGCGGCGATGGGCGGACCATACACGTCCCGGTACCCGAGGCGCTCGTAGGCGCCGTGGGCGACCCACGACCTCCGCGTCCACAGGACCGCCCACTGCAGCCCCTCGGCCCGGGCGCGGCGATGGGTCGCGCGGAGCAGGCGCGACGCATAGCCGCGCCGCAGCGCGTCCGGGCGGGTCACGACGTCCGCGACGCCGAGGATCGTCTGATCTCCCTCCTTCGTCCGGAACGGGACCCGGGACGACCCGACGCGCGCGAGCGGAACCCCGTCGACGACGGCGTAGAGGGATGTGTAGCGAAGGAACCGGGCCCGGGCGAGGCGCTCCGCGGTCGACGGCGGACCGCCGTCGGAGACCTCCAGGGTCGCCGCCCACTGGCGCTGGCGCGGCGAGAGCTCGGCGAACTCCCGGATCTCCATCCCTCCCCGTAGCCGCCCCCCGCCGATGAGCTTCGACGGGTCGGTGGAACCCCGCGCCGCGGGACGATGCGCCGCAACCGTTAACTATCGACCCACGGGTCGAAGCCGACGATGGCGTCCGTCAGCGAGGCCGCTCCCGGGGCCGAGGCGTCCCGGTACCGGGACATGTCGATCCCGCGGAAGGTCACGTTCTGGGGATTCGCCTCGCTCGTGGTCGCGGCGGTGGCCTTCTACGTCTGGTGGGGGACGTTCTACGGCGTCTGGATCGACAACGGGGTCTACGCCGTGTTCATCACGCTGTTCCTGTTCGGGCTCGCCGGCATGTGGCTCGTGCTGCCGAACCCGCCGGTGACCGCCCCGCCCGGCACGTAGCGGCGCCGCCGTTCACATCGGGCGACCGGCCAGCGCCCAGCGGGCGCCCTCGGTCCGGCCGCAGACGAGGCACGCCCCGACCGGGTCGAGCGGGAACGGCAGCGGGTCCTCGGGCGTCCCGAGCAGCGACCCGTCGATCGCCTGCTCGATGCGATGGCCGCACGCCTCGTCCCCGCACCAGGCGACGAGCCGCACCGTCGTCGAGCCCGGCAGCTCCTCGAGCGACCGGGCGACGGAGAACGCGGCGCGGAACGCCTCCCGCGCGCGCTCGAACAGCGCGCGGTCGAACTCGGCCAGGCGCAGGTCGACCTCGTGTTCGAGCGGATCGATCGGGAGGGTCGACTTGCGGCCGAGCCGGTCGACGGCCGCCACCGACCGCCGCTCGGCCTCCCGGCGCCCGACCTCGAGCCGGAGCGGCACTCCCGTGAGCTCCCAGTGGTAGAACTTCGCGCCGGGGCGCGCGTCGCTCGAGTCGAGGTGGACCCTTCGCCCGTGGCGGCGGAGCCGCTCCGCGACCTCGGCCGCGACCCGCTCGGGCGCGTCGCCCGCGTCGGCGGCCGGGATCGGGACCACGACGACGTCGTACGGCGCGATCGCGGTCGGGAACACGGCGCCCTTCTGGTCGCCGTGGACGGCGAGGATCGCGCCGATCAGCCGTTCCGACAGCCCGAAGGTCGTCTGGTGGACGTAGCGCTGGGTCCCGTCGGCGTCCTCGTAGCGGATCCCGTACGGGCGCGCGAAGTTCTCGCGGTAGTGGTGGATCGAGCCGATCTGGAGGGTCCGGGCCTCCCCGACCGGGATGTCGAGCGCGATCGAGTAGTACGCGCCGGGGAACTTGTCCCACTCCGGCCGCCGGATCGCGAGGTAGGGGAGCGCGAAGGCGTGCGCCATCCGCTCGAACGCGGCCCGGTTCGAGCGGACCCGCTCGGTCGCGTGCTCCTCGTTCGCCTGGCAGGTGTGCTCCTCGAAGAAGTGGATCTCCCGGACCCGCAGGAACGGCCGGGTCGTCTTCGTCTCGTAGCGGAAGGTGTTCACGATCTGGTAGACGTTGAGCGGCAGGTCGCGGTGGGAACGCACCCAGAGCGCGAACACCGGGTAGATCGCGGTCTCGCTCGTCGGCCGGAGCACGAGCGGGATGTCGAGGTCGCTGAGGCCCCCCTTCGTGACCCAGTAGACCTGGGCGTCGAACCCCTTGATGTGCTCCTTCTCCTTCGCGAACTCGGTCGCGGGGATCAGCGCGGGAAACTCGACCGCCCGCGAGCCGGTCGCCTCGATCTCCCGGATCATCACCGCGTCCAGGTTGCGGCGGGCCGCCATCCCGTAGGGCGTCCAAACGTTCAGCCCCTTCACCGGGTAGCGCTTGTCGGTGACCTCGGCCGCCTCCACGACAGCGAGGTACCAGTCGATGAACGCGGAGCGCTTGTCGGGGAGGTCGGCCATGGGGGTCCCGGAGGGGCGGCCGGTCCGTAATATCGTCTAGGGGCGCGCCGCGCGGCCCGTACCGCGGGCGGGCCGGCTCGGTCCACCCGAGGAATTATCCGCTCGGATGCGCATAGACCGCGGGCCATGCGCCTGGTCGTCTGCATCGACCGTGACGACGACCTCGGTCGAAAGGCCTCGGTCACCGGGCCGGTCGTCGGCCGGTCCCAGGTGCTGGAGGCGGCGGTCCGGCTCGGCACCGTGGACCCCGAGGACTCGGACACCAACGCGCTGTTCGCCGCCGTGAGCCTGCTCGACGAGCTGCGGGGCGCGGGCGAGGAGTGCGAGGTCTGCGTCCTGACCGGCTCCGGCAAGGTCGGGATCGTCTCCGATCGGCGGGTCGCGGCCCAGTTCGACGACGTGCTCGGCCGGACGGCCGCGAAGTCCGCGTACCTCGTGAGCGACGGCGCGGAGGACGAGTTCCTCTTCCCGATCCTCGCGTCCCGCGTCAAGGTCGACGGGGTACGGCGCGTCTACGTCCGGCAGAACGCGTCGATCGAGTCGACGTACTACACGATCGTCCGCGCGATGAAGGACCCGAAGCTCCGCGCGAAGACGGTCCTCCCCGTCGCCCTCGTGCTCCTCATCCTCGGCATCGCCGCCGCGAGCCAGGTGCTGGTCTGGGGCGTGATCGGGCTCGCGATCGTCCTCGGCGTCTACCTCATCTTCTGGACGTTCGACGTCGACGAGGCGCTGATCGAGTCCGTGCGGAGCGCGTCGACGGACATCCGGACCGGCTCGGTCGCGTTCGGGTTCGGGCTGTTCGCGATCGCGCTCGTGGGGGTCGGCTTCCTCTCCGGGTACAATGCGTACGCCGCGGATCTCGCCTCGCCCCCGCTCGACCGGGTCCTGTTCTTCCTGCAGTCCGGACTCATCTGGTGGCTCCTCGGGGCCCTGGTCTGGGAGGTCGGACGGGCGATCCGTCGGACGCTGGCGCGCGGCCGGTTCCCGCGGTCGTTCGCGGTCGCGACGACCTCGATCGTCGGGATCGGGCTCGTGAGCTTCGGGATCGTCTACCTGGTCCGCTACCTGCAGGGCGTGAGCGGCCCGAGCCAGCTCCCGATCCTGCTCGCGCTGCTGCTCGCCGGGTTCGGCATGGTCATCGGGGCCGGCGCCCTGCAGCAGTACCTCAAGGCACTCGCCGCGCGCGCTGTCGTCGACCCCGCGGGCCAGAGCTCGGGGTAGCGGCCTCGGCCGGCGGGACGAGGCGCACGCCCCACCCGACCACCCGCGCGAGGTCCGCGCGCGGCACCGTTAGTCCGCAGCGATCGCGCAGGGTGCGGCGCACCGCGTCGATCCCGGCCCCCATGGAGGCGGCCCGGCCGGCGAGCGCGACCAGGTCCTCCCAGTAGTTCCAGGGGAAGACGATCCACGCCCATTCCGCCCGCGCGATCTCCTCCGCGAAGTAGGTCGGCACGAGCCGCGCGCCGGCGATGTGGAGCAGGGTCGCGCTCTCGACGGAGCTCGCCCCGGCGGCCCGGACGTGGTCGACCGCGAGCGCGAGGCTCTCCCCGGTGTCGGTGATGTCGTCGACCACCAGCACGCGGAGGTCGGCCACCGGGCCGCTCAGCCCCTCCGTGAGCTCCGCCGCACCGGTGCGCGTCGCCGTGACGCCCCAGTGCTGCGCGCGCAGCGAGACCAAGCGGCGCACGCCGAGCCGGTCGCACAGGAGGCGGCCGGGGACCCAACCCCCGCGCGTCAGCGCGACGATCGTCTCGGGGGGCGGACCGGCCGCGCGGACCCGGTCCGCGATCCGGTCGGCCCACCCCTCGACGTCCGCCCAGGTCGCCCGACGGCACCGCGGGAGGTCCGCCATCCGTCGGGCCCCGGGACCCGCGCGCCTAGGGGTAGATGCCGCGGATCTTGATCGCGTCGACGACCCGCTGGATCGCGACGATGTACGCGGCCGTCCGGTTGTGGACCTTCCGCTCGACGCCGACCTTGTGGACGTCGTTGTAGGATCGGACCATCACGGTCTCGAGCCGCTGGTTGACCTCGGCGAGCGGCCAGTAGTACCCCTGGATGTCCTGCGCCCACTCGAAGTAGCTCACCGTGACGCCGCCCGCGTTCGCGAGAACGTCGGGGAGGACGGTGATCTTCTTCTGGTAGAGGATCGCGTCCGCCTCGGGGAGCGTCGGGCCGTTGGCCGCCTCGGCGACGATCTTCGCCTGGATCTTGTCGGCGTTCTTCTTGCCGATCTGGTTCTCGAGCGCCGCCGGGACCAGGATGTCGACCTTCGTCTCGAGCAGCTCCTCGTTCGAGATCGACTTCGTACCGGGGAAGCCCACGACCGAGCCGGTCTTCGCCTTGTGCTCCTCGACGGCGTGCGGGTTCAACCCGTCCGCCTTGAAGACGCCGCCCTTCGAGTCGGAGACCGCCACGATCTTCGCCCCCTGCTCGTCGTAGAGCAGGTTCGCCGCGACCGAGCCGGCGTTCCCGAATCCCTGGACCGCGACCGCCGCCCCCTTGACCTTGAGGTTGAGGTCCTTCGCGGCCTCCCGGATGACGTAGGCGCACCCGCGCCCCGTCGCCTCCCCGCGCCCCTCGCTCCCGCCGAGGCTGATGGGCTTGCCGGTGACGACGCCCGGGACCGAGTAGCCCTTCTGCATCGAGTAGGTGTCCATGATCCACGCCATCGTCTGGCTGTCCGTGTAGACGTCCGGCGCCGGGATGTCCATCTCGGGGCCGATGATCGGGGCGATCTCGCTCGCGAAGCGCCGGGTGAGCCGCTCGAGCTCCCCCTTCGACATGTGCTTCGGGTCGCAGACGACGCCGCCCTTGGCGCCGCCGTACGGGATGTTGACGACCGCGCACTTCCAGGTCATCCACGCCGCGAGAGCGCGGACCTCGTCCAGCGTCACCTGCGGGTGGTACCGGATCCCGCCCTTGGTCGGGCCCCGGGCCATGTTGTACTGCACGCGGTAGCCGGTGTAGACCCGGTACGTCCCGTCGTCCATGCGGACCGGAAAGTTGACCGTGAGCTCGCGCTTGGGGTGCTTCAGCACCTCGCGGGTCGAGGGGTCGATCCCGATCAGGTCGGCGACGATATCGACTTGCTGCTTGGCCGTCTCGAACGGATTCACGGTAGAAGCGCTCGCCATGGTTCATGCCCCCTGAGAGGCACGTCGGGGACCCGGCGACGCCTACTTGAGGGTAACGTGAACTCTGTCACACCGCGACACGGCCTCGCGCCCCGGCAGGGGCGGACGGCCCACGGAACGGGTCCCACCCCGGCGGCGGCATCGCCTCCTCGCGCGCCCCCGAGCGGAGCCAGGCGCCGACCCCGCGTTCCACGCGACCGATGCGGGTGAGCCGGCCGCCCGCCCGGACGACGGCGCGGTGCGCCCGGGCCCAGCGATCGGGCGGGAGCGCCGCGAGGAGCTCGTAGTCCCCCCCGTAGAACGCCAGGGACCGCCGCTCGCTCGGGGAACGGGCGGCCCGCCGAAGGCCCGGAGCGTACGGGAGCCGCTCCTCCTCGACCACGATCCGGACCCCGCTCGCCGCCGAGAGCAGCCGAACCGACTCGGCGAGCCCGTCGGAGGTGTCCATCATCGCATGCACGAGCGGACCGAGAACGGCTCCCTCGCGCACCCGGGGGCGGATCCGCAGGAGATCGGCGAGCGCGCGCGCGTCGCCCCGTCGGGCCGGGCCGAGCCGGCGCGCGGCGAGGCCGCCCCGCCCGACGTCGCCGGTGGTCACGAGCAGGTCCCCGGGACGGGCCTGCGTCCGCGGGCCGAGCGCATCCGCGCGGCCGAAGCCGATCACGGTGCTCGCGACGGCGCGCGCCGGTCCGGGCTTTGTGTCGCCGCCGATCACGTGCGCGCCGAACCGCGCGCCCATCCGCTCCGCGCCGAGGACGACCGTCTCCGCCCAGCGTCGGGGCGTGCCGACGGGCAGGAGGAGCGCGAGGACGATGCCGGCGGGCCGGGCGCCCTTCGCCGCGACGTCGGACAGGCTCACGGCGGCCGCCGCCGCCCCCACGAGCCGCGGGTCCGACGCCCGGAGGAAATGGATCCCTTCCACGAGCGAGTCGGTGGTGAGGACCGCCACCTCCGACGGTCCCGGCCGCAGCGCGGCGGCATCGTCCCCGATCGGCAGGAGCCCGGATCGGCCGGCGGGGAGGCGCCGGGCGAGCCGGGCCTGGAGGTCGCGCTCCCGGACGGGCGGCCCCTCGTGCCGGACTCGCCGCGACATCCCGACTCACTCGTACGGGAGGAACTCCTTGCCGAGCAGCTCCCGGCCGAGGATGATCCGCATGATGTTCAGTCCTCCCTCCGCGCCGACGAGGTACGACATGATGCCCCGGAGGCCGAGCTCGAGGCCGACGTCCTTCGTATAGCCCGCCGCGCCAAACCACATCATCACGCGCTTGACGCACTCGAACGCGATCGGTGGGGCGGTGAGCTTCACCGACGCGACCGCGCGGTCGACCTCCGAGCGGTGACTCGCATCCCCCTTCAGCGTGTACGCGTCCAGGAGCCAGGCGGCCCGGCGGCACTGCCACTTGACGGCCTCGACCTGGGTCCAGAGATCGACCAGCTCGAACTGGATCCCTTCGAACTTCCCGAGCGGCTGGCCGAACGCGCGGCGCTCCTTGATGTAGGCGATCCCGGTCTCGAGCGCCCGCTCGGCCGCCCCGATGCAGGCGGCGCTCACGAACGTGCGCGCGACGGAGAACCCCTCCATCGCCCGGCCGAACCCCTTGCCCTCCTCCCCGATCAGGTAGCGCTCGGGGACCCGCACGTCCGCGTAGGTCAGCGCTCCGGTCGAGATCCCCATGCGGCCCATGTTCTCGAACCGCTGCGTGGAGAGGCCGTCCGAGCGGGTCGGCACGTAGAGGAAGTTGAACCCCCCGTCGGGGGCGCGCGAGAGCGTGAGGTGGCCGCCGCCAAGCCGACGCGCCTCCTCGACTCCCGAGACGAACGCCTTCTCCCCGCGGAGCACGAACTCGTGCCCGTCCCGGTGGGAGCGGGTCCGGAGGTGCTGAAGGTCGCTCCCGCCGGTCGGCTCGGTCGTCGCGATCCCGAGGAAGGCGTGGCCCGAGCAGACCGGAGGCAGGACCTCCCGCTTCGCCTCCTCGGTCCCGTACCGGGCGAGGAGGTACCCCCAGCCCGCCTCGAGCAGGAAGAACACCGCGGTCGCCATCGAGAAGTCGCCCCGGCCGATCTCCTCGGCGGCGAGCTCGGTCAGGATCGCGGAGGCGCCCATTCCGCCGTACTCCGCCGGCACGGGCATCGCGAGCAGCCCCAGGTCCGCCATCGCGGAGAGGACGTCGTCGGGGATCCGGCCCTCGGCGTCGATCTGACGCTCGTGCGTCCGCAGCACCCGGTCGCCGAAGCGCCGGACGGCGGTCTGGAACGCCTCTTCCTCGTCGCTCAGCCGGAACTCCATGATGGTCCTCCGCGGACGCCGGCTCCGGGTCTAAAGCGTGCCGCTCCCGGGCCCGCCGCCCGAACGCCTTTATCATCGGCGACGCTCGGACGGCCCGAGGGCGCTCCGTGGCGAAGGTACGCGTCGCGATCAACGGCTTCGGGACGATCGGAAAGCGGGTCGCGGACGCCGTCGCGCGTCAACCCGACATGACGCTCGTGGGGGTCACGAAGACCCAGCCGAGCTTCGAGGCCCGCCGCGCGGCGGAGAAGGGGTATCCGCTCTACGTCGCGGGCGACAAGGACCCGACGGCGTTCGAGGCGGCCGGCCTCAAGGTCGCCGGCCGGCTCGCGGACCTGCTCGCCCAGGCCGACGTCGTCGTCGACGCCGCGCCCGACAAGGTCGGAAAGGAGAACCGGGCCATCTACGCGCGGCACGGGATCCGGGCGGTCTTCCAGGGCGGCGAGAAGTCCGACGTCGCCGAGGCGTCGTTCAACGCGCTCGGAAACTTCGAGGCCGGCCGCGGGAAGCGGAGCCTGAGGGTCGTCTCGTGCAACACCACCGGCATCGCACGCGCCGCGGCGGTGCTGCGAGCGCACTGGGGGGTCGATCACTGGGAGGTGACGCTCGTCCGGCGGGCGGCCGACCCGGCGGAATCGAAGCGGGGACCCCTCAACGGGATCGTCCCGACGCTCCAGCTGCCGTCGCACCATGGGCCGGACGTGCGGACGATCTTCCCCGATCTCGTGATCGCCACGACGGCGGTGGTCGTGCCCACGACGCTGATGCACGTGCACGTCAACCACGCCCGCCTCAAGCGCGCCCCCGCCGACGCGCACGAGGTCCTCGAGGCGTTCCGCCACAGTCCGCGGTTCCTCCTGTTCGCGCCGTGGGAGCACGTGGAGGGCACTCCGCAGGTGATGGAGTACGCGCGGGACCGCGGGATCGGGTTCAACGACGTGATGGAGAACGTGCTCTGGGAGGAGGGGCTGCGGCTCGACGGCCGCGACGTCTACTTCTTCCAGGCGATCCACCAGGAGTCGGTCGTCGTGCCCGAGAACGTGGACGCGATCCGGGCGATGTTCGAGCTCGCTCCCGACGGGCCGACCTCGATCGCCATCACGGACCGCGCCCTGGGCCTCACGACGGCGCCGTCGTAGACGGGCCCGACCCCTCGGGGGCCGGGGCGGAGCCCCCGTTCGCCGGGACCCCGGCCGCGGCCTCGGCCGCGCGGAAGTTCGTGAGGAACGCCCCGACCAGCCCGAGGAGGACCGCGATCGCGACCCCCACCGCGAAGATCCACGAGAACGCCGCCGCGCTGGGAACGACGACCGACGCGACCCCGCCGGGCACCGCCGCGTCGGGGACCAACGCGACGCGGGTGAACGTCGCGAGGAGCGCCGCGACCACGACCGGCCCGACCGAGGCGCCGAGGTCCTGGAACGTCTCGGTCATTCCCATCTGGATCCCCCGATCGTCGTGCCGCGCGGCCATCGCGATCACGTTCGTGACGGAGACCAGGACCGCGACGAGCCCGACGAACGTCGGGACCGCCTCGGAGATCATCTCGAGGTAGGTCGTGTGGAAGGCGAGGAGGAGGAGGAACCCGACCCCCGACAGGGCGGCCCCCGTCAGGATCATCGGCCGCGGGCCGAACCGGGTGATCCCGCGTCCGACCAGCGGCGCGGCCACGAACATCGAGAGCGTGGTCGGGATGCTCAGGAGGCCGAACGCGAGCACGCTCTCCCCGAGCCCGACGACCGGGAACTCGACGAGGACCGTGAGGACAACGAACGCGACGAACATCGCGAGTCCCACCAGGGTCGCGCCGAGGTAGGCGAGGGCGATGTTCCGCTCCCGGAACCGCCCCAGGTCGAGCAGGGGCTCCGCGACCCGTCCGCTGCGGACCAGGAATCCGGCCAGGAACAGGCCCGCGAGCACGAAGAGCTCCGGGGCACCGACCGGCCAGCCCGCCGCGAGCGCGCCGACCCAGCGTCCCCAGCCCCACGTCGGCCCGAGCGTGAGCGCGAGGAGGAACGTGGCGAGCGCCCCGGCGAGGAGCCCGGCCCCGGGCAGGTCGATCCGCCCGCCCGTGCCGCGGTGGCCCTCGGGGAGCCAGTACGCGGCGAGGATCGGGAGGACGACGACGAACGGCAGCATCGACGCGTAGGCGACCTGCCAGCCGAAGCTCTCGATCAGCCACGCGCCTCCCACGAGACCGAAGCCCGAGCCGACCGCGAACATCGCGGCGACGATCCCCTGGGCCGGCGCGACGCGCTCGCGCGGGAGCGCCTCGGCGACCATCGCGAGGGCCAGCGGGAACATCGCGAGCCCGACGCCCTGGACCCCGCGCACCGCGATCAGGAGGTAGATCGACGCGGCGCGATCGAGGCCGAGCCACGGCCCGAGGAGGGGCGTCGCGGGCGCGATCGCGACCGCGAACGTGTAGACGACGAGCACGACGCCCAGGATGCGGCGCTTGCCGTAGAGGTCGCCCAGCTTCGCGAAGATCGGGATCGTCGCGACGCCGACGAGGAGGTACGCGGAGAGGATCCACGCGACCGTCGTGTAGGGCGCGTTCGAGAAGAACGTCGCGAGCCGCGGCAGCGCCGGCGTGAGCATCGTCTCGATGAAGCTCACGATCAAGGCGGCGGACGCGAGCACGATCAGGACGCGCGAGGCGTGCGAGGTCGAGGGGGAGGCGGCGCTCGGGGGGATCGCTGGGGCGCTCATCGAGGGGAGGAGGAGGGCCGGGGGACGTCAACCCCGTGACCCGTCGCCCGCCAACTTCCGAATCCGGGGCGCCCCAACTTCCGATTTCGTCGGTCGAGCTCATGAAGTCGGAACCCCGTGGGCCCGGCGCGATGCGGGCCCTCGACGCACCGACGCTCCCGCACGATGCCGATCTCGACGTCCGGATCCTGCGCGTGATGTACGCCTCGCGGGGCGTCTCCATCTCGGGGATCGACCCGCGATTCAACGCGAACCGCATCGCCCGCGAACTCGGGGTGAGCCGGGCGACGGTCGCCGCCCGCCTCCGAGGATGGGCCGACTCCGGCTTCGTCGAGCGGTACGATGTCTGGCCGAACCCGTACCTGTTCGAGCTGACCGGTGCCACCTTCGACATCCGGGTCGCCGATCGCCTCGCGAAGGACGCGCTGATCGCCCGGATCGGCCTCGTCCCCGGCGCGGTCGGCGGCCTCGACTTCGTCGGCGAGTGGATGGCGGTCACGTTCGTGCTGCCCCGGGACGCGGACCCCCGGCGGACGGCCGCGCTCCTTCGCGGGATCTCGGGCGTCGCGGAGGTCGGCGAGGCGGTGCCGTGGGCGCCACCGGAGTCGAGTCGAACCCTCTCCCCGCTCGAGCTGCGGATCGTGCGCGTGCTCCGACGGTATCCGACCGAGACGCTGGCCCAGGTGGCACGGCACGTGGGGGTCTCGACCCGCACGATCACGTCCCGCTATGCCCGCCTGATCGACGAGCACGCGGTCTGGTTCGTGCCGACGTTCGACTTCCGGGCGATGTCGGATCCGGTGCTGTCGATCAACCTCCAGTTCGAGAGCGTCGCGGATCGCGCCTCCTTCGGGAGGGCGCTCGACCGGACGTTCGCCCGCACGCTCGAGTTCCGGCGCACCGCGTTCGGACCGGCCCTGCCCGATACCTTCGCGAGCTACTTCGTGGTCCTTCGCTCGGCCGCGCGCATCGACGATGTCGAAGCGTGGACGCGGGCCCAGCCCGGGGTGGTCGCCGAGGAGACGCTCGTGATGAGCCGAATCCTCTCCTTCCCCGAGACGTTCGATCAGCTGATCCGGGAGGTCCGTGGAGCATCCCGGGCCGGGGATCGCGCAGCACGTTGAAACTCGGCGGGACGCACGGAAGCTCGAGGAGGCCGTGCCGGGCCCCCCCGGGTACCCGGCGCACGGCGGGTGGCGCCTAGTCCGGCGGTTGCGGAGTTGGGGCGGATCCGAGGAGTCTCGGACCCGAGTCACGCTCGGACAAGGGGGAGGAAGATCTCGTCGACAATCTCCTCGAGCACCTTCTCAGGGACCGGGGCGTCGGTGACCATCATCTCGTGGCGCACGAGGTCCGAGGGAAGTCTCACGATTCGCGGCGAGACCTTCGCGGGGGGGATCTCCCCCCGAGCGGCCGCGCGGGCCAGAATGGCGGTCATGATCTTGGGCATGACCTCCGCGGCGGGATTCTTCCTCAGTAGTCTCGCCTCCCCAAAGGCCTCTGCGACCAGCCCTTTGCGAGCCCGCGCCGGTATATCCGAGAATCTTCTCGTCATGTGCCGCAGCACCGAGAGGGTATCCTGTCGCAGCGAGCCGGTGTCCGGGATGCGGTCCACCAGGGATCCGCGCCGCTGGCGCAGCGCCGCGATGACGACCTCCACGCGACTCGGCCACCTTCGGTATATGACCGGCTTGCTCGTCCCGGCTCGTCGCGCGATCCCCTCCATCGTGAGGTTTCGGTAACCTACCGCGAGCAGCTCGGCCCAGGCCGCCTCCAAAAGGGCGGTCTCCAGCGCTGCCCCCCGCCGCCTCGACACCCCGCGGAGGGGCCGTCGGGGGGCGGTCGACCGTGCAGACACGATGACGCGCCTCCGGCGAGTCAGTTCTGGGATACTATAGTGTCTTATATGGTCATCGCCCATATAGGAAACTAGCGTATCTCAAGCCGCGAGGGAGGGATCGAACGATGGCGGACATGATCGTCGTCGACAACTTGGTCGAAGTTTACGCCGGTGGGACGAAGGCGGTCGACGGGGTCTCGTTCCGAGTGCCGGAGGGGGAGTTCTTCGGCTTCCTCGGGCCCAACGGTGCGGGAAAGAGCACGACGATCAAGGTCCTCTCCACATTGCTCCGAAAGACGTCGGGCGCCGTCACTATTGGCGGACAGGACCTCGACCGGGATCCCGATGGGATTCGCAGGATCATCGGGGTCCAATCGCAGGAGACGGTGGTCGACGGCGACCTCACCGGGAGGAAGAACCTCGTGTTCCAGGGCCATCTTCAGCGGATGCAAGGTCCGACGCTCCGGCGTCGGGTCGACGAACTGCTCGACCTGATGGAGCTCCGGGATGTCGCGGACCGAAAGGCCAAGCAGTACTCGGGGGGCATGAAGAGGCGCCTCAGCCTGGCCGCCGCGCTGGTGCACCGTCCGAGACTCGTATTTCTCGACGAGCCCACGACCGGCTTGGACCCGCAGTCCCGTGCCAAGGTATGGAGCTACCTGTCGAAGCTGAACGAGCAGGAAGGGACGACCGTTTTCCTCACGACCCAGTACCTCGAAGAGGCCGACAAGCTCTGCCGTCAACTCTCGATCATCGATCACGGCAAGATCGTGGCGAGCGGATCCCCCGCCGACCTCAAGGAAGAGATCGGTGGGGAGACCATCATCCTGACCCTGGACCCCGATATCGACCCCGGCCCGAGGGGCGCGCTGGAGGTCCGGCTCCGAGCCCTACCGGGAGTTGGGAAGGTCGTCCGGGCCGACAGCGGGCTCGTTGTCTACGCTCGGCAGGCCAGTCGACTGGTGGAGGAGATCGTGACGCTCTTCCAGGGCGTAGGAATCCACCCCGAGTCGATCAGTCTCGCCGCGCCGACCCTGGACGATGTGTTCCTCCAGAAGACCGGGTCGAGAATCCGCCAGGGTGACCTGGTTAGCGGGGCTCCTCCCCCATCGGTCTCGGGCGTTCGGGGCGGAGCGTACTGATGACCGCGCTTCAGAGCCTGCAGGACGTCTGGTACGTCTTCGGGAGGGCGCAGTCGAAGTTCTTCGGCTCCCCGGTCCGCATCTTCTTCCAGCTCTTCGGGGCACTGATGTTCCTCGTCCTGTTCACGCAGCTGTTCTCGAAACTCTCCGACCTTCCCGGGTTCCCCACCGTGGGCTACCTCGAGATCGCCGTAGGAGGCATCCTGTTCATCAACACCCTCAACAACACGATGCAGTCGGCGAACGCCATCGTGGACGAGCTGAACACCGGGTACCTGGCGAACATGCTCGTCACGCCGGTACGGAGGACCGCCATCCTGCTGGGCCGAGTACTGAGCGACGGGGTCCGCTTCGTCCTGCAGACTACCGTCGTGCTCGGAATCGCCGTTCTTTTGGGCGCGACGTTCGCGACGGGCGTCCCGGGGATCTTGGTGATCTACCTCATCGTGGTCGGGTTCGGAGTCGCCTGGTCCGGGCTCACCCTGACGGTAGGGCTGGCCACCAAGAGCAACGAAACGGTCGCGGTCATCGGCACGCTCCTTACGTTCCCGCTCATGTTCACGAGCACCGCGCTCCTGCCCGTCTCGTACATGCCGGCGTGGATGCAAACGGTGAGCGAGTACAACCCGATCTCCTACATGGCGAACGCGGCGAGGACCCTGATGGTCAGCGGATTCGATGGGACGGTGCTCCTCCAGGCCTTCGCCGTGATCGGGTTGATCCTCCTCCTGACCTGGAGCTCGACGCTCTGGCTGTTCAAGAGGATCGTGAGCTGAAGATGGTCGTCGGATCTCCCTCCACCGAGCAACTCAAGGAGAGAGTGAAATCGTATCTGGAGCTCGTCGACTCCGGACGCTACGACGAGCTCTTCGCCCATCTTTCGGCAGGAGTGGTATACCAGACAATCCGGGGCCGACCTCCTATCGTGGGAGCCTCCGACCTAATCCGGTTCTACAAAGAAACACGGCCGCCCGGAAGCGGAGTTCACGAGGTCGCCTATTTCATCGCCGAGGATGGAAAGGTCGCCTGCCTCCTGCGAATGAAGGGAGTACTGGGGGACGGAAGCACGCTCGCGTTCGAGGCCGTGGACCTGTTCACATTCGAGGGGGGGAAGATCGTGAGCATCCGGACGTTCAGCGACTTACCGCCGGCGTTGCCGGGCTACGCACCTCCTCCGAGCGCGCCCTGACCGGACGGTTCCAGCCCCCGGGACGCACGTCCCGCGCCCGGCCGAGCCTCCTTCGCTCGAGTCCCGCGGTCGCCGCACGAGAACCCCGTCTCCCGCGCAAGAAAACCGTCCACGCATACTCGGGCCGGGCAAGGTCCGTGGAACCGGGTTCGCCCCGACACCGTGCGCCGCGCGAGAAGTGAGCCCCTCGCACAGAGGTAGACCGGCCGCACGAACTCGCGCACACGAGCTAGTTCGCGTGCCGAGTCAACCGGACTGACCTCCACCTCCGGTCGATGGGATTACGGCGCGGGCAGCCTAACCCTCAGCGCAGGATCTCGACCGTGATCACCCAGGCCTCGATGAACCCGATCAGAAAGCTCAGCAGGGTCGCTGGGACCAACCAGTTCAACGCGGCGGGAAGGCCGCCCGCCAGCAGGGCACCACCTACTAGGAAGAAGACGCTCGGGACCTGAATCTCAAGCGTGTGCTGGGCTAGAACCCGACGCCATTTCGGCTCGATGGATCTCCAACTTCGGATCTCGATCCCATTCAGGACCGCCAGCATGGCGACGGTGACCCCCATTACCTCAACCCCCGCGAGGAAGTCGGATTGGTCCGGGACGAGAAGGAGCGACAAGATCCCGAGCGCCCCGATGAGGATCAGCAGAGACTGGAGAGCGCGATTCGCAACCATAGGGAGCGCGAGAATTCGCTTGAGATTGATCGAAATGCCGACAAAAATCAAGCCGGTCAGCGCCGCCGCCGCGCCGACCTCCGCGGTGAAAAATCCATCCCAGGTCATCCGACCGTTTGCACGCCCGGTGGAGCCAATCCTGTGCGGGGATATGGCCCTCGCGTCGCCTCCTTCCGGGGTGTTGGACGCGCGGGTCGCACCTCCGACGTTCGGAGATGGCTAAACGACCGCGAGAGGCGTGGCTCGAGAGCTGGCTTCGGTACGGACAGCCCAGTTCGTGAGCGGAAAGCCCGCTACTCGTCCAGCGGAGGCTTTTCGGGCAAAGTCCGGGCAACCCCAAGAATCTTATACGTAATCCAGCTCGCGCGGCCCGCATGTACTACTTGGATCATCGAC
>DATJRX010000016.1:0-41637 GCA_035504395.1 Thermoplasmata archaeon | reverse complement strand
CCCGGGTCTGCTTCCTGAGCCGGAGTCGCGGGTGGATCGACCCCGACCGCCCGGGGCGGCCGACCTCCGAGGTGAACCTGCTCGCCATCGCGACCGGCGCGCCGGTCTGGAGCCTTGGCACGGCGTGGAAGGCGCTCTTCCGCCAGCTGATGCCGACCTCGATCGAGGACGCGTTCCGCAAGGCGATGGTCCGCACCCGGCTCAGCGACGACGAGGTCGCCCGGCTGCGCGCGGTCGCCGAGCGGCTGCGCATCGAGCTCGTCGTCCGCGACTGAGCGGACCGCGCGAGCGGGACCGCGCAAACTCTTTAGCCGCCCGGGCGGAGGGGCGGCCCGTGGCGGACGAACCGCTCGACCCGATCCTCGTCCAGGTGACGATCCCGCTCCCGATCCCGATGATCCACGCGGCGTTCACCGACCCCGCCCAGCTGAAGGGCTGGCTCTGCGACGACGCCCACGTCGAGCCGCGCGTCGGCGGGGAGTACCGGCTCGCCTGGCGGCAGCCGGTCGCGTTCGAGAGCGCCGGAACCGTGCTCCAGCTGACGCCGGACGTCGACATCGGGTTCAGCTGGTTCGCCCCGCCCGAGTTCGCGGCGTTGATGAACGTCCCCGAGCCGAAAACGCACGTGTACGTCCGGCTCCAGGAATCGCCCGAAGGGATCGACGTGACGCTCGAGCACGTCGGATGGGGTTCGGGCGAGGCATGGGAGGACGCGCGGTCGTGGCACTTCCACCTCTGGGACGACCGGCTCCACCAGCTGAAGGACTACCTCATCAAGGCGGCCTACGGCTGAGCCGGGTCACGCGCCGCTCGGCGTGAACTTCCGGCAGACCGACTCGCCGCACAGCTGGCACGGGCCCGACGGGTCGAGCCGCCAGTTCGCCGATCCCTCGATCCGCACGACCACCATGTGGTGGGTCGGAAGGTGGCCGCATCGGCATCGGGCCCGCGCCGGCACCGACCAGTCTCCGAGCGCGGCGGCCATGGGGGAGGCGGGGAGAGGCCCGGAGCCAAAAGGATGTTGGCGGCTCCCGGGGGCGGTCGCGGATGGTCGCTCCCGAGGACCTCGCACCGCCGACCGGAACCCTCGGGCGAGCGGTAGGGTAATGCGCCCGATCCGGGTCGCCGGGTCGTGGAGATCGCGGGGTGCTCCGTCCCCGACGACCGGCTCTACGACCTCGAGCACGACGTCTGGGTCCAGCCGGAGCCGGGCGGAACGGCCACGCTCGGGTTGCTCGGACCCCTCGTGTGGTTCGCGGGTCCGTTCGTCCAGGTGAGCTTTCGAAACCTCGCGGGACCGGTGGCGCCGGGCCGCAGCATCGCCACGGTCGAGAGCGCGCGCTACACCGGCGCCGTGCGCCTCCCGATCGAGGCCGAGGTCGCCGAGCGGAACCGGGCGATCGTGGAACGCCCCCGGCTCCTCAACGACGCGCCGTACGGGGACGGGTGGGTCGCCCGGCTGCGCCCGCGCGCCGCGGTCGGTCCCGGGACGCCCGGCCTCGCGACCGCCGCGAGCATCGCCGCGGCGCTCGAGGCGCGGATCCGCGCGCAGCGGATCCGGTGCTGGCCGCAGTTCCCCGACGCCGAGCTCTACGAGATCGGGATCGAATGCTCGGCGATCCTGACGCTGCTCAACGAGGAGCTCGCCCGCCGTCCCGCCGGGACGGCGCTGCTCCTCGTGACGGACGACCCGACGAGCCCGATCGAGATGGTGCGCTGGTCCGACCAGACCGGCCACGCGCTCCTCGCGCACCGGGCGGAGGGGACCCTCCACCAGTTCCTGGTGCGCAAGGAGGCGCACCCGGAGCCGCGACGCCGGCGACCGGGCGCCTGAGGCGGAGCCCTACGGTTTCTCGATCGGGGTCCGGACCAGGTTCCCCCACTCGGTCCACGACCCGTCGTAGTTCCGGACGTCGGGGTACCCGAGGAGGTACTTCAGCACGAACCAGGTGTGGCTCGAGCGCTCGCCGATCCGGCAGTACGTGATCACCGGGACGTCGCCCCGGATCCCCTTCGACCGGTAGAGCTGGTCGAGCTCCTCGCGCGACTTGAACGTCCCGTCGTCCTTGACGGCCTGGGCCCAGGGGATGTTCTTCGCGCCGGGGATGTGCCCGCCGCGCTGCGCGTGCTCCGTCGGGTACTCGGGGGGCGCCGTGATCTCGCCCGAGAACTCCTTCGGTCCCCGCACGTCCACGAGCCCGAACGAGCCGTCCCGGACGCGCGGCAGGGCGGCGCGAACGTCGTCAAGTAGCGCGCGCAGCTTCGGGTCGGGGGGCCCGGCCGTGAAGGTCCCGGCCGCGGGGGTCGGGACGTCCTTCGAGAACGGGCGGTCCTCGGCGATCCACTTCTTGCGCCCGCCGTTCAGGAGCTTGACGTGCTTCGCGCCGTAGTAGGTGAAGACCCAGAAGGCGAACGCGGCGAACCAGTTGTTGAAGTCGCCGTACAGGACGACCGTCGTGTCCGGGCCGATGCCGGCCTTGCGGAACAGCCCGGTCAGGGCGTCCTGGGAGAGGATGTCGCGGGCGATCGGGTCGTTGATGTCCTTCCGCCAGTCGAACAGCACGGCGCCCGGGATGTGCCCGAGCTCGTAGTTCGCCGCGGGATCGTAGTCGACCTCCGCGATGCGGATCGTCGGGTCGTTGAGGTGCTGCTGCAGCCAGTCGTTCTCGACCAGAACCTCGGGGTGTGCGTACTCGGCCATGGCGCCCCGTTCGACCCTCCCGGGGATATACCCTCGCCGGCCCCCGCAATCGGAGCCCTTGGGTGCGGAAACCGCGCGCGAGCGGCCCGCGCGCGCGCACCGACGGCGCCGGGGGACGTCCTATCCGTGCCGTCCGCGCTTCGGCAGCGGGGCGTCCGAGATCTCGATCGTCTCGGGGTCGAATCCGAGCCGGGCGAGCTCGTCCCGGATGCGGGCCCGGTGGTCGCCCTGCAGGTAGACCTCGCCGTCGACGACCGAGCCGCCGGTCGCGAGGCGATTCTTGAGCGACCGGGTCGTCTCGACCAGGTCGACCCCGGGCGGGAACCCCGAGATCACGGTCGCCGGCTTGTTGTAGCGGCGCGGCTCGGCGCGGACCCGGATCCGGGCGGTCTCCCGGTCGAGGGCGGACAGGATCTCGTCGAACTCGTCGTTGCCCATCGGACGGGGTCGCTACCGCCCTCCGGACGGGAAAAGGTGCGGCGGCCTGCGAACGAAGAAACAAGGGGACTCGGCCGGCGGGACCGGGCGGGCGGCCGATCGCGCGAGGTTCGGTAGGCGCACCGACCCGGACATGACGCCGCTCCGCTTCAACGTTTCGTGTCGCCGGCTCACGATTCGCCCCACTTGTACACGCGGAGGGTGATCGCGAGCCCGACGACCGCGGAGAGCCCGAGCAGCCCGCCGTACAGGACGAGCTGCGCCGGGGTCGCCGGGGTGATCCCGAGCGCCCCCTGGACGAACAGGGCCGCGTAGGTCGTCGGCAGGAAGCGCGCCACGTCCTGCCAGAGGGGCGGAAGCGCGCTGAGCGGGTAGTAGAGCGGGCTGAGCATCCCGAGGATCGTGAACGTGAGGTTCCCCACCGGCCAGATCTCCCGCTGGGTCGTCACCCGGCTCGAGATCGCGATCCCGATCGACGAGAACAGCACCCACATCGTCCCGAGCGCGAGCACGAGCGCGACCGCGCCGAGCGGCGTCATCGGGACCCCGCGCATGCCGCCGACCCACGCGAGGAGGACCGCGAGGATCGCGAGCGCGGGGAGCATCGCGATCAGGTTCGAGAACGCGATCCCGAACAGGTAGCGGATGCGGCTCAGCGGGCTCGCGACGAACAGGTCCTGGAGGGAGCACTCGATCCGCCAGAACGCGCTGTCGCCCAAGGTCCAGCTGCCGATGTTCTGCATCGTGAACAGCATCGCGCCCACGATCTCGAGCGGCAGGAGGGACGGCGGCGAGATCAGCGAGAGGAAGTAGAGGAAGATGAACGGCAGGAGGACCGGTGTGATCGCGACCGCCGGGTTCCGCGAGATCCACCGCCACCCGACGATCCCGAAGGCGGGGAGCGCGCGGCCCCTCGTGGGGACGGCCGGGAGCCGGGGCGTTTCGGCCGCCATCTAGTCCCCCCGCACGGTGCGCCGGGCCCAGTAGATCGCGAAGACGAACAGGGCGACCGTCTCTACCGCGAGGCCGCCGAGGGCGAGCGCGACCTCGACGGTGGTCAGGTGGGTCACGCCGATCGCCGCCTGGACGAGCGCGGCGGCCGCGCTCGGGGGCATCAGGAGGACGATCGGCCGGAGGAGCGCGGGGAACAGCGCGAGCGGGTAGAACACCGGGACGAGCACCCCGAAGACGTTGAAGAACAGGCTCGAGTACGCCCAGATCGCCCGGTTGTCGCGGAAGAACGTCGAGAAGACGTAGCCGAGCGACGACGAGAATACCCAGAGCACCGCGGCGAGGGCGAGGAGAAGGAGTCCGCTCGCGAGGGAGAGCGGCACGAGGATCGTCGCGAGGATCCCGACCACGACGACCGGGGGGATGTAGACGACGAGGATCCCGAGCGACATCCCGAGGAAGTACGCCTCGGGGGAGAGCGGCCCGGCGAGGTAGAAGTCGATCGACTTGTGGTCGATGCGCAGGTAGGCCGCCTCGTTGAGGACCCGCTGGCCCATCGCGAACGTCGAGAACAGGATCGCCCCGACGAACGCGACGCCGAGGAGGCCCGGGTTGAGGATGTACACGAAGACGAGGATCACCGACTGGACGACCATCGAGGTCGCCATCGCGAGCCGCTCGTTCTTCTGGACGAGGACCTCGGTCCACAGGAACGCCGTCGTGCCCCGGAACGCCCGGAGCGCCGGCGCGGCCGCCTCACTCCTCATCGATCGACCTCCCGACCGCGCGCAGGAACGCCTCCTCGAGGGTCACCGGACCGACGGTCGCGGTCAGCTGCGAGCGGACCGCGAGCTCCATGAGCTCCCCGAGCCGGTGGGGGAGGACCACCACCGTGAGGTGGCTCCCGTCGGTCACGCACGACCCGAAGGAGCGGAACCGCTCGATCTGCGGGGCGCCGTTCGCGATCGTGACCTTGAGCGTCCCGCCGACCGAGCGCTTCAGGTCCTCGGCGGTCCCGCTCACGAGCACCGAGCCGTGCTCGACGATGTAGAGGCGATCGCTCAGCACGTCCGCTTCGTCGAGGTAGTGGGTCGTGAGGAGGATCGTCGACCCCTTCGCCGTGAGCGCCCGCAGCGACGCCCAGACGTCGCGGCGGGCGAACGGATCCATCCCGATCGTCGGCTCGTCCAGGAACAGCAGGGGCGCCTCGGTCGCGATCACGGTCGCGACCATCGTGCGTTGCCGCTGGCCGCCGGAGAGCGTGATCGAGAGGCGGTCCGCGACCTCCATCAGGCCCATCCGTTCGAGCGCCTCCTCGGTCCGCGCCTTCGCGGTCTCGCGGGCGATCCCCCGCGCCCTCAGGTACGTGTAGACCTGCTCGCGGGGGCAGAGGTGGAAGAACGGCTTCCCTTCCTGCGGCACGACCGCGATGTACGGGCGTGCCCGGTCGGGCGAGCGGACGACGTCGATGCCGAACAGCTCGACGGAGCCCGACGTCGGCTTCAGGAGGGTCGAGGCGATCTTCAGGAACGTCGTTTTGCCGGCGCCGTTCCGGCCCAGGAGCGCGACGCGCTCCCCGCGGCGGACCTCCATCGTGACCCCGCGCAGCGCCTCCACGGCCGGGGCGCCCCGCGAGTGGTAGACCTTCCGGAGGTCCACGCTGGCGAGCGCGGTCTCGGTCATCGCGCTCCGCCCCCTCCGTCCGGACCGGGCGTCCGCCCGGGGTCGATGCACGGGTGCGATCTCGACCGAACGGACGCTCGGCCTCCCGGGGACGGGCGAGGCCAGGGGACGGCGGGCTTCGTCGGGAACCGTCCGTCAGTGCCCGCAGCCGCACCCTCCGCCGTTGGCGGAGTTGCTGCCGCAGGACCCGCATCCACCGGACCGGCCGTTGGCGTCGGGCTCGGGGAGCGTCGGGTTCGTGATCTTGAAGCCGGACTGGTTCAGGTCCTCGACATAGTCGATGACCGCGCCGTCGACGAACTTCGTGCTCGACGGGTCGATCAGGAGCGCGAACCCGTCGATCCGGAGCACCTCGTCGTCGGAGCGCGGCTTCGCGAACGCGAGACCGAACTGGACCGAGCTGCCGCCCCCGCAGCCTCCGCCGCCCGGCTGGGCGTACACCCGGACGCCGATCTCGGGCTTCTGGCCCCGGATGAGGGTCTTCACCTGGTCGACGGCGGCAGGGCGGATCTCGATGTGGATCATGTACGGCCTCGTACGAACGACCGCACCCCGGGGCTTAAGCTCTGCGAAGCGCGAGCAGCTACAACCCCGGGGCGAGAGCGGCGCCCCCTATCGGGGCCGGTACGTAGCGAACGGAATGACAACCCGTCGCAAGGGGGGCCTCGTCCCCGGGCGCCGCGCTCAGTCGGGGGGCCGCTCGGACTCGTCCGGAGGGCTCTCGGTCGAGAACGGAACGACCTCGGGGAGCTCGCGGGTGCCCACGAAGGTCTCGGGGAGCTCGGTCGACTGGAACCCCCACGCGGTCGAGAGGTCGACCGCTTCGAGGTCCGGTGGGGCCGCCTTCCAGCAGAGCCGGGTGAGCGGCTCGTAGAGCCACGAGGGGAACCCCATCGACGACCCGACCTTGCGGACGTCGGCGCGCGTGAGCTCGCCGACCCCCGCGAGGATGAAGAAGTAGGCCACGAACCCGAGCACGACCGCGCCCATCAGTTCGTACCACGAGCTGACCGGGAAGAAGCGCAGGTGGTTGAGCAGCCACAGGACCGCGAACGAACCTGCCGCGCTCCCCGTGATGGCGAGGATCGGCCCGGGTCGGATGTGGACCCGGATCAGGCGTTCCATGAAGTAGGTGTTGAGCGCGAGGGCGGCGATCGACGAGAGCAGCACCGCCACGGACGCCGCGACCAGGCCGGGGTCGAGGTTCGCGGGGATGATCCGCCAGAAGATCGGGAAGATCCCGTGCTGCGGGAAGAGGATGATCTGGGCGGAGAGGAGGGCGCCCACCTGGGCGAGGGTGATGTACAGCTCGAGCCGCTGGCGTCCGATCGCGTTGATGCTCGACTGGATGATCTGGCTCAGGGCGAGCGGGAGGGCCCCGACGACCAGGATCGCGAGCGGCAGCGAGCCGGGCCCCGCGTAGAGGCGCGTCTGGAAGACGTTCAGGAAGGTCGTGCGGTAGGTGACGAGCGCGACGACCCCGGGGACGAGGAGCATCGCCGAGTAGCGGAGCGCCTGCCAGGTGCTCCGTCGCACGGCCTCGAACTCCCGTTTGCGATGGAGGCCCGCGATGAACGGGAAGAGCGGGGTCGTGACCGCGGCGGGCAGCGACAGGACGAGGATCCGCCAGCCGTTCGCCGCGAAGAAGATCGCGAGCTGCGCGGGGCTCAGGCTGACGACCAGGAACGGGGTCAGATTGGTGACCACGTAGTTGATGAACAGCGCGCCGAGGAGCGGCCAGGAGTAGCGGAACATCCCGACGACCTCGCTCCACTTGAATCGCCCGAGCTGCGGGAGGAGCGCCGGGAGGCTGAACAGCGCGGAGGCGATCGCGCCGACGACGTAGGCGACCGCGATCCCGGTGATCGAGTGGACGTGGAACGCGACGTACACGAGCGCCGCGAGGCGGACCATCCCCTCGACCAGGGTCGGGTACTGCGCCTTGAGCGAGTTCCCGAGGCCGATGAACATGCTGTTGTAGAGGCCGGAGAACGACCACAGGATCGGGAGCGTGAGGAACAGCCCGAGGTCGATCCACTCGCTCGACCCGTGGATGATGGCGGAGCCGTCGATCGCGACCGGGGCGATCACGAAGACGACGATGCACGCGAACGCGTCCATCATCATCCCGATCACGAGGTAGGCGGTCGTGTTGTCGCGCGGCGGCTTGCCGCGGGCGAGGAAGTAGGTGTACGCGGTGCCGAGCCGGAGGTCCGCGAGTCCGTTGATCGACGACGCGATCAGCAGGAACAGCTGGGCCGTCCCGAGCAGCGCGATCCCGGCCGGCGTGATCCCGATCAGGTGGGCGAGGAAGACCGTCGCGGCGAGGCCGAGGACCTGCGTGACGACGCTGACGGCGAAGACCGCCCCCGAGCTCAGGGTGAGGGAGTGCGCGAGCTCGGGAACGACCGGGGCATCACCCGGCGGAGTCCCGGAAGAGGGCGACGACGCCACGGTGAACCGGGCGGACCATGGCGAGCGCCTCCACTTATCCCTGTGGATGGAGACGACCGGCCCGGCTCACCCGCCGCCGCGCGACGCGGGCGGCAGGTCGTCGGCGCCGGCCTCGTAGAGCTCGATCCACACCCCGTCCGGGTCGGACAGGAAGGCGAGGCGCGTCGTGCCCTCGCGGAACGCGGGAATGCGGACGCGCGCGCCGAGGGTCACGAGGCGCGCGACGGTCGCGTCCAGGTCGTCGACGCGGAAGCCGAGATGGTCCAGCTCGTCGCCCTCGTGGTACGGCGGGTCCCCGGGATAGTAGTTGAGCTCGAGCACCGCCCGGCTCGTGGGATCGATCAGCTCCTGCCAGACGCCGCCGGCGGACATCCGCCCCTGCGATCCGCGCCGAAGGCCGAGACCTTCGGTGTAGAATCGGACCGACCGCTCGAGGTCGCGGACGCGGAGGCCCGTGTACTCGAGCACGACGCCCCGTCTCCCCTGGATTATTTTAGCCCGTACCCCCCCGGAAGGGCCTCTGCCGGCCACGCCGCCGGGGTGGAACCGGACGCCGGACTTTGTGAACGACCTGATTCATGAACACGGGCTCGCTGCGCCGGGCGGATGGCGTCGCGGCCCGCGGAGAGCCGGTTCCGGATCGTCCTGAGGAACCGGCAGTACCGGTGGTTCCTCGCCTCCGCGAACGTCGCGAACACCGGGTACGCGGTGTACGCGATCTCGATCGTCTGGCTCGCGTACGGCGTCTCGCACAACTTCCTGATCGTCGGGGCGGTCCTCTTCCTCGAGTACGCGGCGTACACGTGCACGTTCCTGTTCGCGCCGCTGGTGGATCGCGTCGCGAACCAGCGCACGATCTTCCTCGCCTCGTACCCGGTCCAGGCCGTCGCCGCCGGGGTGCTGGGGTGGGGGGTATGGGACCACTTCCTCTCGGCACCCCTCCTCTTCGCGGTGGTCGCCGGCCTCGCGATCCTCTGGGACATGACCTGGGCGGCGATGAACGCGGCGCCCGGCGTGCTCCTCTCCCCCGACGAGCAGTTCGCGGCCTCCGGCGTCTCGGGCACGATCGGGGGCGCGCTCTCGATCCTGGGGTTCGTCACCGGGGGGGCGCTGATCGTGTTCGTGGGCGCCGCGGGCGGGATGTTCCTCTACGCGGGGCTCCTCCTGCTCGCGACCGCGCTGTCGCTCCCGATGCGGATCCATCCTCCCCGATCGAGCGAGGCCTCGTTCGGGGAGAGCTTCCGGGAAGGCTGGCGGCTCGTCATCGGAGGTACGGGCCGCCCGCTCCTCCAGCTGGCCGTGGTGGACGCGATCAACGGGTTCCTCACCGCCGCGCCCCCGATCCTCGTGACGCTGATCGCCGCGGTCGCGTACCACGGCGCGCCGGCGGCGTACGGGGTCCTGTTCACGTCCGAGGTCGTGGGGGGCGTGGTCGCGGGCCTGGCCCTGGGACAGTGGAATCCCCGTCGCCACGTCGGCGTGCTGCTGCCGATCGCCCTGCTCGCCACGGGCGGCGCGGTCGCCCTCGCGGTCGCGGTCCCCTCGGACCTCGTCCTCGGGGGGCTCGCGTGGTTCACGGTCGGGTTCGTGAGCGCGGTCTACGTCGACGCGAAGTACGCCTTCTACCGGGGGGCGGTCGCGCCGGAGCGGATCGCCCGGCTCGTATCGAACATGTACCTGTTCAGCGGGACCGCGGCGGCGATCGGGGCCCTGGTGCTGAGCGGGATCGCGAACGGCGGCTCGATCGTCCTGCTCGGGCTCCCGATCGCGGCCGCGTTCGGGGCCGCCGGCGCGCTCGGCTGGGCGCTCCCCGGCGTCCGTCGGATGGCCTACTGAGGCCCGCGGGCGCGCGCGCTCACGTCAACCCGACGATCCGGCCGTCCGGGGTCACGTCGATCCGCTCGGCCGCCGGCACCGCGGGCAGACCAGGCATCGTCTCGATCGTCCCCAGGTAGACGACCGTGAACCCCGCTCCCGCCGACCGGAGGAATCGGTGGATCTCGGGGACGAATCCCCGGGGTCGGCCGACGCGGTGGGGGTCGTCCGAAAGCGAGAGCGGCGTCTTCGCCACGCAGACCGGTCCGCCGACCTCGCCGATCCGTTCGAGCTCGGCGAGGTCGTGCCGCGCTCCCTCGGCGAGCGTGACGTCCACGCCTCCGTAGAGGCGGGTGACGATCGCACGCACCTGGTCGACGGGCGCCGTGCCGGCGGGCAAGAGCGGCCGGCTGTGCTCTCCGCGCCCCGCGAGCTCGACCACGGCGTCGGCGAGATCGACGCAGCCCTCGCCGCCGGCCTCGAACGCCCGAGACTCGACGACGCCGATCCCGTGCGCCCGGCCGAACGCGCGCAGCGCCTCCGCCTCGTCGGCGGCGTCGCCGGGGAATCGGTTCCACGCGATCACGCCCGGCGTCCCGAGCGCCCGGAGGTTCTCGACGTGCTGTTCCAGGTTGACGAGGCCACGCTCGACCGCAGCCGCATCGGGATGCGCGGAGGCGGCGTCGTCCGCTCCGCCGTGGACCCGCAGGGCCCGGAGCGAGACCACGAGGACCGCGGCATCGACGTCCCGGCCGAGGACCGGGGTGACGATGTCCACGAACTTCTCGGCGCCGAGCTCGGTCGAGAACCCCGCCTCCACGACACAGAACTCGGCCGCGGCGAGGCCCAGCTCGATCGCGAGCCGGCTGCACGTCCCGTGGGCGATGTTCCCGAACGGGCCGGCGTGCACGATCGCCGGGGTGCCCTCGGCGGTGGCGACCAGGTTCGGTTCGAGCGCGTCGCGCAGCACCGCGGTCATCGCACCCTCCCCGTGGAGATCGCGCGCCCGCAGCGGTTCGCCCCCCGTTCGGTACGCGACGAGCATGCGTCCAAGCCGCTCCTTGAGGTCGGGGTAGTCGCGCGCCAGCGCGAGGACCGCCATCACCTCGGAGGCGGCGGCGATGACGAACGACCCGGGGGTCGGGGGCATCCGGGGATCCGAACCCGCGCCGGTCACGATGTGCCGGAGCGACCGGTCCTCGACGTCGAGGGTCCGCGGCAGCGCGATCCGGGTCCGATCGATGCCGAGCGAGTTCCCGTGATAGAGGTGATTGTCGACCAGGGAGGCGAGGAGGTTGTGGGCGGCCGCGATCGCGTGGATGTCGCCGGTGAACCCCAGGTTGATCTGGGTCGACGGCTCGACGGTCGATCGTCCGCCGCCGGTCGCCCCTCCCTTGATCCCGAACACCGGCCCGAGCGACGGCTGACGGAGGGCGACGACCGAGCGCCGGCCGCGCCGCGCGAGTCCGTCGGCGAGACCGATCGCGGTGACGGTCTTGCCCTCCCCATGCCGGGTCGGGGTCATCCCCGTGACGAGCACGAGGCGCCCGCCGCGCGCCCCCGCGGCGCGGGACCGGACCGCGGCGACCGAGACCTTGGCGATCGACGGACCGGCGGGGCGTACCTCCTCCGGCGTGAGTCCGAGCGTGCGGGCGATCTCGAGGTACGTTCCCATGGTTCGGCCCCGGGGACGACGCTCCGCGACTATTACCCTCGCTCTCCCGGGCCGGTCTGCCCCGCGGACCCTCCCGAACGCCTAAGACGGAGGGACCCATCGCCCCGCCCGGTCCTCCGGAGAAAACGCATGGTCGAGCTGGGGATCGGCGACCGGCGGCGGCTCGACCGGGCGGACTTCCCCCGGCTCCTCTCAGCGCTTTCCGCGTCGGGATACCGCGTGGTCGGGCCCACGCTCCGCGACGGCGCGATCGTCTACGGCGACATCGCGACGGAGGACGACCTCCCGATCGGCTGGACCGACCGCCAGGAGGCCGGACGCTACCGCGTCGAACGGCGGGACGACGGCGCTTTGTTCGGTTACAACGTCGGCCCGCACAGCTGGAAGAAGTATCTGTTCCCGGCCCGCGAGCGGCTGTGGACGGCGACCCGGAAGGACGGATCGTTCGAGGTCACCGGAGAGCCGCTCGACGGGCCCCCGCTCGCGTTCCTCGGCATGCGGGCGTGCGAGCTCGCGGGGCTCGACGTGACCGATCGGGTCTTCGACGGCGCCGTGCGCGATCCGTCGTATCACGCGCGACGGGCCCGGGTGCTCCGCATCGCCGTCCAGTGCGGGCAGGCCGGCGCCACCTGCTTCTGCACCTCGATGGGCACCGGCCCCGAGGTGACGCGAGGGTTCGACCTCAAGCTCACCGAGCTCCTCGCCCCCGGTCCGCACCGCTTCGTCGTCGAGATCGGTTCGGCGGAGGGGGCGCGCGTGGTCGCGGACCTCCCGCTCGCGCCCGCCCCCGAGGAAGACCGGACGATCGAGAACGAGCAGATTCGCCAGGTGCGGGCGTCCATGGGGCGCCGGATGGACGTCGACGGGATCCACGACCTCCTGCTCGGCCAGCCGGACCACCCCCGCTGGGAGATCGTGGCGCGCCGGTGCCTCTCCTGCACGAACTGCACGATGGTCTGCCCGACCTGCTTCTGCCACACGACCGAGGAGGTGCCCGACCTCTCGGGCGACCGCGTCGAGCGGTGGCGGCGGTGGGACTCGTGCTTCAACCTCGAGTTCACCGCGCTGCACGGCAACAGCGTGCGGAAGAGCGGGCAGTCGCGCTATCGGCAGTGGCTCACCCACAAGCTCGCCGGCTGGTACGACCAGTTCGACTCCTCGGGCTGCATCGGCTGCGGGCGGTGCATCACCTGGTGCCCGGTGGGGATCGACATCACCGAGGAGGTCGCCGCGCTCCGAGTGGTCCCGGCCAAACCGGCGGGCGCCCCATGACGACCGGGCCGACCGCCCCGACGCCGCTCCGCCTCGCCGAGCACCCGTTCTTCCGCGGGATGGACGCGGCGTTCGTGGCCCATCTGGAGCGCGCGGCCGCCGAGCGCTCCTGGCCGGCGGGGTCCTACCTGTTCGAGCAGGGCGGGCCGGCGGACACGTTCTATCTCCTCTTCGAGGGCAAGGTCGCGCTCGAGCTGGGGGCGCCGGACCGGGCCCGGGTGACCATCGAGACCCTGGGGCCGCGCGACGTGCTCGGATGGTCGTGGCTCGTCCCGCCGCACCGCTGGAGATTCGACGCGCGCGCGGTCAAGGCGACCCGGGCCCTGGCGCTCGGGGCGGACGCCCTCGTCCGGCGGCTCGAGGAGCGACCCGCGGAGGGGTACCGGTTCCTGATGCACCTCGTGCCGGTGATCGGCGAGCGGCTCGAACGCGCCCGCGTCCAGGTGCTCGATCTCTATGGCCACTGAGGTCGCGCCGAACGCGTCCGCCGCGCCCGGCGGGCCCTACGCCCCGAGCCCGTACCGGGTCGAGCGGGCGACCCCCGAGACCGCGGACACCGTCTCGCTCGTGCTGCGCCCGGCCCCCGGCGCTCCACCGCTGAAGTTCCGGCCGGGCCAGTTCAACATGGTCTACCGGTTCGGCGTCGGGGAGGCCGCGATCTCGATCTCGGGGGATCCGACCCGGTCGGGCGAGCTCGTGCATACCGTCCGCGCCGCGGGAAAGATCACGGCCGCTCTCACGCGCTCCGCACCCGGCGAGACGCTCGGGATCCGGGGGCCCTACGGGGCCGGCTGGCCGGTCGAGCGGGCCGAGCACCGCGACGTGGTGATCGTCGCCGGCGGCCTCGGGCTTCCTCCGCTGCGGCCCGCCCTCTACGAGATGCTGGCCCAGCGGGGGCGGTTCGACCGGATCGAGGTGATCTACGGGGCGAAGTCGCCGAAGGACCTCGTCTTCTATCCCGAGCTCCAGACGTGGCGCGCACGGACCGACCTGCGGTTCCAGGTCACGGTCGACGCGGCGGGCCGGGACTGGTACGGCGACGTCGGGCTCGTGACGGCCCGCATCCCGGACGCCCGGTTCGAACCGGCGCGCACGACCGCGTTCCTGTGCGGGCCCGAGATCATGATGCGCCTCACGGCGCAGGCGCTCGAGCGGCTGGGGGTGCCGGACACCGAGATCTTCCTGTCCATGGAGCGGAACATGAAGTGCGCCATCGGTCTCTGCGGCCACTGCCAGTTCGGCCCGTCGTTCGTCTGCCGGGACGGCCCGGTCTTCCGCTACCGCGAGATCAAGTCCCGTCTCGCCCTCCGGGAGGTCTAGCGTGGCGCCCCGCCCCCCGCCGCGGCTGGCGGTCTGGAAGTTCGCCTCGTGCGACGGCTGCCAGCTGACGCTCCTCGACTGCGAGGACGAGCTGCTCACCGTCGCCGACGCCGTCGAGATCGCGAACTTCCGCGAGGCGTCGAAGGCGGTCGTCGCCGGACCGTACGACCTCTCGCTGGTCGAGGGCTCGATCACCACCGCCGACGACGCGCGCCGGATCCGCGAGGTGCGCGCCGAGTCGAAGGTGCTCGTCACGATCGGGGCATGCGCGACCTCGGGGGGGATCCAGGCGCTGCGGAACTTCGCCGACGTCGAGGAGTACCGCCGCGTGGTCTACGCCCGGCCCGAGTACGTCGCGACGCTCGCCTCCTCGACGGCGATCCGCGACCACGTGCCGGTCGACTTCGAGCTGCGGGGATGCCCGATCAACAAGGCCCAGCTGCTCGAGGTGATCGCCGCATTCCTCGCCGACCGGGCGCCGAACGTTCCGACCGAGAGCGTCTGCATCGAGTGCAAGCGGCGGGGCAACGTCTGCGTCGTCGTGGCCCACGGGACGCCGTGCCTCGGGCCCGTCACCCAGACCGGCTGCGGCGCCATCTGCCCGGCGTTCCACCGGGGCTGCTACGGGTGCTTTGGCCCGATGGACTCGCCCAACACCGCGGCCCTGATCCCGCACCTGGGCGAGCTCGGGCTCGATCTCGCGTCCGTGCGCCGGCTGTTCTCGACGTTCAACGCGGCGGCCCCGCCGTTCCGGGCGGCCGCCGAGTCCGCGGGGACGGAGGCCTCCCGGCCGTGACCGAACGCACGATCGCCGTCGACTACCTCGCCCGGGTCGAGGGCGAGGGCGCGCTGCGGGTGCGGATCCACGACCGGTCGGTCGAGGAGGTCGAGCTGAAGATCTTCGAACCGCCCCGATTCTTCGAGGCATTCCTGCGCGGCCGGGGCTACGCCGAGGCGCCCGACATCACGGCCCGGATCTGCGGGATCTGCCCGGTCGCCTACCAGATGAGCGCGTGCCACGCGATGGAGCGGGCGCTCGGGGTCCGGGTCGACGGGCCGCTGCGGGACCTTCGGCGGCTCCTCTACTGCGGCGAGTGGATCGAGAGCCACACGCTCCACCTCTACCTCCTGCACGCCCCGGACTTCCTCGGGTACCCCGACGCGATCGCGATGGCGAAGGACCACCGGGGGCTCGTCGAGCAGGGGCTTCGGCTCAAGCGGACGGGGAACGCGCTGATGTCGCTCCTCGGGGGCCGGGAGATCCACCCGATCAACGTGCGAGTCGGCGGGTTCTACCGCTGCCCGACGCGCCGGGAGCTCGAGGAGTTCCGACCCGAGCTCGTGGAGGCGCTCGACCGGGCCGAGGCGACGGTCCGCTTCGCCGCGGCCCTTCCGTTCCCCGCGGTCGAGGAGGACTACGAGTTCGTCGCGCTGCGCCACCCCTCGGAATACCCGATGAACGAGGGCGCGGTCGTCTCGAGCCGCGGGCTCCACCTCGATCCGGACGCGTTCGAGGACGAGTTCCGCGAGGAGCAGGTGCCGCACTCGAACGCGCTGCACTCCGTCCGGCGCGACGGCGGATCGTACCTGGTCGGCCCCCTCGCGCGGTTCGCGCTCAACCGGGATCGGTTGCCGCCGCGTGCGGCCCGTCTCGCGCGCGAGGCCGGTCTCGGCCCCGAGGTGCGGAACCCGTTCCAGAGCATCGTCGTCCGGGCGATCGAGATCGTGATCGCGTGCGAGGAGGCGATCGCGATCATCGACCGGTACCGGCCGCCGGCCGCGCCGTCCGTCGACCTTCCCCACCCGACGGAGGGTGCGGTGGGACGCGCGATCACCGAGGCGCCGCGCGGCATGCTGTACCACCGCTACCGGCTCGGGGCCGAGGGGACGATCGCCGAAGCACGGATCGTCGCCCCCACCTCCCAGAACCAGCGCCGCATCGAGGACGATCTGCGGCATCTCGTCGAGCGCTCGCTCGACCTCGAGACGCCGGCGCTCACGGACGCGTGCGAGCGGGCCATCCGGAACCACGACCCGTGCATCTCGTGCGCCACGCACTTCCTCCACCTCGACCTGGAGCGGAGCTGACCCCGTGGCGCCGGTCGCGACCGACCCCGCCGTCCCGGGCCCGCGTACAGTCCCGCTCGTGCTGGGATTCGGGAACGCCCTTCGCCGGGACGATGGCTGCGGCCCCGCGGTGGTCCGCGCGGTCCGGACCGGATCGCCGGCCGGGATCGAGGCGGTCGAGGTGACCGGCGACCCCACGGGCGCGATCGACGCCTGGGAAGGCCGGGACCTCGTGATCGCGGTCGACGCGGTCTCGGGCGACGGCCCGCCCGGCACCATCTACCGGTGGGACGGCACCGGGGACCTCCCGGTCCGCCCCCGGCCCCGCAGCTCGACCCACGGACTCTCGCTCGCCGATCTCGTCGCCCTCGGTCGGACGGTGGGCCGGATGCCGCGTCGCCTGATCGTCTTCGGCATCCAGGTCGTGGATGTGCGCGACGGGACCGGCCTCTCCCCCGAGGTCGACCGTTCCGTCCGGGAGGTCGTGCGCCAGATCGGGCAGGAGCGGGACCGGCCCCCCGACCCACCGATCGGGGCCCGGGGGACCCATGCATGAACAGGCGATCGTTCGGGACCTCGTCCGCGAGGTGAACGAGATCGCCCGGCGCTCGGGCCTGGCCCGGGTCCGTCGGGTTCGCGTCTGGATCGGGCCGCTCTCGCACCTCACCGAAGCCGGGCTCAGGGCCGCGTGGACCGATGCGGCGCGCGGGTCGGTCGCGGCGGGAGGAGCGATCTCGGTCGAGGTCTCCGACGACCTCGCCGATCCCAGGGCGCAGGACGTGCGGCTCGTCGCGGTCGAGGGTGACGATCGGCCCTGAGCGGCGATCCGGTCCCAGCGCCGGGCTCATATGGGCCGCGACGCCTCCCCCGAGACCGTGTGCCTGGCGGTCCCGGGACGGATCGTGAGCATCGACGCGACCGAGCCGGAGTTCCGGGTCGCGCGCGTGGACTTCGGGACCGAGGAGAGGGTCGTGCAGCTCCTCTACACGCCCGAGGCGGCGGTCGGCAGCTACGTCATCGTGCACGCGGGGTTCGCCACGGCCGTGATCCCGGAGGACGAGGCCCTCGCGGCGATCGCCACCGCCCGTCAGCTCGCGGCGGTTCCGGTCGCGTGAGCGGCGGAGGGGTTCGGTGAGCCCGGCCGCTCCGACCGGAGGGCACGCTCCGATCTCAGGGACGGGGCTGGGCCTCGCGCTCGTGTTCGCGACCGCGCTGATCAGCGGCGTCTCGACGTTCGTCAACTTCTACGCGGTGAAGGGAACGAACTCGGACGCGTTCGTCACGGTCCGCAACGTCGCGACCGCCCTACTGCTTGTCCCGATCGCGGCGCTCGCGTCCCGACGGGGAGGGCCCGCCCTCCGCGGCCCGGACTGGGGCCGGCTGGCGATCATCGGGCTGGTCGGCGGCGCGATCCCGTTCCTGCTGTTCTTCCGGGGTGTAGAGATGGCGACCGTCGCCGGCGGAGCGGCCACCGCGTCGTTCGCGTACCGGTCCCTCTTCCTGATCGCCACCGTGCTCGGGATCGCCTTCCTCCGCGAGCGCTTCCACTGGCGCGTGACCGTCGCGGCGGTGCTGCTGCTCGGCGGCAACCTCCTCTTGCTGTCGCTGACGTCCCCGCTCTGGACGGACGGCACGGCCTACGTGTTCGCCGCGACCGTCCTCTGGGCGGTCGAGTACACGATCTCGCGGCGGACCTTGCGCGATCTCCCGTCGACGACCGTCGCGCTCGGCCGCATGGGGCTCGGGGCCGCGTTCCTGATGGTCTACCTGCTCGGTTCGGGCCAGCTGGGCGCGGTCGGCGCCCTCTCGGGCGGGCAGTGGACGTGGGTCGCGATCAGCGCGCTCCTCCTGACCGCGTTCGTCACGACCTGGTACGCCGGGCTCGCCCGCGTCGAGCTCGGCGTCGCCGCGTCGATCCTCGTCCTCGGCTTCCCCGTCACCTGGGTGCTGTCCGTCGCGCTCCAGGGGAGCGCCTTCACGGTCGGACAGGTCGCCGGGGCGGTCGTCGTAGCGGCCGGGGTCGCGGTCGTGATCGGTCGCTCGACGTGGGCGGCGCTGGGCCGTGACCTCGCGCGCCGGATCCGGGCCCGCGCGGACGGATAGCGGGGCCAATGGTCGGGGTCGCCCTCGGCGCGCGGTTCAGCCTCGCCACGAATCGTCTACGCTACTGCGGGCCCCCGGGCTCCGAGGACCTGCTGTACGGGGCGGCGACGGAGGGACGGAACCCGGTCGCGGCCCGAGCCGCCCTCGAAAAGTTCGAGGCCTTGATGCCGTATCTCGAGGCGATCGGACGGAAGAACGGGCGGGACCCGTTCGACCCCGAGGTCGTCGAGGCGTACTGGATCGGCAACGAGCTCTTGGACGCGTTCGACCGGTCGGACTTCCTCGATCTGCTCGACCGCCTCGTCGCCCGGGGCCTCCCGCGCTCGATCGCGCGGGGCCTCGCGGAGCGTCTCCCGCCGGATCCGATCCCGCACCATGTCTTCCACGTCGCGTTCGTCGGCGTCGGCAACGTCACGGGTCACGTCGCGACGACCCTCGCGAACATGGAGGCGTGCCGGCCCTCGTGGGGGACGGTCCGGTCGATCCACGACGGGTCGTTCGAGGCGGAGGGCCCCGCGCTCGCCCGAGGCGAGCGCGGGCTCGAGATCGGGCCGGCGCACCGGGCGACCCACCCGTGGGACCCGCGGCTCCTGCCCGACCTCGCCGTGGGCGACATGGTGGCGTTCCACTGGTCGATGCCGGTCCTGCGACTATCTCCGGATCGGGCGACCCGGCTGCGCGCGTACACGGAGCGATCGCTCTCGGCGGCGAACGGAGCGCGTCCGGCGGAGCGCCCGCCGGCCCCCGGAACGGGCCGGCTCTCCCGGGATCCGACGCAGGGCGACTAGCGGGGCCGGACCGGAGGGAGCAAGGCCTTGGCGAGGTCGTGCCGAGTGACGACCCCGATCAACCGCCCCCCGTCCACGACCGGCAGCCGGTTGATGCCGTTCTCCTGCATGACCTCGGCCGCGAACTCGAGCGTGGCTTCCGGCCGCACGACGAACGCCGGGCTCGACATCGCCTCCCGCACGTGCGTCCGCTGCAGGGTCTTGAGGAGATGGGGCATCCACCGATCGGGAGCGGGCCGCAGACCGGCCATGAGGACGTCGAGCAGCCCGGTGATCTCGGGGAATTCCGACGCGCCCGCGAGCACGCGCGCGAGGTCCTTCTGGCTCAGCACGCCCACGACCTCGCCCGCCGGTTCGATGACCGGTAGGCCGCTCACGTGATGGGTCCGCATGAGGACCATCGCGTCGAACAGGACCGCGTCGGCGCCGACCAGGATCGCCGGGGCGCTCAGCACCTGGGAGACGGGCACGTTGTAGGGCAGGGGGATCGATCGCGGACCCGATCGCCGGGCCGAGCGTCCGGCGGGGCGGCGGGGTCGCGCGGGGGCGCGCGCGCGCTTCGGGGCCATGGGGGTCGGATGCCGCGCCCCCGCTTCAACCTCTCGTCCCCGGGGGAGGAACGCCGGGTCAACCTCGCTTGACGCCAACCTTTAGCCCCCTTGCGCGGAATCGGGGGCATGGCACCCCCGATCGCCACCGGCGGGCGAGCGGCGTCCACGGACCGGACGTCCCGCTCCGACTACGGCAACGAGGTCGAGCGCGAGAACGCCCAGGTGCTCTATCCGCTGCTCGATCGGATCTCCGAGATCGCCGGCCGGATCGAGGGGGGCGAGCGGATCGAGGCGGGCTATCTCCTCGAAGCCGTACAGATCTGGGGCCGCTACGCGCGCGAGCTCCACGAGCGCCGGATCGAGGCCCTGCACCGGCTGTTGCCCGAGACCCGATTCATCCACCCGGTGGTGCGCACCTGGGGGACCGGCCGCCTCCGTCGCCGCGCGCCGTCCGGCGGGGACGAGGAGAGCGCGGACACCATCGAGGGCCGCTACGGCGAGATCCGGCAGGACCAGGCCCGCATGACCCAGCGTCTCGCCGTGCTCGAGAACCTCATCTCCGAGTACCGCCAGAACGTGCACTACCTCACCGGCGAGCTCCTCGCGTCGCTGCTCCGCAGCGGGGCGTTCTCGGATCGGGCCTGGGCCCGCTACGAGGAGTCGTTCGTCCGGGAGAGCCTCGACCGGCCCCACCGCGAGAGCGACGATCGGGCCCTCGACGACGAACGGGCGTCGGCCGCGACCGCGCGGGCGCCGCTTGAGGCGGAGGTCCGCCGCTTCCTGGACCGCCCGATCCCGGGCGCGAGCGCGTCGGGACGACCGTAGCGCGCTAGGCCGGAGCCCCGCCGAGGGGCGCGGTGAGGGTCAGCCACCCCGCATACTCCGGCAGCCGGCCGTGGATCGCGCCGTCGTAGCGGTGCTGCAGGCGCCGCGTGATCGGATACGCACCGGTCCCGATCGGGCGACCGTCGACCTCCCGGATCGGGGTGATCCCCGCCGCCGTGCCGCAGAAGAACAGCTCGTCGGCCGAGAACAGCTCCTCCCGGGTGAAGTCGGTCCGCTGGAACTCGAGGCCCTCGTCGGCGACGAACCGGACGACGGAGTCGCGCGTCACGCCCCGCAGGATGCCCGAGCTCGCGGGCGGGGTGCTGACGACCCCGCGCTTCACCCGGAAGATGTTCTCGCCCGGCCCTTCCGCGACCATCCCGGCCGCGTTCAGCAGGATCGCCTCGTCGTAGCCGCCGCTCACGGCCTCCATCTTGGCGAGGGCGGAGTTCGCGTAGTTCGCGCTGCACTTCGCCTGGGGGGGTAGGGACCGCGAGTCGATGCGGACCCAGCTGGACACCGTCGCGCGAACCCCGTGCTCGACACCGGCGGCCCCGAGATAGGCGCCCCACTCCCACATCCCGACCGCCACCTGGACCGGGCTCTGCGTCGGATCGAGGCCCATCTGGCCGTAGCCCGAGAACGCGATCGGCCGGAGGTACGCTTCGGGGATCCCGTTCGCCCGGACGAGCTCGATGCAGGCGTTCTTCAGCTCGGCGGGCCCGTACGGGAGCTTCATCCGGTAGACCTTGGCGCTGTTGGCGAACCGGTCGAGGTGCTCGTCAAGGCGGAAGATCGCCGGTCCCCGCGGCGAGTCGAAGCATCGGATCCCTTCGAAGACGGCGTAGCCGTAGTGGAGCGCGTGGGTCAGGACGTGGACCCGCGCCTGGGGCCAGTCGACCAGGGCGCCGTCCATCCAGATCTTCGGAAGCTCGCGAATTCCGACCATGCGTCACGCTCGGCGCCGGGCCGATTAAGAGCGCGGTCAACCCCAACTGACCGAGGCTCGCTCGCCTCGAGGGACGGCGCGGCGGTCACGCGGGCGCGGGCAGCGGCCGGGCGACCGAGCGGAACCCGAGCTCCGTCGCGGCGAGGTCGAGCGGGACGAAGACGACCTTGCGGTCGGTCAGGAAGTGCCGGAAGACCGACTCGACCGTGGTCCGTTCGGCCTCCCACGCGCCTCCGGCCCGCGCGAGGATCGCTCCCAGCATCACGGCGTTCGCCGCGAGCGAGGTGTCGCGCCCGGGCTCGGGAGCGAACCGGCCGAGCCCGGCCGCGAGCTCGGTCGCCGGCACCGGCACGACCGTCACGTCACGCCGAAGGTCCGTGCCGGCGACCAGCGACGTGTTGATCACCAGCGTCCCGCCCGGGCGGAGGAGCGGGACAAAGTCCATCGAAGGGACGTTCATGACCACCAGCAGGTCCGGCGCCTCGACGACCGGCGAGTCGATCGGTTCGTCGGACGCCACGACGTAGCACTTGACCTTCCCGCCGCGGGTCTCGGGGCCGTACGACGGGGTGTAGGCGACGTGGTGCCCGCGCTCCAGGTAGTAGTACGCGAGCCAGTTCGCGAGCTCGAGGACCCCCTGGCCGCCGTGCCCCGCGACGATCGCCTCGGTCTTCATCGCGCCTCCACGCCGAAGCGGTCCCGATAGAGGCCCTCGGGATAGAGCGGGGCGAGGACCTCGGCCGCGTACCGCTTCGACTCCAAGATCGACATCTTCCAATTGATGTTGCAGGTGCTGACGAACTCCACGAACGCGAAGCCCCCGCGCTGCTGGACCTCGAAGGCGTTCCGCACCGCGCGCTCCCCTTCGAGCGCGCCCCGGGCGTTGTACAGGTCGGGGGACGCGGTCGGCCGGACCGGGAGGAAGACGCGCTTGACGTAGGCGGGGCCCTCGAGCGACGCGACGAGCCGCGCCGCGTCGATCGGGCGCCCCGTCTGGGCGATGTCGCGGCCGTGCGGGGTCGTCGTGGTGACCATCCCGGCGGGCGTGGTCGGCGCCATCTGCCCCCCCGTCATCCCGTAGATGGCGTTGTTGACGAGGAAGATCGTGATGGGCTCGCCACGGTTCGCGGCGTAGAGGAGCTCGAGGAGCCCGATGGAGACCGCGTCGCCGTCGCCCTGGACCGAGAAGACCAGCCGGTCGGGGAGCATGCGCTTGAGGCCGGTCAGCACCGCCGGCGCGCGGCCGTGGGGCGCCTGCACCGCGTCCACGTTGATGTACTCGTGCGCGAGGACGCTGCAGCCGACGCTGCTGACCATCACGGTCCGTTCCCGGACTCCGAGGTCGTCGAGCGCCGCGGCGATCAGGCGCGTGAGGGTGCCGTGCTCGCAGCCGGCGCAGTAGTGCGTCGGCTTGCCCGTGAGCGTCGGGAGGGCCCCCAGCGTCGTCTCGTAGCGGATCTCCGCCGCGCTCATCGGAGCATCGCCTCTACGGCCGACGCGACCTCGGTCGCGGTCGGAAGGAGACCCCCCAGTCGGCCGAACGACTCGACCCGAGCGCGCCCGCCCGCCGCGAGGCGGACGTCGTCCACCATCTGGCCCGAGTTGAGCTCGAACACGAGCAGGTTCCGTACCCCGCGGCCCACGAGCTCGCGAAGACGCTGGGACGGGAACGGCCAGAGCGTCACCGGCCGGAGCAGTCCGGCGCGGACCGACCGGCCCCGGAGCTCGCGGACCGCCTTCCGGGCGAGCCGGGCGCAGATCCCGTACGCCACGATCACGACCTCGGCGTCGTCCGTGGCGACCTCGCTCGAGCGCGGCTCGGCGCGTTCGATCTCGGCGTACTTCTCCCGTAGGTGCTCGGAGTGCCGGCTCTGGTCGACGAACTCGAGATGGATCGAGGAGAGGACGTGGCGCTCGTCCCCCCGGGCGCCCGTGGTGGCCCAGGCGGTGTCGAAGGCCGGCGCCGCGACCGGCGGGAACACAAGGTCCTCCTTGAGTTGTCCCAGGAACGCATCCGCAAGGATGACCACGGGCGTACGGTAGCGGAACCCCAGCTCGAACCCGAGGGACGGGAACAGCGCCATCTCGGGAACGGAGCCCGGCGCGAGGACGATCGTGCGGTACCCGCCGTGGCCGCCGCCGCGGGTCGCCTGGAAGTAGTCGGTCTGCTCGGGACCGAGGTTCCCGAGCCCGGGACCCGCGCGGTTCACGTCGACGATGAGGATCGGGAGCTCCATCGCCGCGGCGTACGAGATCCCCTCCTGCTTCAGGCTGAAGCCGGGGCCGGACGTCGCGGTCATCACCTTCGCTCCGGCCGCCGCCGCCCCGATCGCGAGGTTGATCGCCTCGATCTCGCTCGCCGCCTGCAGGAAGGCCTTGAACTCGGGATAGGCCGATCGGCCGTACTCGGCCGCCAGCGTCTCGGGGATCTCGCTGGACGGAGTGATCGGGTAGCCGAAGTACGCGTTCAGGCCCGTGCGGAGGGCGCCGTAGGCGAGCGCCTCGTTCCCCTTCAGGAACTCGCGGGAGTCGATCATGGGCGGCGCCTCGCCACCTCGGTGATCGCGAAGTCCGGGCAGACCCAGTAGCAGAGCCCGCAGGCCGTGCAGTCGCCTCGGCTCCCATGGAAATGGAACTCGACCGGGTGATACCCGCTCCGGTTGAAGCCGGTCGTCAGACGGAGATTGCGGTGCGGGCAGACGACCACGCAGAGATCGCAGCCCTTGCAACGCTCCGCGTCGATCTCGACCCGACATCTCGGAAGGACCTCGGGCGTCGCCGCGATCATCGAGGGACCCGGGGGCGAGGGCATCGATAAGCCCGGGGTCAACCGCGCTTCACGGGATCGGGCGGTCGGGGCGGGTCAGGCGGATGGGGAAACGGATTCGAGGGAATCCGTGCCGGCCGGAGAATGCCTAGCGACCTGAGTCTGAAGTGGAGGCGCGAATCCACCGGCCCGGACACTGCAGGGGTCGGGCCGGCCCCGCCGCATCCGCGAACCAGTAACGTGACCCGACGGGGTCAACCCGGGTCGTTCATCACCTCGATCGTACAGTTGGCCACGAAGGCTTCCACCGTACTGCCGTTTGGCCCGACGCTGAGCCGGACTGACAGTGAGGACATCTGAGTGACGCATGGAAGATAGTACGTTCCGTTGTCGTTCGGCAGGGAGACCACGGAGTTCGCCGTCACCAGAACTATCGGCGGCATCGTCAATAGCGGGCAATCGAGCATCAACAAGTAGCGACATCCACTGTCGGTCGCCGGCGTACAGTCCGTCGGGCCCGTGACGATCGATAGGCCAACGCGGACCGTGACGGGAGTGTACAAGAGCAAGGGGTTTGAGGAGCGGGGCGGAATCGAGAAGTTGGTCGTCGCCTCCGTGTAGCAACGCTGCACCACGGAACACGGCCTCCCGTTGGAGAGATTGGAGTCGTTGGAAGCGATGTTGCCCGAGAAAACGGTCGTGTACGATGTCGTCGGGCCGGGTTGAGGGCGGAAGAGGGCGTAGGCGGACAACCCGGCCAGGGTTACGACGGTGACAACTAGAATCGTGACGAGGCGACTTCGCGGCGACGTCGGCTCATCATCCGGCCGGACTGCGGCTGTCACGTAGGGGGCTCAACACGGCGAGGTCGAATAGGTGACGTTGAACTCCCCGTTAGGAGAATCGGCTGGCGGCGCCATCGATTGCGTGCAGAGGTAGGCGACGCTCGAGTAGTCGTTCTGGTCCTCAGCCTCCCACTGAACGAGCGGGTAAGTCGCGTTAATCGGTTCGACCGACTTCTGCCACATCGCGTTTTCGCCGTAGAATGTGATCTGTGATGTAAGGTTAGGCATTGGAAGGTTGCCTAGCGGGCCCAAACCATCGGGCGAGGGTGCCTCGGCAATCCAGTCGAGAACGGTGGTTTGGGGGTAATCGTCCGTCCCGAGGTACTGCCCGCTTACCATTTCCCAACTCTGCTGCGTTCTTAGATCGATGAAGGTCACGTTTCCGTAGTACCCCAGGGGTGTATCATACAAGGTGAGGGTCACTCCGATAGTATCTCCGGGAGAGATCGGGAAAGTCCACGGAACACTGCAATAACTTCCCAGATAGGGAGGTGACTCGTCAGAAGTCGGAACGTAGTACCAACGGCCGTTCACGGCGCAGCCGTTCATGTCGCCCGGGTATACCACCTCGTAGAACGGGATGATGTAGAACTGGTCGGAAGAACTGTACCACTCGGTAACTCCCGCCTGCCAGATGTCCATACCCGAAGTAAGGTCACCCACTTGGTCGGGATTGACCCACGGTTCGGCCCCACCGTAACCGAGCCATTCGGTGACCTCTTCAGAGCTTCCATAGTCCACATACTGCGTTTGAGGGATTGTGAAGTAGCCCGAAACATCGACCGCCATTGCCGTCGCGTTGGTGGTGTATCCAGCCCAATTCGCAGAGGGGGGACTCCAGTCCAAAGTCATCGAGAGCACCTCGTAGCTTCCAGGGGAAGCCGCAAGAGCCGATATCGTCGTGCTGCAAGACGCCGAGTCAGTGAGAGCGAACCACGTCGACGTCCAGCTCACAAATGTGTAGTTCGCGCTGGTGTGGCATTGGACCGTGTCGCCAATCGCCACGTAAAGAGACGTGAGAGTTCCATTGAGAATCTCGGTTCCATTAACCGTCGCGTACGCCGATGCGTTGAAGGCGTAGAACCTCATAGAAATTTTGATCGCGCCAGCGCCTCCGCCGCATCCATTCGGACCCGGATTGTGACAATTTGGACAATAGCACTTCAGATTCGGACTCGCGGCTACGCCCCCAATCGCACTTGATGACAGGAGAAGTAGCACTACAAAACTGGAACTCAACGACAGCCATAGACGGAGATGGCGGCTTGGACGATTCCTAAAGGGGGCGTCGATGGGGGGAGATGGCAATCCCCTAACTTAATCTTCGGTCAGACTCGTCCGCGGTTTGGTGCAAAGTCCGCCCTGGTACGGTCGGCACAATGTTCCACCGCCCGGGGGAACGGGTTGATCGTGACAGTCGCACGCAGGTAGAACTTTGAGCGCGATGTCGAGTCGGCGCGCAGAGTCTTCCGTCAACATCCGAAACTCACACTGAGCACAGTGCCCTCCGATGCCCATCATCTCGGGTTGCCCCGGTCTTCTCCATGCCAGGGTGTGCGTTGATCTTGGACTCGACCGCGAGGAGATCCAGGAACATCGTTCTGAGTTTTCAACCCCCCTCGTGGCCGACAGCGTGGCTCCGCTGAGCGAGATACTCGTCGAACGGGCGCTCCTTCGGCCCGGAGATGCCGGCATGGCCCGGACCATGGCAGAAATCGCAGATCGGCCAAGCCGAAATTCCGGTGGCCGTAGGTCGGCATCGATCAGACATCGCATGTCGCTCCGGGCACGACCGCAGCCGTGGCGCATCACGCTGCGGCGAGGTGCCGAACGGGGTCAGAGGCGAGCCACTTGACGCAAAGGACGATCTGCCGAGAGAAGGGCTTTGCCCTCGGCCGAAATTGCAAATTTCATCGCTCGTGCCACGTGGCAACTCTCGGGTCGGAGACGCACAGGGTACGGAGTCCAGGCATGGCCCGCTCGACGGCTTTCCGGGTGTCGGTCCTCGAACCAGGCCAGGGCGAGGAGCAGGGTCCACGTTCGTCGTGTCTTGCTCGCCCGGAGGGGTGGGAGCAGGGGGATTTGAACCCCCATATGCGGGTCTCTCCGCGCGCTCCAGTCAATCGTCACGGGGGCGCGAGGCGCCCCTCCGCAGACCCGATCAATTCGCAGGGGACCCGAGGGTCACCCTGACTGGAGCCCGCTGGTCTGCCAAGTTAGCCTATGCTCCCTCCGGGAGCGACGGGAGCCTCCGCGAAGATATCCTTTGTCGTGGAGGGCGCGAGCCCCCGGGGGCCCGCCCTCGACCCGCGCCGTGATCCGCGCGCAACCCTTATCTACAAAAGCATTTGACTACGGACTCATGTCATTGAATCTCGGGTCCGGCCCGTCGCCCGCGCGCGCCCGATCGCTCTCCCTGACCTGGGTCGTGGTGATCGCCCTGGTCGTCGCCGGCGCCGCGATCGCCGGTACGGCGGCGGCCTTCGAGCTGAAGCCCGCGAGCCCGTCGACTCCGCCGGCCAGCACCCCGCCGACGACCACCAACAACACGACGGGCCCGCGTACGCCCGAGACCGTCAACGTCACGGACGACCTCGGCCGGCACGTCACGGTCCCGTACGATCCGGCCCGCGTCGTGGTCCTCAGCCCGAGCATCATGGACATCGTGTTCCGCCTCGGGCTCCGCAGCCACGTGGTCGGCGTCGACTGCTACGCCCCGCTCGGGAACTCGGGCCTATCGGAGGACTACTCGCCCGACCAGATCGCGCTGTGGGGACTGAACGGGTCGATGTGCGTCCAGGTCGGTCCGTCGTTCGCGCTCGAGACGCTGGCGGTGCTCGAGCCCCAGCTCGTCCTCGCCTCGACGATCGTCTCGGTCGCGGCGGTCGAGGAGATCACGAGCTCCCTCGGGGTGCCGGTCGTCATGCTCCAGCCCCCGACCCTCAGCGGGATCCTCGTCGACGACTCCCTCGTCGGGGCGATCTTCAACGTCACCGGAGCGGCGACGACCCTCAACGCGGAACTGAACTCGGCGCTCTACAACGCGACGAACGTCGCGGCCCAGGTCTACACCTTCCCGACGGTCCTCGTGACCTACTCGGTCGACTCGAACGGATACTGGTCGTTCGGGCCCGGAACGTTCGGGGAGTCGCTGATCGAGCTCTGCGGAGCGACGAGCATCAGCGCGAACGCGACGACCGCCTACCCCGAGCTCTCCCCGGCCCAGGTGCTGATCGATGACCCCCAGTACATCGTGTACGGCACGGGGTTCGGCCTCAACGAGAGCACGTACGCCGGGGGACCCGACTGGTCCGACTTTCCGGCCGTGCAGGCCGGCAACGTGACCGGCCTGAACTCGAACTGGCTCACGGAACCCGATCCCACGATGATCCTTCTGGGAATCCCGGCGCTCCAGGCCGTGTTCTACCCCGGCTTGGCCTGAGCCCCGGGCCGATCCGTGGCGACGACCGGGGTCGGTCCGCGCCGGCGGGTCCTGCTCGGCGCGCTGCTCGCGGTCGGGCTCGGCGTCCTGATCCTGCTCTCGGCCCTCCTGGGCGCGGTCTCGATCCCGATCGTCCTCGGGTTGCGGATCCTCCTCCACGAGCTGTCGGGCGGCTTCCTCTTCCCGTCGGCCTGCGCGGGCTCGGGCCTCACCGCGAGCCAGTGTTCGACGCGGGTCCTGATCGTCTGGCAGATCTACTTCCCCGAGGTCCTGCTCGCCCTCCTGGTCGGCGCCGCGCTCGGGCTCTCGGGTGGCGCGCTGCAGGGGGTGTTCCGCAATCCGCTCGCCGACCCGTTCCTGCTCGGGCTCTCGAGCGGCGGCACGCTCGGCGCGGCGACCGTGTACATCTACCACGTCGGCCTCGCGAACGCCGACCTCTACCTCCCCCTCTTCGCGTTCCTGGGGTCCGCGGCGACCGGACTCCTGATCCTCGCGGTCGCCCGCGGGCGGTACGGGTCGGTCGAGACCCTTCTCCTGACGGGCGTCGCGCTCGCGAACCTGCTCTCGGCGGTCCTGTCGCTCGTGCTGCTCTACAACCAGCAGGGCAGCCTGCAGGTGACCGACTGGCTGCTCGGGGGCCTCGGACTCGCCGACTGGAACGTCGACGGCATCGTGCTCGGGTCGGTGCTCGTGTTCGGCACGCTCCTCTGCGTATTCGGGCGGGAGCTGAACCTCCTGCAGCTCGGGAACGACGTCGCGCAGAGCGCCGGCGTGGACGCGGCGCGGACCCGCCGGCGGGTCCTGCTCCTCTCGTCCCTGCTGACGGCGGTCGCCGTCGCGTTCACCGGGATCATCGGCTTCGTCGGGCTGGTGTCGCCGCACATCGTCCGACGCCTGTTCGGCACCGACTACCGCCGGGTCCTGCCGGGCGCCGCGGCGGTCGGGGCGCTGTTCCTGCTCGGCGCGCGCGACGTCTCCTACCTCGCGTTCCCCGGCTCGGTCCTTCCGCTCGGCATCTTCACCGCCTTCGCCGGGGTGCCGTTCTTCCTGTTCCTGCTGTACCGGCAGCGCCGGGCCTCGACGATGGGAGGTCTCTGATGGCGCCGGGCCGGGCCGTGCACGTCGCGGGCCTCGAGGTGCGCTTCGGCGAGCGCCGGGCCCTCCACGGCGTGGACCTGGACGTGCCCGCGGGCCAGTTCGTCGGCCTCGCCGGCCCGAACGGATCGGGCAAGACGACCCTTCTGCGCACGCTCCTGGGGTTCGTCGAACCGTCGGCGGGGGTCGTCGAGCTGTTCGGCGACCCGGTCGCGGCCCTCCCGATCCGGGCGCGCGCCCGCCGGGTCGCGTGGGTTCCCCAGTCGGAGGTCCTCCGCGACGACGTGCCGCTGCTCGACTACGTGCTCTACGGGCGCTACTCGCTGCACGGCGCGCTCGACCGCGACACCGCCGTGGACCGGGAGGTCGCGGGCCGGGCGCTGTCGGAGGTCGGGCTGCTCGACCGCGCGACCGATGGGATTGCGGGGATCAGCGGTGGCGAACGTCAGCGGGCGGTGCTGGCCCGCGCGCTCGCGCAGGAGACGCCGCTCCTCCTCCTCGACGAGCCGACGACCCACCTCGACATCGGCCACCAGATCGACCTCCTCGCGCGCGTCCGCCGGCTGTGCGAGGAGCGGGGGGTCACCGTGATCGCGGCGCTCCACGACCTCAACCTCGCCGCCCGGTTCGCGGATCGGGTCGTCGTCCTCTCCCGCGGCCTTCGGGTCGCCGACGGAACCCCGGGTGCGGTCCTCTCCGAGCAGCTCCTGGCCCGGGTCTGGGGCGTCGACGCCGAGCTCGGGATCGATCCCGGGAGCGGACTCCCGTACCTGGTCCCGCGCCGCCTGGTGACCGAGGCGCCCCGGGCCTTGGGCGACCTCACCGGGGGGCCCGTCCACGTCGTGGGCGGCGGGGGCGCGGGCGCCCCGGCGATGCGCGCGCTGGTCGACGCCGGCTTCCGCGTGACGGCCGGGGCCCTCCATCTGCTCGACACCGACGCGGAGACCGCGGACGCGCTCGGGGTCGTCGCCGCGGTCGAGGGGCCGTTCGCCCCGCTCGGCGAGCCGGTGCGGGTGCGGCACCGCCTCCTCCTGGCGGAGGCGCGAGCGATCGTCATCGCTCCGTTCCCGGTCGGCCCGTCGAACCTCGCGAACCTTGAGGACGTGCGGCCGTTCGTCCACGCCGTCCCGACCTTCCTGATCGCGCCGCGGCCCGGCTTCGAGCTCGATTTCGCGGGCGGAGCCGCGCGGCAGGCGCGCGAGGAGCTCAAGTCGATGGGAGCGCGGGAGGTCGCGAGCGCGGCGGACGCGGTCGCCGCGGTCGCGGCGGCGCTAGCGCCCGCGGGGCGCCCGGCCGCCCCGGCCCTGCCCGCCGAGCGCTAGGAACTCGAGCTCCGGGACCTCGGGCTCCTCGAACTGCTCGAAGAGGCGCGGGAGGTCCCGGTCCGCGACGACCAGCATCGAGTCCACGCCGAGGCGCGCCGCCTCGGCGATCCCGTGGGCCACGCCGAAGCGGACGATCGGTCGAAACGTCCGGGCCCGGCTGAGCACGTGGAACCCCTCGAGGCCGAAGGCGAACAAGAGGCCCTCGGAGTACCGCTCGACGGAGCGGCGCACCTCCGCGGGGAGACGCGGATCGGCGACGCGCGACGACGGGAGCGCGATCACGCGCACGCGTCCTCGCGGGAGCGGCACGATCCCCTCGAGCTCGCCGACCTCGACGAGCTCGCCCGGGCCGGCCGCGGTCTGGGCGCGGCCCCGGGATCCGACGCCGGCGCCGGACCGGGCGAAGAGGATGCCGTCCTTGAGCTCGAGCGCGACGGGATCGCCCCGGCGCACCGCGTCGGCCGCGATCGCCCGGGTCGTCCGCACGATGTGGAGGCGGTCGAGCCGCTCGGCCAGGTCGTCGCGGGCGCCGCCGAGGGTCCCGTGCAGCCAGTCGATGCCGCGGACGGTCGCCCGATACCGTCCTCCGCGGAGCTCGGCGAGCCCGCGCCGCTTGAGGCTGCGCAGGGTGTGCGACGCGGCCTGGACGGAGAGGCCGAGCCGGTCGGCGACGGTGCGGAGCTGGCCGATCTCCCGCGTCTCGAGCTCGTAGAGGAACAGCAGGTCGCTCACGGCCCCCGAGCGGCGGAGCGCGGCGAGACCGGCGCGGGCGGCGGACGCGGACCGTCGGGCGGACACCGCCGCGGCCACGCCGCGGGGCCCTTAAGAGCGCCCGGGAGCGCGTCCCTAGGCTGCGGCCGGGGATCGACGACCGGACGCGGGCGTCGTTCCGCGCTTCAGCTCGCGGATGCGATCGCGGATCCGGGCCGCCTCCTCGAAGTCGAGCCGCTCGGCGGCGAGGCGCATCTCCTCCTCCAGGTTCGCGAGCAGGAGGGGCATCCGCGCCTTCCACTTCTTGCCGAGCCCGGCGGTCGAGAGGTCGCCCGACGGGACCTCCTCCTCGGGCGAGAGGAGGGCGCGCACCTCCTTGACGACCGTCTCGGGCACGATCCCGTGCTCCGCGTTGAACGCGACCTGGCTCGCGCGGCGCCGGGCCATCTCCGCGATCGCCCGGGACATCGAACCGGTCGTGCGGTCCGCGTAGAGGACGACCTTGCCCTCCAGGTTCCGGCTCGCGCGGCCGGCGGTCTGGACGATCGAGGTCTCGCTGCGGAGGTACCCCTCCTTGTCGGCGTCGAGGATCGCCACGAAGCTCACCTCGGGGAGGTCGAGTCCCTCGCGGAGCAGGTTGATCCCGACGAGGACGTCGTACCGTCCGATCCGCAGGTCGCGGAGGATCTCGACGCGCTTCAGCGTCTCGACGTCCGAGTGGAGGTAGCGGACCCGGAACCCCTGGTTCGTGAGGTAGTTCGACAGCTCCTCGCTGGTCGCCTTCGTCAGGGTCGTGACGAGGGCCCGGTCGCCGCGGGCGATGCACGCCCGAAGCTCGACCATGAGGTCGGCGATGTGGCCCTTGAGCGGGCGGACCTCGATCGGCGGATCGACGAGCCCCGTGGGACGGATGATCTGCTCGACGACCCCCTTCGACACCTTCCGCTCGAACGGACCCGGCGTCGCCGAGACGAAGATGAGCTCGGGAACGTGCTCGAGGAACTCGGGGAACTTGAGCGGCCGGTTGTCCCGGCACGACGGGAGCCGCCATCCGAACTCCACGAGGTTGTCCTTCCGGCTGCGGTCGCCCTTGTACATCCCGCCGAGCTGCGGGACGGTCACGTGCGACTCGTCGAGGAAGACGAGGAAATCGTCCGGGAAGAAGTCGAGGAGCGTGTACGGAGGATCGCCGGGGCGCCGCCCCGAGAAGTAGCGCGCGTAGTTCTCGATCCCCGAGCAGTACCCGGTCTCCCGGATCATCTCGAGATCGTAGTCGACCCGCCCCCCGATGCGCTGCGCCTCCACGATCTTCTCCGCGCGCTGGAACTCGGCGACGCGCGCCTCCTTCTCGCGCTCGATCTCGGCGAGGACGCCGCGGAGGCGCTCGTCGACGGTCAGGAAGTGGGTGGCGGGGAAGATCATGAGCCGCGGGAGCTCGCGGATCTCCTCCTGCGTGACCGGGTCGAGCTCGGCGATCGCCGAGATCGAGCTGCCGTCGAGCACGATCCGGTGGATCGTCTCGCCGGCACCCATCACGTCGATCGTGCCGCCGCGGACCCGGAAACGGCCGCGCTTCAGCTCGATGTCGTTGCGCTGGTACTTCATCCGGACGAGCTGCTCGAGGAGCGCCTGGCGCCCGATCGACGGGCCGACCGACAGATCGAGGACCGAGGAACGGTAGTCCTCGGGCGAGCCCAGCCCGTAGATGCAGCTCACCGACGCGACGATGAGCACGTCGCGGCGGGTGAGCAGGGCCTGCGTCGCCCGGTGCCGCAGCCGGTCGATCTCCTCGTTGATCGAGGCGTCCTTCTCGATGTAGAGGTCGATCTGGGGAACGTACGCCTCGGGCTGGTAGTAGTCGTAGTAGCTCACGAAGTACTCGACCGCGTTGTGGGGGAACAGCGCCCGAAACTCGCTCACGAGCTGGGCCGCGAGCGTCTTGTTCGGGCTCACGACCAGCGTCGGCCGCTGGAGCCGCGCGATGGTGTGGGCCATCGTGAACGTCTTGCCGCTGCCGGTGACGCCGAGCAGCGTGACGTACTTCTCGCCTTGGCCGACGCGCCGCACGATCTCGTCGATCGCCTTCGGCTGATCCCCCTGCGGCACGAGGTCGGTCTCGAGCTGGAATCGCCCCGGGAGGGGGGCGGGGGCCGGGGTCGGACGCGTCACGGCGACCCCGGTCCCGCCCGGCGCGAGGCCCGATAGCCCGCCGGGTCGAGCTCGACCGGTGCGAAGCCGAGCCGGCCGAGCTCGGCACGCGCCCGCGCCGCGCGCGGCGCCTCGAGGAGACGGGCGACCTCGTCGGGGTCGACCTCGACCCGGGCCGCTCCGCCGCGCGCGCGGACGCGCACGCGGCGGAACCCCTCCGACCGGAGCCAGGACTCGGCCGCCTCGACCCGAGCCAGGAGCTCACGCGAGATCGGCTCGCCGTGGGCGACGCGCGAGGCGAGGCAGGCGTCGGAGGGAGCGTCCCAGTTCGGGAGCCCCCTCCGACGGGCGGCCGCGCGCACGTCGTCCTTCGTCCAGCCCGCGCGGGCGAGAGGGTGGACAAATCCCGCCTCGTCCATGGCCCGGAGGCCGGGGCGGTCGTCGTGGAGGTCGTCGAGATGGACGCCGTCGAGGTACTGCACGATCCCGCGGGAGGCGCCGACGCGGCGCAGCGCGTCGGTCTCCACCGACCGGCAGAAGTAGCACCGGTTCGACGGGTTGGCCCGGTACTCGGGCCGCGCGATCGGGTCGATCTCGACCACCCGATGCGCGATCCCGATGGCCCGGGCCACCCGGCCGGCGCGATCGACCTCCGACCGCGCGACGGCCGGACCTCCAAGCGTGACCGCGAGCGCGTTCGGGCCGAGGGCCTCGTACGCCAGGGCGGCGACCACGCCCGAGTCGACCCCTCCGGACAAGGCGACCAGGCCGGGGCCGCCCGCCCGGATCGAGGCGACGATCTCCGCCTCCGGCCGAGGCGGCCCGGGGGCGACGCGGTCCGCGAGCATGGAATCCGTTCCTACGTTGCGCCGGGCTAAACCGTTTGGGCCGTGGGATCGCGGAACGCCCCGACCGGCGGCGTGCCGAGGACGGTCGCCGCGGCCACAACCGATTTGGCGTCCCGCGGCTCCGGACCCGGGCGATGCAGGCGATCCGCGAGGGGGAGCGCTGGATGCTGAGGCTCGACGACGGGCAGGACCTCTTCGAGGCGCTCTCGACGTTCGCCCGCGAGCAGAAGGTCCGGGCCGGCGCGATCCTCTTCGGCATCGGGATGTTCCGCACCGCGACGTTCGGGTACTGGGACGGAACGCAGTACCAGCCCGAGGAGCTCCGGGTGCCCCACGAGGTCGTGGCGCTGCACGGATCGATCGCCGAGGTCGACGGGGCCCCCTCGATCCACCTCCACGGCGCGGTGGCCGGCCCGGACCACCGGCTCGTCGGCGGCCATCTGATGCGGGCGACGGTGGGCGTCCTGCAGGAGATCGGGATCCAGGTGTTCCCCGGCCGCGCGTTCGGGCGGCCCCTCAACGAGAGCTGGGGGCTCCGGATGCTCGACCTCGAGCCGGGCGCGCACCCGTAGCCCGTCCGTCACGCCTTTCCGCCCGGTCCGGCTGGTTCGCCCGAGGCTCATGGCGATCGACTCGGCGCCCCCGCTCGAGGGGCTCGACCCCCGGCTCAGGGAGGCCGTCGGCCGGCGGGGGTTCCGTTCCTATACCGAGATCCAGCGTCTCGCGGCCCCGGTCCTGCGGGGCGACGCCGACGCCCTGCTGATCTCGCCGACCGGCACCGGCAAGACCGAGGCGGCGATCCTGCCGCTCCTCTCCCGTCGTCTGGCCGAGCCGTCGCCGCCGATCTCGCTGCTGTACGTCACGCCGCTGCGGGCGCTCAACCGGGACCTGGAGCACCGCCTGACGGCCCTCGCCCGCGAGGTCGGACTGACCGCCGCGGTCCGTCACGGCGACACGACGGCGGCCGCCCGTCTCGCGCAGTCGCGGTCGCCGCCGGACGTCCTCCTCACGACCCCCGAGACCCTCCAGATCCTGCTGGTCGGCCGTCGTCTGCGGGAAGGCCTGCGGGAGGTCCGCGCCGTCGTCGTCGACGAGGTCCACGAACTCGTGGGCTCCGACCGCGGCGCGCAGCTCGCGCTCACGCTCGAGCGGCTCGACGCCTGGACCGGTCGCAAGGTCCGCCGCATCGGGCTCTCGGCGACGGTCGGGAATCCCGAGGCGATCGCCCGGTTCCTCGCCCCCGAGCCCCGGCGGGTCGAGGTCCGCATCGCGCGCGAACCGCGGGACCTCGTCCTGACGGCGCAGCGCCCCTCGCAGGACCGTCCGCCGCTCGACGCCCCGCTGGTCAAGGAGCTGAAGGCGGACGGCCCGCTGCTCGCCGGGCTCCGGGCGGTCGAGGACGAGATCCGATCGCACCGGACGACGCTCGTCTTCGTGAACACGCGTCCCACGGCCGAGGGGCTGGCGGCCCGCCTTCACCGGCTCGCGCCCGATCTCGCGATCGCGGTGCATCACGGATCGCTCTCCCGCGAGGTCCGGGAGGACGCGGAGCGGGCGTTCCGGGACGGCCAGTTGCGGGCGCTGGTCGCGACGTCGTCCCTCGAGCTCGGCATCGACATCGGCGTGATCGACCACGTGGTCCAGTTCGGATCGCCCCACCAGGTCGGGCGGCTCCTTCAGCGGATCGGGCGATCGGGGCACCGGGCGGATCGCACGATCCACGGGACCGTGCTCTCGCTGGACGACGACGACCTCGAGGAGGCGGCCGTCCTCGCGCGCCGGGCCGACCGGGGCGAGGTCGAACCGGCGAGCTGGCGGACCCGCAACCGGCTCGCGGCGGCCCAGCAGATCGTCGCAACGCTGCGCGCGGAGGGGTCGGTCGACCCGGCACGGCTCGTCGCGATCCTGCGGGCGGCGGCCCCGGTCGCCGATCTCTCCGACGGGGAGTGGCGGGAGCTCATCGACTACCTCGTGGAGCTCCGGCTCGCGCGTCCTTCGGCGGACCGGCTCACGTCGGGCCGGGCGACGCTCCATCGGTTCTACGCGTCGCTCTCGCTCATCCCGGACGAGCGGACCTACCGGCTCCGCGACATCGCCACGCGCCGGGTGATCGGCACGCTCGACGAGCGGTTCGTGCTGACCCAGATCCTCGCGGAGCCCGAGGAGATCTTCCTCCTCCACGGACGGACGTGGAAGGTCGTGGAGTACCGGGACGGCGAGCTCCTGGTCGAAACGGTCAACGAGATCGGGCGCGAGCCCCGCTGGGCCGGCGAGGACCTGCCCGTCCCGTTCGACGTCGCGCAGGAGATCGGGCGGCTCCGGCGCGAGGGGGGGTTCGAGGAGTATCCCCTGTCCGCGGCGGACCGGGCCCGGCTGGCGGAGCGCCGCACCGCGGCCCTCGCCGCCGGCGCCCTCCCCACGGACCGTCGCGTCACGGTCACCGCGCGCGGCCGGGTCGTCGTCTACGGCGCGTGCTTCGGCACACGCACCAACGAGACGCTGGCCCTCGCGACCGCCGGGCTGCTCACCGCCCGACTGGGGGGCCGCGTCGTGGTCGCCGCGGTCGAGCCGACCTGGTTCGTGCTCGAGCTCCCGATCGCTGCGGACGACGCGACCCTGGTCGATGCGACCCGGATCGATCCCGCGACGCTGCGGCCGCTGGTCGAGCGACTGGTACCCTCGGGGCTCGAGTACCGGTGGGTGTTCCTCGCCGTCGCCCGGAAGCTCGGGGTTCTCCCCGAGTCCGCCGACCCGCGCGACCTCCGCGCGCTCGATCCCCTGCTCGAGGCCGCGCGGACCTCGCCGCTCGGCGCCGAGGTGCTGGAGAAGACCCTGCACGACCGGTTCGATCTCGCCCACGGCGAGGAGGTGCTGCGCCGGATCGGCGCGGGGGAGATCGAGGTCGTAGCGACGCCCGCCTCGGGACTGACCGACGGCCCGCTCGAGCGGATCAACTGGCGGACGCTCCCGGACGCCCCGCCGCCGACGCTCCTCAAGGCCGTCCGCGAGCGGCTCGAGAAGGAGACGCTCGAGCTCGTCTGCCTCCGCTGCGGGTTCGTCCGGTCCACGACGCCCGCCCGTTACCGGAGCGAGGGCGGCAGCCGGTGCCTCCTGTGCCACGGCTCGCTCTCGGCGGTCCTCTCGCCCCGGCGGGCGGACGAGATCCAACGCCTCTCCCGCTACGCGAAGGCGAAGTGGAGGCCGAAGGAAGCGGCGAAGGCGCGCGGCCGTCGCCGCGAGCGCGCGACGTCGCCCGAGCTCGAGAGCCTCGTGCGCAGCGGCTACACGACCGCCGAGCTCCTCGCGCACTACGGCGAGCGAGCGCTCCTCGCCCTCGCGGCGCGCGGGATCGGCCCCGAGACCGCGCGCCGCCTCCTGATGCGCCTCTACCGGGACGACGACGCGTTCCTGACGGAGATCCTGCGCGCGGAGCGGAGCTACGCGCGGACGCGGGCGTTCTGGGACTGATCGGAGCCCCGGCGGGCGGCCGTCTCGACCACCGCGCGGGGGGCGTCGGTCCGGAACCCCTCGGGTCGAGCCTGGGTGCGCGCGGCTCGGAACCCGGCGCCGCGCAGCGCGGACAGGAAGAACTCGATCGGCGGCGGATGCGTTAGCCCCAACGCGCGGGCGAGCGAGTTCGCCTCGTAGTAGAACGGCACGTCGGCCGCGACCTCCTCCTTCAACCGCGCGATCCAGCGGGCGGTCCCGGGCGGGTCGGCCGCCCCCGGCGGCGGGAGCAGGCGCCCGACCACGTCGGCATCGAGCAGGGGGCCGAGCCACATGGGTCCGAACACCCCGTCGCTTCCCAGGGGCGGCCCGTCGTACCCGGCGCCCCCGAGCGGTCCGATCGGACCCGGCCCGCCCGCGTCGGGGGCCGGCCGCACTTCGAGGTAGGCACGGACGTAGTGATCGTGGCTGTACGCGAGGAGCGGGCGGACGCGGAGCCTGCGGGCGTCCGCCGCGCGCGCGACCGTGGCCAGCAGCAGCCGGAGCCCGCCTTCGGGTCCCAGTCGCCCCCGGACCGGACGCCCACCGTAGCGGCGTTCGGCGGCGCCGGGCTGCACGCCAGCCAGGACCATCATGTCCGTGGCCGTGACCGCGAGCGTCCCGCCGGGTCGGACGGCGGCGAGCGCGGCCTCGAGGAACGGGACCGGCGTGCCGTACGGGTCGAGGTCGACCAGGTCGAACCGGCCCTCGGACGGCGCCCGGGCGTCCCGCGCCTCCACCCGGGCCCCGGGGAAGCGGGCCGCATTGCTCGCGAGGAGCTCCGCCGCGGCCGGATTCGCCTCGGTGAGGAGGAGGCCGTGGAACGCGTCGGTCTCGTGCAGCACCCTGAGGCCCCGCACGCCGCTCGCGGCGAGCATGTCCCATCCCTCGAGCGAGCGGTGCGCGCCGGGCGCCCACGCCCGGACGTACGCGACCTCGAGGTCGCGGTCCGGCGCCATCGCCGGATTGTAGAAGACGGCCGAGCGCGGTCGCGGCCCTCGCCCGGGGGGCGCGTCCGGGAGACGGAGGGTCGTCCCGCCCTCGGCGCGCTCGACTAGTGCGAGCGTCCGGTGATCAGGTGGACGATCTTGAACGCGAGGAGGTTCTTGTTGATCGGCGTTACCTCGAGCAGCCGTAGCTCGTCCCTCCGTCGGATGTCCTGGAGCAGCGGGTTCCGCGACTTCTTGTGGAGGGTCATCACGATCGACTTCTTCGCGTCGAGCGTCTCGACGACCGCCTGGGTGAACGGTTCGCTCTCGACCTCCATCTTGCCGACCTCGTCGATGACGATCACGTCGGCCTCGTCCCGGGCCTCGGCGAGCGCGCGGGTCCCGAGCCCTTCGAGGGCCGCGAGGTTGACCCCGTAGCGCCCCGAACGGATCCGCGACTTGAGGCCCTCGTGCGCGAACACCTCGTGCTCCTTCGTGAGCCAGTTGGTGATCTGGAAGCCGCTGCGCCGCTGCCGCTCCACGATCGGCTCCGTCACCATGCCGCCGACCTTGACGCCCTCCTCCTCCAGCAGCTGGATGATGCGGAGCAGGGTCTGCGTCTTGCCCGACCCCGGGAGACCCGTAATGCCGATCTTCACCGGTGGAGAGAGGCGACGCGGCATGGCCCTCAGCTAATGGGCCCTTTAAGGCCGATATGCGTTAAGAGCGTATCCCCGCGCGTCGGCCTCGCACGCCGTTCGTTCCGATGGATTCGATGGTAGGACCGCCCCCGAGAGGCGTCTATCCGCCGCGGGAGGACTCCCGCCTCCTCCTGCCGTTCGCCGACGTGCCGGCGGGCTCGCGCTTCCTCGAGATCGGTAGCGGCGCGGGCGAGGCGGCGCTGCGGGCGGCCCGGGCCGGCGCGCGCGTGGTCGCGACCGACCGCAACCGGGCGGCGCTCGCGTGGCTTCGGACCCGCGCCGCCCGCGCGGGGCTCGCCGTCGAGGTCGTGCGGACCGACCTTGCCCGGGGGCTCGGCCGGTTCGATCGGATCCTCGCGAACCCGCCGTACCTGCCCACGCCGGACCCTGAGGTCGACCCCGAACCGGCGGACCGCCTCGCGCTCGACGGCGGCGCGGACGGGGTCCGGGTCACCGCCCGCATCCTGGACGAGCTGCCCCGGCACCTCGCGCCCCACGGGACGGCATTCGTCCTGGTCTCGTCGGTCCAGCGGCCGGAGGCACTCGAGGCGGTCCGCCGCGGGTGGATCGAACGAGGGGGTCGCCAGCGGGTCGCGGCGCGGAGAGTGCTCGAGGGGGAGACCCTCGCGGTGTGGGAGCTCTCCGCGGCCCCGGCCTCAGGCTAGCCCGCGCGGTCGAGGTGGCGCACGATCGCCTCGAGGAACCGTCGACCGTCCCCGAACCCCTGCGCCGCCCCCTGGCGGGTCCAGTCCGGGTACTGGGCCCGGAAGAACGAGCGCTCGGGATGGGGCATCAGGCCGAAGACGTTCCCCTCGGGATTCGTGAGGCCCGCGACGTTCCCTTCGGAGCCGTTCGGGTTCCAGGGGTAGGCGGGAACGCCGCCGTCCGGCGCCACCCAGCGGAAGAGGACCTGGCCGGACTCGGCGAGCTCGCGCAGCCGGACCGGGCGGTCTCCGCCCAGCACCAGCTTCCCCTCGGCGTGGGCCGACGGGAACATGAACCGAGCGCCCTTTTCGAGCCCCTTCAGGGGGGGGAACGCCCCGCCGTCCCAGGCGACGAACGTCGGCCGGCACTCGAACCGGCCCGAATCGTTGGTCAGCAGGGCCGCGTCGGGAGGCCCGAGGCGCCCTCCGGGCCGACCCGGCAATAGGCCGAGCTCGACGACGACCTGGAAGCCGTTGCAGATCCCTCCGACCACGTGTCCCGAGCGTACGAACTCCTCGAGCTCAGGACCGATCGCGGCGCGCGTCCGCGCCGCGAGGATCGCGCCGGCGCGCACGTAGTCGCCGGCGGCAAAGCCGCCGGGCACGAACAGCGCGACGTAGTCGTGCAGGCGACGGCGCTCCGACGGCTCGACCTCGCGCCCTTCGAGCTGCTTCAGGTGGACGATCTCGGCCCGCGCGCCGAGGGCGTCGAGCGCGACCTTCAGCTCCGCGTCGCAGTTCGTCCCCTCGATGGCGAGGATCGCGATCGGAAGGTCGCGCCGGGGCACGTCCCGAGCGACCTATCGCGCCGCTTTATCCTTCGCTCCCCCGGGACCGAGTGTGATGTCCTGAAAGCAGTTGCTCTCGGCGGATCTTCCCTGCCCACTTGGTGTGCTTCATCGCGGGACCTGGTCCTCCGGGTGCGCGTTCAGATGTCGGGCCCGAGCGGCGGGGGGCAGCTTCCGCACGAAGGCGTGGAGGGGGGTCTCGGCGTGCTCGAAGTTCAGGCTCAGGTGAGGTCGGTCCTCGTTGTACCACGCCACC